>CAZPUH010000724.1:0-16297 GCA_964589215.1 uncultured Myxococcales bacterium | reverse complement strand
GAACGCCTACAGCGACGAGTGCGACCGCTGCGGCCACCAGCACGACCCGACGGAGCTCATCAACCCGAAGAGCGTCCTGTCCGACACCACGCCCGAGATGCGCGACACCGTCCACTGGTTTCTGGACATGTGGAAGGTGTCAGAGGTGCTGCGCGTCTGGATCGAAGGCAAGGCCAAGAAGAAGGCGTGGCGCCCCTCGGTCATCGCCGACACCCTGGAGAAGGTGCTGCCCTCGCTGCGCTTCGACGGCGAGCACGAGGAGCAATACAAGGCGCTGAAGGCCACGCTCCCCGCGCACAAGAGCAAGTACGCCCCGGGCAAGAAGGTGGTGCTGCAGTTCGGCGACAAGAGCGCGCTGGAACAGGGGAGGGCGGCGCTGGCGGCGGCCGGCATCCCGTCGACCATCGCCAACGAGTGGGCGCACCGCTCGATCACCCGCGACATCGCCTGGGGCGTGCCGGTGCCGCCCATCGACCCGGACCTGGCGGGCAAGACCCTGTACGTGTGGCCCGACTCGCTGATTGCGCCGATCGCGTTCTCGAAGGTTGCGCTGGCCAGGAAGGGCCTGGACCCCGAGACCTACGCCCAGTACTGGCGCGACCCCGAAGCCCGGGTGACGCAGTTCCTGGGCCAGGACAACGTCTTCTTCTACGTGCTGATGCAGGGCGCGATGTGGCTGGGCACGCAGGACGACCCGCTGCGCATGCCCGTCCCCGGCGAGCTGCAGCTGACCGACATCGTGAGCGCTTTTCACCTCATGGTGTCCGGCGAAAAGATGAGCAAGAGCCGCGGCAACTTCTACAGCGGCGACCAGCTGCTGGACGAGAAGGGCTACACCGCCGACCAGGTCCGCTACTACCTGGCCCTGCTCGGGTTATCGGAGAAGCCCTCCGACTTCGACTTCACCAAGCTAGACGAACGCAACCGCTTCCTGGCCGGCCCCCTCAACGCCGCCTTCGAACGCCCCATCTCCGCCGCCCACTCCAAGTTCTCCGGCCGCGTCCCCGACGGCGTCCTGGTCGACGGCGTGTTGAAGGACACCGTCCGCATGGTCCAACGCTACGTCAAATCCATGGACCGCGCCGACTACCCCAACATGCTCTTCGAGGTCGAAAACTACGCCCGCATCATCAACAGCCTGTTCGCCCAGTACAAGCCGCACGACGACCGCCACCCGGAGGAGGGGCGGAGGAACGCCTTGTTCACCGCGTTCTACGTGCTGAAGAACCTGATGATCATGCTGTACCCCTTCGTGCCGGCGACGATGGACCGGCTACGGGAGTCGCTGCGGTTGCCGGCGACGGTGTTTGGCGTCGACGAGCTGGGGGTGCCGATCCCGGCGGGCCACGAGATCGGGGCGAAGGGCGAGTATTTCCCGGTGCCCGCCGGGATGGAGCGCAGCGAGCCGGCGTAAAAGCAACCCGATATGTCGGCGCCCAGTTCGTCGCTCGTATCAACGTCGGAAAGAGACATGTAGTCGTAGGTGAAGCCGTCGACGATGACTCGGCCATCCCATTGCTCTCGGGCCCATACCGAGGCCGTCTCCAGCGATGGCCGAGAGCCTCGGGCTGATCGACGATGTCGTGTACGGCGTAGACGGAGCCATTGTCCGAGAGCAACTCCACGGCGTGCAGCAACGTGAACGCCCTGACGTCTCCGTGGGGCGTTCGGGTCCGTTGGACGGCGGCGTTCCGACGACCCATGCGGTGGATGAAGCCCCACCGGCGCTGCGGTGGACGGCAGGGTTCATCTGACGACCTAGACGTAGTGGATGAGGCCCAGCGGCAAACCACACGCGTGTGTAACAACTTGGCGCCAGGCCACGGGCGAGCGACGGAGGACCGGACTGAGCCCCGACCGCAGAAGCAAGGAATGGATTTTTCCAGCCATCCTGGGCGGAGGAACTGATAAGCTACCCGCAGCCGAGCGCGCGACGAGCCTGCTGCCCTCGCTAATGGCGCGTGCCGTCATCGGTGTGCTGACCTCATTCCTCTGCCCAGAGTTCGCGTCTTAACGCCCGGGTTTGGGTCGCGGGGCGTATGGGATGGAACTCTGTCCTTCGGTCCGAGAGGGACCGACGACGGTTCCATGGATGACTCAGTCGCTGGCTTGCTGTAGAACAACCGATCGAATCCCCGAGTTGGATGGAGGTCATCCGCACCACCGCTCCGCGCCGTCCGCCAAAGCGGACTTCGTTAGCGTGAAATTGAGCCGGTGAGTGGGGCCGACAAAAAAGCGGGGCTCGGTGGGACCAAGATGGGACCAGCATGTTCCGTGTGGTAGCTTCCGCGCCATGACCAGCGTGGATCTGGATGACGAGGAACGACGTGTTCTCCGCGCTGTCACCGAGCAGGCGTATCGGGACCAAGATCGCGAGGTCTTCGAAAGCGGGCCAGGGAACGACCCAGACTATCCCCTTGTGGCCCGCCGTCGTCTAGAAACTCTGGCGAAGCTCCTTGTGAAGTTGGGCTCGTCGCCCGAGGTCGCGATGAAAGCCATTCGGGGATGAGCGGGAGCGCAGCCCCAAAATCCGACCGAGGTGGCGTCCTATCGGATGGACAATTGCGGCAGCTAGTTGCCGGCGGAGTGCTCGGAACTACTCCCTTAGTCGACGGGCAGATCCAGCCGAACAGCGTTGATCTGCGGCTCGGGAACGTCGCCTATCGGACGCGGTGCAGCTTTTTGCCCGTCGGGCAGCCCGTCAGCGTTCTGCTCGATGAGCTCTGCACCAATACCGTCCGGCTCGACTCCGAAGAAGGTTACGTGATGGAGTGCGGGCAGACGTTCGTCATTCCCTTGGTCGAAACGCTGGCCCTGCCTCCCGACATTTCGGGGATGACAAACCCCAAAAGCTCCACCGGCCGGCTGGACATCATGGCACGGGTATTGGCCGACAATGGGCACGCCTTCGACATGGTTCCGCCAGGGTACCAAGGTCCTCTCTACGTCGAACTAATCTCTCGATCGTTCCCGATCCGAGTTCGCCCAAACGACACTTTGGTGCAGCTTCGCCTCGCGCGTGACGTTACCACTGCTGCCCTGACAGACGGCGAGCTGCGAAGCCTGATCGACTCCGAATTCATCGTCCGAGACCAAGGAGGGGTGCCGATCAGCTCTTCCCAATTGGACCTCAGCGAGGGAGTTTTTCTCTCGATTGACCTCGGCTCTGGTGATCAAACGGTGGGATATACGTCGAAGAAATGTCCCCCGGTCGTGGACCTCAGGAAGCGAGGGCTGACACCACGCTACTTTTGGGAGCGCATCGGGTCGCCATCTCGGCGGAGCGACCCACTGATCCTCGAAACGAACGGCTTTTACATCTTTGCCTCCCGAGAACGTGTCGTCGTTCCACCGCACGTTTGCGCTGAGATGGTCGCCATCGACGTTCGGAGCGGCGAGGTGCGGACGCACTACGCCGGATTTTTCGACAGCGGGTTCGGCCTCGGCTGCAACGGCGCCCACGTCGTTCTCGAAGTCCGCAACATGGATGTGCCGTTCCGGATCCAGGACGGGCAAAAGCTATTCCGCCTACGTTTCTTCCGAAATCTCGAACGGCCTCAGTCGCTCTACGGGCAGGTCGGGTCGAGCTACCAGGGGCAGCGCTTGAAGCTCGCGAAGCAATTCGGCACTGAGTCTGACGCCTTTTCACAAGTGGCGGATCTCCAGCTTGAGATTCCCTGGGCCTCCGCCGTCAACGGCCGCCCTGTATCGACCGGCAACGTTGTGTCGGTAAACGGCCATTCTGTCCACCGGACATCTGAGCCGCCGCCGGCCGTGCCGGCGGTCTCAAAGCGCTGACCGGCGCCCGAGTTTAGGGGCGGAGCTTCGTGTTTTGGGCATTGCCGCTCATGTCGCCCGCAACATCCCAAACGCCGGACACGAGCGTTGCGACTCGCTTCCTTGTTGCGGACATTCGAATTCGATGATGTCCCGATGGCTTGAGACACCGGAGGGGTCGACGCGCACAAAATGCCGGTGCCGCATTGGCATTCGTAGTCTCTGGCGGGGCAACTGTGGTCGCGGCAATCGCCCACGAAGGAAATCCACTACCCCGTGAGAGTCTATCTCATCGTTATTGTTGGGGTACGCAGGCCGCTCGGGGCCAAGCCAACCGGCTGGTGTCTCGCGTCCGACCGGACGCCTCCGTCGACAGCGCGAACCTGTAGGACGGCCGTGTAAACTCCCAGCTATGTACTGCGATCTAGTACCCCGTTCTTTCGTCCGGCTGCGACAGCCAAGGAAACGAGCATGACGACGCCGAGCGTCTCGCCTCATGTCGACATTGTCGCGCGCCCCAATTTTGGGTTCGAGGCTCAGAATTTTCTCAACCACTTCCTGCCGGAAGGGGAAGCCACGTGGCGTGTTGACCCAACCGCGACAGCAGCGGAACGACTCGTCGAGTTTGCAGGACGAATATGCTACATGTCCTTCGGGTCACGCCAGTCTCATCGCACGACGTCCGAATATATAAGCAACCTAGTCCGCCATGGACACGAAAGCGTTCTTGAGCACGCTGTTTGGACGTTTGTGGTATCGGGGGTCTCGCGCGCCTTCTCTCATCAACTTGTTAGGCACCGTGTCGGCTTTGCGTTCAGCCAGTTGTCTCAGCAATATCACGACGACAGCGACGTTCGTTACCTTCGGCCGCCTCAGATCGACGGACACCCGTCCGCGATGGCAGCCTGGAACAAAGCCACTACTGCCATTCAAGGTGCTTATCGGGATATTGTATCTGCACTGACCGACAACGCAGGCGGCCCGGAAGTTGACACGCGCGAAGCAATCCGCGCACTCCGTTCGGCGGCCAGAAGCATTCTTCCAAACGCCAGTGAAACCGTTATTGCGGTCACTGCGAATGCACGTTCGTTGCGACATTTCTTTCGGATCCGGGGAAGCGTCCCAGGAGACCTTGAGATGAGACGTGTCGCCGCTCTTATTTTGGAACGTATCCGTCCCGACGGACCGGCTCTTTTCGCGGATTTCGAGACCAAGACCTTGTCCGACGGCTTTCCAATTGTTGTCCACTCGGCACTGCCATGACCGCCTCCAATCAGGCTCCTTCAATCGTTTGCGTGGGCGATCTGATGCGGGAGTTGATTTTGCAGCAGGTTCCATCCGACGGATATGAACGAACCTTGGTCCTCGATCCGGAGGAGGCCGAACTGGGAGGCGCCGTCGTCAACATCTCTTGGTACCTGAAAGAGCTCGGGCGAGCACCCGTCTTGGTTTCACACTTTGGTGAGAGCGACGGCGTGCGGGTCCGCTCACTGGTTAAGACTCGTGGCTTTGAGGGCGCTCAGTTGTCGCCGAAGTCATCGCCGACGGATACCCTGCTCGTCTTGGAGAACGCTCCAGTTCCAGCGATCTATTTGGCTGGCACACTCAGCGATGCTGACATCGCGCATATGTACAACGCTGTCAGAGGCAAGGGTACCAACGCCATTGTATTCGCCGGAAGTCGGCACCGACGCTTACGAGATCTGGTGCTCGATGCCTTTACCTCGGCCGTGGAAGCCGTAACTATTTTTTCGCCGTCATACTCCGTTTACGAGTATCGCGAAGACGAACTCCACGGCTTTTTGTCATCGTCGACGCTCATCTTTCTTAACGAACACGAAGAGCGTTCTGTTGTGACTGCCTTGGGGATATCGGACCTACGCTCGTTTATGCGCTCTGACAAATGCTTGGTAGTCGTGACCCGGGGACAAAACGGTGCTCGTTTGTACACGCGGACCGGGGAGACGCAAGAGATTGCCAGCACCAGTGGCTGCTCAGGGGACTTCATCGGCGCGGGTGATGCATTCGTTGCCGGATTTGTGCACGCTTTCTTGAATCGCATGTCGTGGTACGACGCGGGGCTGTTTGCTGCCGAACTGGCAGGCTACGTTGTTAAGTCGGGAAAGATGCGAGCGTCGTTGATCGGTCTCTCGGACCTTTCTTCGATATGATGGGCGGAGGCATCCATGGCGCGAATTCTAATCGACACAGAACTGAAGAAAGCGTTAGAGGCCAGCCCGCCGCGGATATTGACGGGGGTTGATCAGGCAAATGTCATGCGGCAGGTCGCCGGTTGCGCAATTCAGCTGCACATAGGAGGCATCTTTCGACCAGGCACCGACCCTGCCAAGCCCGGATCATCGGGCGCTCCCCGACAGCGATGCTCTCTGTTGGAAGGCGAAACAGCTGTAATCCAGACGGCGGAGTCCTTTACACTAGATGAATCGCACACGGCGATCGTATTGCCCGTCAGCAGCGTTTCTATACAGGGACTGCTGATGACAAATCCCGGCCACGTTGATCCAGGCTATACTGGCCCAGTCCACGTCACGGTGATTAATATGGGAAGTCAACCTTTTGAGCTCAGGGCAGGAGACCGAATCCTTCGCGCCTTGATCATAGGATTGGACGAACGAGTCGAGAAGCCATATGTAGCACCGCCAAAACCGACGGTGACAGAAGAGCTGCTTGGACGGCTGTCTCCTGACTTCCTGAGCGTTAATGCGAGAGGAGTTGCGGCAGCTAAGAAGGAAATCGATTCCGCGATTCGCGCCAATGCGTTTCTCCAATATGTCGTTCCCGCCCTGGTCGGGGTACTGAGCGCAGCTGTGGTGGGGTGGTACTCCAATTACTCCGTATCTAAGGACTTCGAGCGTCGGATCAAAACGATAGAAAGCGCCGATCATGATATTAACGCGGATGGTCGCCTTCGAACGCTGGAGAGCGATTTTGCGCTGGAAGGACGACTGAGCGCTATTGACGGTCGACTCCAAAGGATTGAAGCCCGGGATCATCGACAAAATGAGAAGTGAGCGGCACGTGGCTCAGTACCTGTCGGTAGAGGCCTCCATTATCTGGCGCCCAGCCGGTCCTTAGGGGACGGATCGTCGAGCTGAAAGGGGGCGTCCCGGTTCCGCCAGCTCGGCCGCGCGAGCCGACCGCCACTTGGTAGCCTACGGCGTTACGATCGACCCGACCGTGACCGTCGCCGCCCCCCCGAACCGCCCGCCGTTGTACAGCCGCGGGTGTGAGCCCTGGGCGTCGAGGTAGGTCTTCGCGTAGAGGTCGACGAGCGACAGTTGTGGCTCCGCCGCGATGTGCTTGGCGAACGCCGCAGAGAAGCCGTCGGCGTGCCAGATGTTCGTCGAAGGGTCGTAGTTCGTGGCGTAGGAGTCCTCGCTGGGGGCGGCGCCGGTGAGCAGGAGGGCGCCGGGGGTTGTGAGGCCGTCGCCCATGACGCCGGCGTGGCAGGAGTCGAGGACGGCCACCAGCTGGCGGTAGCCGCCGGCCTGGAACTTGTCGTCGACCGCGGCGGCGAAGGCCCAGGGGGTGATGAAGGGGCCGGCGACGGCCTCTCCCAGGTTCGCCGAGTCGCCCACCAGCACGCCGGTGTCGCCGCCGTGGCCGACCCAGTAGACGAAGACGTCGTCGTTCGCGGTGGAGGCGATGACCTGCGGGGTCTGGCTGGTTGGCTTGCCCTGCAGGATGTTCAGGACGTCGGCGGGAGTGAGGTCGGCGGGGTGGTAGTCGACCTGGACGTCCGCGGTCCTCAAATTCGGGCCCCCGACCTCGCTGGTGACCGAGCCGGGGGCGGGGTTCGTGCTGGCGGTGGCGAGGTCGTCGGCCAGCACCAGGATGATGTGGTCGTCGGTGAAACCGCGGGCTTTGAGCAGCTGGTACATGGTCAGGGCGTCGGCCTGGTGGCGGTAGTTGTCCATGCCCCCGGAAAACGCGGCGATGAAGGCCCAGGCGCCCTTGTGCTCGGCCGGGGCGTAGCCGGTCGGTTCCTCTTCGACCAGCGTTTGCAGCTGCGGGGTGGGGGGCTGTTCGAACGGGCTGTTCTCGGCGTCCAGGGAGAGGGAGCCGTCCCAGACCTGAACGCCGTCCGCGACGTGCCAGTGCGCGAAGGTGGCCGAGGTCAGCTCCAGCGGGCGCCGCTCTGAAAACGACAGCTTGCCGGTGGCGCCGGTCAGGTCGGGCAGGTCGCCGCCGGCGGCGATCAGCCCCAGGGCGCGCGCCATGCCGTCGTGGTCCCAGCCGGTCACCTCGCCGCGGGCCTTGACGACGTCGTCGAACGCCGCCGCCAGCTGATCGCCGGCGGCGCCGTCGGCGCGCTGGAGGCCGTACGCGGCCAGCGCGAGCGCGTCGAACACGTTGGCGGCGAACGGCGGGGGCGGGTGCCCGAGCCGGGTCTCGTACGTCACCCGGAACGGCGGGCCGGCCGGGGGATCCTGGGGCGCTTCCGCGGAAACGCCGACGATCCCGTCGCCCAGCGTCCCCAGCGACTGGAACAGCCCCGGGAAGAACGACGGATCATTCAAGAACAGCTGCGCCGACGGCATGACGGCGCGGGCCTGGCGGACCATGCAGTCGGCCTGCGCGCTGGTGTCGGGGACCAGGAACAAGACGTCGGGAGCTCCGTGCGCGTACACCTGTTCGATCGCGTTGCCGCAATCGGGGTCGCCGGGGCTGGTCCGCAGCGCCATGTTCACCGTGAGCCCCAGCTGCTCGGCGTGGTACGGAAGCCAGTCGAAGAAGCTGGCGGTGCGCAGCGACGAAGTCGCGAGCACCGACACGGTCTGGGCGCCCGACCGCTGGGCGGCCAGCAGCATCAGCTCGGCGCGCGCGGCGTCGCTGGGGATCGTCCGCCGCAAGAAGCCGGTGTCCGCGAAGGCGCGCGACAGGTGCGTGCCCGCGGCGACCGGCGTGATCAGGACCTTGCCGGCCTTCATGAAGCTGGGCGTGATCCCGAACGTCGTGTCGTCGCTGTCGGTGCCGATCACGACGTCGATGTCGGGATCGGCCAGGAACGTCTTCGCCATCTCCCACACGCGGCGCGGGGCGTCCAGCGCGCCCGCCGGGATCGTCCCGGTGTCCTGGACCACCAGCTCGACCCGCCGCCCGCGCACGCCGCCCGCGCGGTTGATCTCGTCGCGCGCAAAGGCGAGCGGTTCTTCGTACCCCAGCGCCGCCTCTCCGGTCACGGGCAAGAGGACGCCGACCTTGATCGGCGGCGGCTGGTCGCCGCCACAGCCGGCGCACCCGAACGCCACGAGCAGCGCCGCGACCCCGGCGGAACCGAGCGCGACCCGTCGCATTTGCGAACGACCCTTCAGATGATGGCGCGGCATCGTCAATACGTCATGCACCCCTTGTAACTGAAGAGCGGGATGGTCTCCGACACGCCTCCCCAGGTCGCCAGGGTCTGTTTGAAGGTCTTGTTGAAGAGCGGCTTGAGCTTGGCTTTCAAGAACGCCTTGATCCATCCGTCGAGGGCGCTGATGGCGAAGTCGGAGCCGATGGCGTAGGTGACGTGGGTCGTGAAGGGAGAGACCTTGGCGGTGGTCTCGAGGCTCGCCCGGAACAGATTGAGCGACCCTTCCACCCCGGCGGTCAGCGAGAAGCTGCCCTTGCCGCCGCCCAGCGCGGCGCTGCAGGTGGCCGTCGCGCCGATGGACGGCGTGGCCTGAAAGCTGAGCGTGCTGTTTCCGTTCTGCGCGGTCGCTGTCACGCCGACGTCTCCGGCGATCGCGCCCTTGATGGTGATCGGCAGCGCGAAGAGGACGATCACCTCGGTGTTCTGGAAGAACGTGACCGTGTAGGTGTACGACGCGGAGTCGAACGGGCGCCGGTCTCCGGAGGGCTCGTGCGGGTAGCTGTAGACGTCCTTCCCCAGCACGGTGATGTCCGCCGTCAACGGATCGTTGTCGGTGATGTCCCCGTGGAGCGCGGCGCGGCCGAGCACCATCTTCATCCCGAACAGCGACGCATCCGCTTCGACCGTTGCGTCGCCGGTGGCGTAGACGGGACCGGCCCCCAGCTCGACGTCGCCCGTGTAGGTGCCGCCGAAGGTCTTGTTTCCGCCGCCGCCCTTCTTGGTGTACGCGAACGACCAGGCCGTCGGGGTGCCCGAGGCGCCGCACGTCGACTCGTCATTGCCGGTCGATCCCGCCGCCGTCTCGTCGGGATCGCCGTCGGGCGTCGACGCGTCCGCGTCCGCGCTGTCCGCGTCGCTGGCGCACAGGGCGCCGCCGTAGCCGTCGCTGTTCGGGTCGGAGTTACAGCACGGGGCGACGATGTTGTCGCAGTCGCTCTCGTAGGTCTTGTTGTCCGCGTTGCAGTTCGCCAGCGCCGTCTGCAGGATGTGCGGGCTGCAGCAGCTCAGGCTCGCGCGGGCGGGCGGCGGCGCGGGGCTGCGACAGCACAGGATCGCGTGCAGCTTGCTGTCCTTGTCCTTGCTGGCGCCCATCATGCGGCGGCCGGCCCCGCACTCGGCCTTCTGCTCTACCCCTGCTCGCCGCAAGTCCACCGCGGCCTCGGCGAGCTCTACGTCGCCGACACGCGCTTCACCGCCAACGTCGACAAATTCGGCGCCGGCCTGTCCGACTACTGCCGCCAGGCGTTCGCCGCCAACGCCGACCGCCACGCCGGCTAGACTGCGCTCGGTCGTGCTACCAACGTCGACGACACCGGCGGCTCGGCGGACTTCACTCCGCCGATTCCTGCTGGTGGCCTTCGGCTTCAGCTGGCCGCTGCAATTCATCGCCATCCGTTTGTCGCCGAACTGGCGCCGGGTCGCCTTGGGACTCGGCATGTGGGGCCCGGCGCTCGGCGCGCTCGCCGCTTGCGGTCCGCCGTGGCGAGCGGCGTTCAGGAACCTCTATCGGCCGTCGGGCTTCAGCGGCGGAAGGCGCCGGTTTGCGATCACCTGGGCGGTCCTGTTGCCGCCGATCGTGTTTCTGTTGTCGGCGTTGCTGGCCGTGGGAACGGGCGCGGCAGGGTCGAACCCTCAGCGCCCGCGGTTCGGATTGCTGCTCGCCGGCATCGCCGCCGGCACGGTGTTGTCGCCGCTGCTGAATTTTCCGGTGTCTCTGGGCGAGGAGCTGGGGTGGCGTGGTTTTCTGTTTCCGGCCCTGGGCGACCGATGGGGCGAACGTCGAGCGCTGGCTCTCACCGGCCTCGTCTGGGGCGTGTGGCACGCGCCGCTGATCGTGAACGGGTACAACTACCCCGGGCACCCGTGGCTCGCCGTCCCCCTCATGGTCGGTCTGACGTCGTTGATGAACGTCGTGCTCGTCGTCCTGGGCCGGGTCGGCGGAAGCCTCACCGCGCCGACGCTGGCGCACGGTGCTTTCAACGGGATGGCCGGGCTCTCCGTTCTCCTGCTATCGGGCGGCGACCCGGCGCTCGTCCCACCCAGCGGAGTCCTCACCTGGATCCCTCTGGCCGTGGCGGCGTTCTTCCTGCTGGCCTACGGGCGCCGTCACGAGCCGCCTGACTGATTCATGGCACGGCCCGATGTCGCGACGCGATCGGCCTTGCTAGCCTCGCGGGGTGATGAACCAGGCGGCTGCGTCCCACGTGTTGGTCGCCGACGACGTCGGCGAGCTTCGGGGGATGCATTCGGGTGCTGCATGAGCCCGCTCGGCGACCGAGAAGCCGAGCACCTCGCGGCGTGGGCCCGGCACTACGAAGAGGTCGCCAAGAGGCGCCTCGCTCGCAAGTCTGCATTCGGCGACGTCGGGCGAAAGCGTCGGGGTGGTGTGGCCATTGCGCTCTGCGCGGCGGCGATCGTCGCGGTGCTCGCGGCGCTGTCGCTGCTCATCCCGGGGCAGCTGCGGTCGTCGCTGGGGCTCCGTCCATCCGGGGCGGAACCGAGCCGGCCGTCGAGGCATGCGGGGCGGACCGTATTTCGGGGACCAGAAGATACGGGCTATCCTGAGTCACCGATGTCATGTGTCGGGCGGAGATGCGGATGAGACTGAGCGCTTGCGTGGTGACGTTCTTGTTCCTGGCCGGCTGCGATCACGAGAAGGTGGCGCCCGCGACGCCGCCGCCGGCGCCCAGCCCGGCGGCCGCCAGCGGAGCGAAGCCGCCGCCCAACCTTTCAGGCAATCAGAAGATGAGCAACACGCTGGCGCTGTCGGGCGAGATCGTCCAGCTGTGCGGCATCAAGCCGACCAGCAGCGCGGCCGCGCCGAAGTTCGACTACGACAAGGACCAGCTCACCGACGACGACCACAACGTCCTGCAGCAGCTGGCGACCTGCATGTTGCGGGGGCCGCTTCAGGGCAAGGACGTCGAGCTGATCGGGCGCGCCGATCCCCGCGGGACCGAGGAGTACAACATCGCGCTTGGCTCTCGGCGCGCGCGCAGCGTCAGCGAGTACCTGGAGGCGCTGGGCGTCGGCAAGAACCGCCTCCCGCAGACGAGCCGGGGGGCCCTGGACGCCACCGGCACCGACGAAGGTGGCTGGGCCAAGGATCGCCGCGTCGACATCGTCCTCAAGCAGAGCTGACGTCGATCAGCCGGGGCCCTGGATGAAGTACTTCGCCCACTGGGCGAGGTGGTTGGACGTCGTGACGTCCTGGAAGGGCAAACAGAATGCGGCGTAGCTCGGGTCTGTGCCGTCGGGCCCCGGGCTGATCGCGACCATCCAGATGAGGGTGCCAGCCACGGCCTCGTCGGGCGCCGTCGAGACAGGCGGCGCGCGGAGGCCATACTGCCGCGTCGAGGAGAACGTCAGCCAGACCAGCTGGTGCATCTCGTCCAGCCTCTGAACGAACGGGGCCCAGCGCGGGAACGAGTTGGTGAGCGCCGTGGTCGTTCCGTCGGTCACGCCGGGGCTGTTGGCGCGCGTGAGCGGAGTCGGCGAGCCGCCCCCCGCCGGGATCACGAACATCGTGGCGGTCGGATCGACGTCGCCGTTGCAAGACGGGTCGGGGACCTGTCCCAGCTTGGGCGTGCCGTGCGTGCACGTGGATTCGTCGTAGACCACCAGGCTGCCGTCCGGCGACACGGCCGGGTAGTAGCGATTCTTCCCCAGCGTCGAGGGCACCAACGTGCGCGGCGCGCCCCAGGACCCGCCGTTCATCTGGACGGAGGCGATCGCTCCCGTCGCCGGTTGCTGATCGGGCGTGGGGGCCGTCGGGTCCATCGACGTGAAGAAGATGGTGTCCGGGCCCGAGCTCTTGGACCAGTCGGGGTGGTCGGCGCGCAGCCCCCCGAGATCGATGGTCGAGGTGACAGCCCCCGTCGTGCCGTCGAAGATCATCAGGTTGGACGGACCCTTGTGGCCCGGCAGGCCGTCACCGTAGACGCCGACGAACTTGGTTCCGTCGGCGTTCCAGGACTCGAACTGGCTGTTCTGCGGCAGGGGGAACGGGCCCAGCGCGACGTTGGCGTCGACGTTCCAGAGCAGCAGGCGGCCGTCGTTCTCGCCTCCGGCGCTCGCCACCAGCTTGTCGCCGTTGGGCGCCAAGGCGTGGCAGCCGACGCAGGTCTTGCCGTCGGTGTTCGTGGGTGTCAGGTAGGGGGTCGCCGCGGAACCGCCGGCGAAATCCCACCGCACGATGGCGGTCTTGCCGCTGGTGGTCCAGTAGTAGAGCGCCCCCTGGATGCTGTCCTGCGAGAACTGCATGGTGATGGGGACGCTTTGCCCGGCGGCGGTCCCCGCGTCGTCGGTGCCGGTCACGGTGACGGTGACCGGACCCTGGCCCGCGTTTCCGCTGGCGACCGACGACCAGACCGCGGCGGCGGGGAGATAGATGCAACCGGTGACGCCGGCCGGCGTCGTGCACCGCACGAACGTATTCACGGTCGAGAGCTTGCCGGCGAAGCTGACCCGGAACAGCGTGTTGCCCTTGCCGGGCAGGAAGTGAACCTCGATGCCGCTCAAGTTGGGCGGAAACAGGACGCCGTCGTTCGGGTAAACGACCTGGGGCGCGCGGCTCGGGTCGGCCGGAGCGCCCGCAAAGATCTGCTGGGCATTCGCCGGCACCCCGCTGCCGGCCGGGCCTGGATCGGCCCCCGACGACGAATAGGTCACGACCAGCGCGGCCTGGGCCGCCAATCCGCCCGAGGTCGCGACCACGGTCACGCGTCCGCCGGCGGTGCCCGTGGTGGTCGCCAGGCCGTTCCGATCGATGGTGACGACGCCGGGCGGCGACGCCGAGTAGACGACTGTCGAGGTCAGATCCTGCGCCTGTCCGCCGACCGTTCCCGTGACGTGGAATTGCTGGGTTGCGGGCGCGCCGCCGCTGGTGACGGACAGGGACGCCATGGTTGGGCTGATCTGCAGCGCGGTCAGGCCGGCCGGGCCGCTGCCTCCGGACCCTGCAGGAGAGCCCGGTGCGCCAGGGCCCGAACCACCGGTCCCCGAAACGGCAGAGCCTGGCGCGTTCTTGGAGCTGAACGTACACCCGGCTCCCAGAGCAGCAGCCGAGATCAATGACAGGAGGAGGGAAAGCCTGCGCATGGTGTGGGGTCCGACCACGAGGCGCGGATCGCGTTGCTTGGGCTTGACGAGAAAGGCCGCCGCCGCCCAGCTACGAGCGCGACTTCCGCGGTCGCCGCCGGAGCCGGTACGCCGCGGCGCCTACCAGCAGGGTGCCCACGCCCGCCGCGCTCTCGACCGGCCGTTCGCGGATCGACAGAACGATCATGAACCCGGTCAGGGCGAGAAACAGGACGCCCGTGACGGGCCAGCCGACGGCGCGATGCGGGCGGGCGGCGTCCGGCTCGCGCCGGCGCAGCACGAAGGCGGCCAGCACGGTCGCGCTGGTGTTCAGGGTCAGGGTGAACCCGACATAGAGAAGGATGGGACCGAAGGCGGCGGTGGCCGCCGCGGCGATCGCCAGCGCTCCCTGCAGCAGCACGGCCCAGCTGGGCGCGCCGCGGGCGTTGGTGCGACCGAAGAGCGCGAAGAAGCGCCCGTCCTGCGCCATCGCGAAGGTGACGCGCGGGCCGGACAGCAGCATGGCGCTGACGAACCCCGCCAGCGCGAGGGCGACCAGCGCGGACAGCAGCGTCGCGCCGCGCGGCCCGAAGAGCGCGAGCGCGGAGACGTGCGCCACCTCGACCTGTCCGGCCAGCGCCGCCACCGGGGCGGACCAGAGAAGCACCACGTTGAGCGCGAGGTAGAGCGCCGTCACCAGCCCCGTTCCCAGCGCCAGCGCACGCGGGAGCGAACGCCCGGGGTCGCGCAGCTCGCCGGTCAGATAGCTGGCGCCGTTCCAGCCGGAGTACGCGTACGACACGTACACCAGGCCCACGGCGACGCTGCCGGCGGTCGCCCCCGTGACCCCGTCCGCCGGCGCCGACAGGTGGCTCCAGTCGCCGCGCCCGGAGGCGAACGCGGCGGCGACGAAGGCGACCAGCAGCGCCACCACCAGCGCCGCGAGAATGGTCTGCAGCCCGGCGCCCAACCGCACGTGAACCATGTGCACCACCGTGAGCGCGGCGAGCAGCACCAGCGCCGCCACCTTCGGCGAGGCCGAAGGGACCACCGCGTGCAGATAGCCGCCGAAGGCCAGCGCGCCGGCCGCCGTGGGCGCGGCAAACCCGACGAAGAGGGCGATCCAGCCTGAGAGGAACCCGGCGGCGGGACCGAACGCGCGCGAGACGTAGATGTACTCGCCGCCGGCGCGCGGCATCATCGCGCCGAGCTCGGCGTAAACGGCCGCGCCACACAGGGCCAGCAGCCCCGCGATCGCCCAGACGGCGAGAACCAGCGGCGGTGAACGGAGGGACGAGAGGAGCACGCCGGTGGTGGTGAAGATGCCGGTGCCGACCATGCTGGCGACGATCAGCGCCGCCGCATGAACCGTTCCCAGCTGGCGTGTGGTGGCCACGGCCGTCGCTATCGCTTCAAACGGGGGCCAGCTCCGCCGTCACGAACGCGCCGCGCTCGAAGGCGACTCTGAAGACCGCGCCGTTTTCGAGGGGTGGGGGCACCACGCCGGTCACGGCGTGGACGAACGAGCGGATGACGCCGCCGTGCGAGACCACCAGGATGGCCTCCGGGTCGGGGCGCGTGGCGGCCGCCGCGGCGATCTCCAGCAGGGCCGCGGTGATTCGTTCGGTCACCTGAGCCTGCGGCTCGGCGTTGGGCGGCACGATGCGACGGTCGGCCAGGTACTGCTCCCAGACGCCCGGGAACCGTTCGGCGCACTCCTCGCGGGTGAGCCCCTCGAACGCGCCGTAGCCACGCTCCCGCAATCGGGGGTCGACGGCGGGCGCGGGGAGGCCGAGGTGCGCCGCGACGATCTGCGCGGTCTCGAGCGCGCGCGAGAGGTGACTCGCGTGCACCTGGGTGATGCGGCTGTCGCGCAGCCGGTCCGCGAGCAGCCGCGCCTGCGCGCGCCCGACGTCGGACAGCGGGATGTCCGTGGCGCCCTGCCATCGGCCGATCCGGTTCCATTCGGTCTCGCCGTGACGGACCAGATACAGGGTGCGCGGGGAAGCCAAGGGATCGCCGCGCAGCCTAGCGGAAAACAGGACGGCGCGCTGTCGTTCGCAG
>CAZPUH010000723.1:0-4853 GCA_964589215.1 uncultured Myxococcales bacterium | reverse complement strand
CGCTGCCGCAGGTCAGGTAGAGATCCGCCTGCGGCGAGCTGTGACAGGTGCCGTACGCGCAGGACTGGATGAGGACCGGCTGGATGTTGGCGACGAAGTCGGCGTACGCCTGGCTGGACGTGTCCACCGGCACCCGCTGCGGGGGCGGCGTCAGCGCGGTGTTGCACTCACCGACGCCCTTGTTGGCCACCGGCACGGGCGCGATGCCGTCCCGGTTCGCGCCGTTGTCGAGCCAGTTCTTGAGCTCGAAGTACGCCTCGGTGTTGGGCGCCAGCGGCGACCCACCGCTGTGCCGGATCTCGCTGGAGTAGAACTTGCCGCGGTAAGGGATCTGGATCGCGGACGCCGGCAGCGCCTTCAGCAGCAGCAGCGGCTGCGGGTAGCTGCCGTAGGTGCGCAGCACGTCGCGCCGCTTCTGGACGCCCTCGAACGACGACAGGTCCAGATTGCCCAGCGCCGTGTTGGTCGCCGGGTCGATCTTGTGGCAGGGCGACGTGTTGCCCACGCAGAAGGTGTTGAACACCGGCTGGATGTGGACGTCGTAAAAGTGCTCCTCGGCGGGCTTGTTGACCTTGCAGCCGGCGCTGGCAGCCGCCAGGGCCACGGCGACGCCGGAGATCACGGCCCGCCCCTTTGCGAAAGCACGCATGAAGGGACCTCGATTGTATCAAGCCCGGATCGGCTTGAATACCCTAGACGGGACTCAGCTGGCCGAGAGCTGGGTCAGCGCGATGTGCGCCAGTGAGCGCACGGCCGCGCTCGAGTCGTTGCTGGCCGCGTTCGCCAGGGCCGCGCCGGCGACCGAGGCCGGGGCGTGGATTGCCCCCAGCGCCCAGGCGGCCTTCTTGCGCACGTTCGCCGACGGGTCGCTCAGCGCCGCGACCAGCGCGTCCGCGCCGCCCGCGTAGCGGAACGTCGCGATCGTGACGGCCGCCTCGGCGCGCACCGTCTCGTCGCCGTCGCCGACCAGCGGCGCCGCCACGCTGCCGTCGCGGAACCCCGGGATGCCCCGCAGCGCCACCAGGGCCGCCGCCCGCACCTTGGGTTCCTCGTCGCCCAGCGCCGACGTCAGAGGCGCGGCGCACGCCGGCCGCGCGATCGTCCCCAGCGCCTGCGCCATGGCGGCGCGCGCCTCGGCCGAGAACGTCGGGTTGGACAAGGCGGCGCCCAGCGCCGGCACGGAGGATGGGGTGTGCAGCTCGCCCAGCACGTCGGCCGCGTTGCGGGCGGCCGTCGAATCCGACTGGGACAGCCGGTTGAGCATCGAGACCTGCAGCTGCGAGCTCACCGCCCGCCGCGCCAGCCACCAGGCGGCTACCCGTCGCACCCGCGCGTCGGGGTGGTCGACCAGCGGCATCACCAGGTCGACGCAGGCCGCGCAGACCAGGTGCTCGGCCCGCTCGAGCTCGGCCTGGATGGCGTCGACCGAGTTCGCCGCGATCGCCTGCTGGATGGCGGCCGGGCTGCCGCCGTGGCCCGCCCGCGCGGCGCGCGGAACGACCGCCGCCAGCGCCAGCGACGCGACCGCCGCCACCGCAACCTTGTGCCAGAACCCGAGGTTTCGCATGTGTTGGCTCCGCATGTTCGTGGCCCCCGATCAGGGAAGGTTCTCCCGGAAGTAGAACTGACCGCCCATGTCGATGTTGAGGATCAACAGGTAGTACTCGTCGGGCGTCAGCTCGGTCCCGCCGACGTCCACCGGGTGAGGCGTTCCGGGGAAGTTCATGGGCGTGCCGCCCACGTTCATCGAGAACGCCGCGCTGCCGAACGCGCGCACCGTCTTGTCGACCGCCGGGTAACGCTGCGGCGGGTTCAGCAGCATCATCAGCGGGCTGGCCTCCGCGGCGGCCGGCACGACGTAGTTGGGCGGCGTGCCCGTGATGCTGACGACGTCGTCGCCCAGGATCTCGCCCAGCCCCATCAACGACAGGTACGAGGCGGTGTAGTTGCCCGTCATGCGCTCGCCGACGGTGACGTTGACCTTCTGGCCGCGCAGGTCGAAGACGAAGGTCTGCGACGTGCCGCTGGTCATGTCGGTGACCGTGTAGCTGGGGTTGTACGACTTGGTCGCGTCGCCGTCGTGGCAGGTGGCGCACTTGCGGTCCAGGATCGGCTGGATCGCCAGGTCCCACGGCACGCCGCGCACGCCGACGTCGCCGGGCACGTCGCCGGCCGGCAGCTTGCCGCTGGCGTCCAGCGTGGCCGCCGCCAGCGACTTGCGCATCTCGCGCGGCACGTCCAGGTTGACGGCGCCCGCCAGCACGCTGGCCTGCACGCCCGGCGTCAGCGGCGTCGTCGCGAGGCGATTCTCGTGGCAGCCGCCGCAGAAGCGCGCCTCGCCGGGGCGGCCGCTGAACCAGATGTCCTCGTTGGCGACCGGCGTCGACGACGCCGTGCCGTGCGAGCCGGTCACCGTCGTCGCCATCGCGAACTTGTCGACCAGCTGGATGTGCAGCGGCACGTTGGCCGGCACCTCGGCGGCGAACGACCGATCGGGCTGGATGGGAATCTCGCCGTAGCGCGACTGCCCGTCGAAGTCGGTGGTCCCGAACATGTCGATGCCCCCCTCCTCGCCCGAGAATCCCTCGATGAGGCGGGCCTTGACGGCGCTGCCGGCGGGCACGGTGAAGAGCGACGAGTTCGTGACGTCCAGACAGCCGATCGTGGTGCTGGCGTTGTCGGTCGTCCCGACCGAGGAGGCCAGCATCGGCGGCGTGCTGCGCGGCTTCACCGGACGCGGCAGGATGTCCCAGAATGCGGGGTCGTTGTAGACGGGCGAGCGGCCACCCGTCTTGCCGCCGGCGTTGTTGGCGTCGAAGACGTAGATGCCGAAGTCGGCGGTGCTCTTGGCGCGGTCGAGCTGCTCCGACTCGACGGGGCCGTCGGACCACGACGCCAGGAACTGGCCCGGCGCCTCGTCGCCCACCGCCTCGGCGTCGTAGTAGCGGCCGATCCCCAGCGGGCTGGGCGTGCGATCGGCGGGCACCAGCGGGGTCAGGTTGTGCGAGGCGGACGTCGCCTCGCTGCCGTTCAGGTCGACCAGCATCAGCTGACCCGACTGCAGCGTGCGGTCGCGGGAGGTCGCGATCGCGATCACCTGGTAGTTCTTCACGGTGGTCGTCGTGCCGTCGGGCAGCGGCACCGTGACGTCCTTGCTGGAGACGTAGCGCGCCTTGAGGTAGCTGTTCGCCGAGTCGTTGCCCGCCGCCAGCTCGTCGCCGAACGCCTCCTTCATGCCGGTCATGTCGGTGTTCATCATCCGGAGGTGGCCGGTGTTGACCTCGCCCATGTGCATCCACTCGGTGTAAAGGACGTGGCCGTCGGGGAGCAGCGCGGGCGATACGCGGTGCGAGACGTTGCGCGGCCCCAGCGTCAGCTTGCTGCCGTCGACGTTCATGATGCCGACCTGCGCGGTGGTGGCGCGCTCGTACTCGTCGCGGAACTGCTGCGACATCGGGTCGCTGTCCGCCTCGACGTTCTGGTTGCTCATGAACAGGATCTGGTCGCCGGGCAGGTACAGCGGATAGACGAAGTCGTTCCCGCCGGTGGTCAGCTGCTGGACGTTGGTGCCGTCCAGGTTCATCGAGAAGATCTGGAAGTTGTTCTCGCCCGGGATGCGCGCCGAGAACACGACCGACTTGGCGTCGAACGACAGGTCGTACGACATGATGTCGGAGCCGCCAACGCACGTGTCGACGTCCGTCTGGGCCGCGTCGGCGCCCAGCAGCGCCCGGCAGGTCGCGTCGGTCGGGAACAGCTTGGTCAGCTCGCCGTCCGCCGAGGGGGGCGACAGCTTCACCAGTCGTCCGCCCGCGTGAAACGTCGCGTAGTCGAAGACGTTGCCTGCGTCGTTGTGGCGCACCCGCTGCAGGAAGGTGATGGCCTTGACGTCGGCGGGCAGCGCGCTGACGTTGGTGCTGCTGCCGCTGGAGTTGCAGCCACCGGCGGCCGCTGCGAAACCCACCGCGACGAGACCGGCCTGGAGCCACCTGAGCTTGTTCGGCATCGCGCTCTCCATGTGGGCTTGATTACGCAATAAAGAGGCCAACGGACGGTCGCGCCTCGACCGCAAGGAGGCGGGCTCGGTGCGACAGAGGGCTGACGATGTTGCGCAACCGAGAAACATCGCCGATCCGGCCGCGGCGCGGGGGCTGGCGCACCAAGCACCTGGAATCGTTGGAAAAACGCGCATGCGTCGCGGTTGCGCAACATCACGACGGGCGCGGCCCGCAGCGCGATTCTGATATTCTGGCCGCCGGATGGCTGCGAGCGACCCCGCCACCGGCGCTCTGGCAACCGTCGGACGGTACGAGCCGATTCGCCGGCTGGCCGTCGGCGGGATGGCGGAGATCTTTCTCGCGCGCGTGCCGGGCGTGGGGCTGGAGGGGTTCGAGAAGCTGGTCGTGCTGAAGCGCATCTTGCCGCAGCACGCGCTGGACCCCGAGCTCTTGCGGATGTTCGTCGACGAGGCGCGGCTGTCGGCGACGCTGACCAGCCCTCACGTCACGCAGGTATACGACGTGGGCACCGACGGCGACGCGCCGTTCTTCACGATGGAGTACGTGCACGGCGCGAACCTGCGCGAGCTCCTGCGCGCGAATGCCCGCAGGACCGAGGACGCCGCGCCGCTGCCGCTGGGCCCGGCGCTGACGATCGTCGCGGCCGCGGCCGACGGCCTGCACCACGCGCACGAGCGGCTGGGGCCGGGCGGGGAGCCGCTGGGGATCGTCCACCGCGACGTCTCGCCGTCGAACGTGCTGGTCTCGTTCGACGGCGGCGTGAAGGTGTCCGACTTCGGCATCGCCAAGTGGGCGTACCAGCGGACCCGCACGCAAGAGGGGACGCTGAAGGGG
>CAZPUH010000722.1:0-5257 GCA_964589215.1 uncultured Myxococcales bacterium | reverse complement strand
CGGGAACGGGCGGCGGCGCCGGGCACGCCGGTTTCGGCGGTCAGCCGGGCGCGGCCGGCAGCGCGGGGTTCAACCCGTTCGGCTGCAAGTTCGCGTGGGGCGAGCCGAGCCCCAGCGGTTCGCCCAGCTCCTACGGATGGCTGCAGTTCATGAGCAACTGGGCCGGCTCGTCGGTGCAGAAGGACGGCTCCGTCACGTCCTGCGAGACCTGCAGCTGGCTGAGCCAGCTCGGCTCGACGAACATCATCCCGACCTACTACGCCTACATCATCGGCTTTTACGGCCACGCCAACGGGCTGCCCGACGGCAACCAGAGCAGCGGTCCCAACCTGACGACCGGCGGGTCGGCGCTGATCCTGGGCGCCGCCAACGCCGCCTGCCCGGCCGGGCAGATCTGCGCGCAGAACAAGATCGTGCAGGCCTATGCGTACTACGCCAAGCAGAGCCACACCGCCTGGCCGACGAAGCCGCTGGTCTGGCTGCTCGAAGGCGACTTCGTGCAGTACGTGGCCAGCTCGCAGTCGCAGCCGCTGACGTACGCGCAGCTGGGGCAGCTGGCCGCGCAGATCACGTCGGCGATCAAGACCAACATGCCCAACGCGGTGGTGGCGATGGACCATTCCACCTGGAATTCGGACGACGTCACCAACTCGTTCTGGAACGCCATGAAGCAGGCGGACCTGGACCTGGTCTGGACGACGGGGGTGGGAAATGCCAACGGGTTCCTCAGCGCCGGGACCACGGCCAGCAGCTACAACGGCAAGACCTGCACGTACGCGTATCTGCACGCGCTGACCGGGCTGAAGATCCTGGTCGACGAGAGCGCCGGCCTGTCGCAGGCCGCCGATACGTGGTCCAACCAGCCCGCCGCGACGATCAACGCCCGCATCGCCGAAGGCGTGGTCGGCATCAACGTCAGCGGCGCGCCGTCGAACTACCAGTCCAACGTCCAGACGCTGTCGCCGCAGTTGAACAGCACCTGCCCCTGAGGCGGCGCGCGTCCGTCAGGGCGGCGGCTGCTGCGAGACGAGGGCGATCTCGGCCGGCGTGAGCGCGCGGCTCCAGATCGCGATGTCGTCCAGGTCGCCCGCCAGGGAGCGGCCTCCCTGGTTCCAGGTGCCCATCAGCAGCGTGTCCTGACCCGGCAGGATCGGCACGGGCATGGTCAAGCGGTCGACCTCCTTCGTCCCCTCGAACAGCGACAGGGCCCGGACCGCGTTGTCGAACACCGCGGTGAGGTGGATCCAGCGATCCGCCGTGATGCAGTTGCAGAACACGACGACGTAGTCGTTGACCGTCGACCCCGCCCAGTAGGCGACGTCGTAGCGGTGGTAGTTGGACCGGCTGTCGAGGTGGACCTGCCACCCGCCCGAAAAGACCGTCTCCGTCGACAGGATCGTCGAGGTGTCGTTGCCGTCGGCGTTGGTTTGAAGCTGCGCCGCCGACAGGCGCGTCCAGAACGACACCGTCCAGCTCTGCGTCGCCTGGGGGAACGAGCTGACCGTGACGGTGTCGCCGTACCCCAGGCGCAGGGCGCCGCCGAATTGCCCGTCGCGCAGCCAGGCGCCGCCCGCCAGCGTGCCGTTGTGAGCGGCGCCGCCGTGGTCGGCGACGGTCGTGCCGCTGCCGTCGTCGAAGGCCCAGTGCGCCACCAGCCCCAGCGACAGGCTGCGCGGATCCAGCTGAACGGACTCCAGCGGGGCCACGCCGCAGCCAGCCACGCCCAGGCCAAACGTCACAGCCACCAGCCAGCGCGGCGTCATAGCCAGGTCACCAGCGTGACGGTGGCGGCGATTGCGGGGCGGGCCAGAGTCGCCGCGTCCACGCCCGAGAACCTGACGACGGGGCGCGGCGCCGCGAGCTGCAGGTGAAGCTCGACGGCCAGCGCCCACCGGGCACCCACCGCGATGGTGGCCCCCAGCCCGGCGTCGAACAGCGCGGTCCAGCGGCTGGCGTGCACGCCGACGTACGGATAGGTGCCGCCGCCGTCCGTGGTCGCCCGCAATGCGCCGGCCCCCAGCGTCAGCGCCGGGCGCACGCGGCGGCCGGGGCGAAGGACCAGCCCGACCTCGGCAAGCGCGGTCGCCTGACCGACGTCCGCCCATTCGGCGCCGCTGGAGACGCGCGGCTGGGTGCCCAGCCCCGACACCGTCAAGCGCGCGGCGAGGCGGCCGGCGCCCTGCACGCGCGCCCGCAGCATCGCGAGGACGGCCGGCGCGGCCCCCGGCACGTCGCGCACGACCGCCAGCCCCATCTCGACGCCCAAGGCGGCGGCGGGCGGCGCCTCTCGCGGCGGGGGTGGCGCGGCCGGCGGCCCGGCGACCAGCGCGTGCTGGCGCGTGGATTCGACCAGCAGCTGCAGAGCGCTGGCGCGCAACATCTCGGTCGCGCGGATGGCCAGCACCGCCGGGACATGAGCTGGGTCCTCGCCGCGCGTCGCGATCCGCCGGACCACCGGCTGCCCCCCGCTGCGGTCGACGAGCCACAGCTCGGCGTCGCCCGAATCCGGATCGCCGACCAGACCAATCGTCGCCACGGAGGTCGCCTGGCGCTCGATGGCGCGCGCGATCGACAGCGGGTCGGTCTGCGGTCCCGGGTCGACCGTCGAGACGCTGAATCCACCGGCCGTCAGCTCCTCGCGCAGCCGCGTCAGGCAGCGGCGCGCGGCCTCGCCGGCCGCGGTCGGCTGCAGGATCACGACCAGGTTGCCGTCGGCGGCGCGCGCCGTGACGGCCAGCAACGGGAGCATCAACAGCGCGGCCGCGACGTCGCGGGCCCTCGGGTCGAGCGTCCCCTGCCCCATCCGGTCAGCGCGCGCGCAAGATCGCGCGGGCCGCGTGCGCGTACGTGCCGCCCGAGAACCGGTGCAGATAATCGGCCGCGATGACCGCCGCTGCCGCGTGCTGCCCGGTCTCCTCGAGCACCAGCATCTGCCGGCCCAGCGCCTCCGAGACGTAGGTCCCGTGGGGCGCTTCCTTCAGATAGCGATCGTACCAGTCGAGGGCGCGCGCGCGCCCGCTATCGGTCTCGTCCTCCAGCCGCCCCAGCAGGAAGGACGCCTCCGCCGCGCGCGGCGAGCCCGCGAATCGGCGCCGCTGCGCGCGCAACGCCTGCCGGGCCAGCTCACCGTCGCGCTGGAATCGCGCCGCGTCCGCCAGCGCCGACAGGTCCGAGCTGCTGCTGGACTCCAGCACCCACGCGACGCCGCGCCAGCGCGCCTCGCTCACGATGCCGGCGGCGTCCCCGTTGGCCAGGCGCGTGGGCCAGTCGAGCTTCACCTCGCGCCGGGACGGGCGCGCCCGCGACGGCTCCACGGCCGGCGGCGACACCCCCGGCGCATCGGACGGAACGTCCGACCGGCCAGACACGTCGCGCCCGACGGTGAGCGCCAGCGACTGCCCCGCTTTCAGCTCGACCTCGCCGCCCGGGACCGGGCCGGCCACGGACACGACGCCGCTGCGCATTCTCAAGTCCAGCCGCGCGTCGCGCGCGCTCCAGCCCAGGGAAAAGGCGGTTCCGTGCACGGCGATCACGAACGGCCCGGCCTCGAACACCCACTGCGCGCCAGGGCGGTGGACGACCTCGACGTCGGCGACGCCGTCCTCGAGCGCGATGCGCGCGCCACGCCCCGCCAGCTCGACGACGCGCCCGCGCGTGCGGCGCGCCAGCCGAACGCGCGTGCCGTCGGAGAACGACAGCAGCGGCTCCGTCGTCACCTCCGAAGCGACGTAGCCACCCCGGGCCGGCGGCTGGCCGTTGACGGTGTACGTCAGCGTCTGGTCGGCGAGGCTCGGCGCCGGCCGCCGCACCCAGAGCAGCGCGACGACGGCGGCAGCACAGGCCAGGCTGACCGTCGAGAGCGTCACGAACCGGCGGACCGCCGCGCCGCCGGCCACGGGGCGGCCCGCCAGCCGGGGCGGCTGCGGGGGATGCCGCCGCATCTCTCGGTCCACCCGGGCGTCGATCGTGCGGACGACCGCGTCGACGTGGGCTTGCCCCACCGGATCCAGCGCGTCGCTCCGGGTGTCGTCGCGGTTCATTCGTGCCGCCCCGCCGGTCCGCCCTCGAAGTATTCCCGCAAGTCGGCCTCCTGGGCGACGCCGCTCGCGACGTGCGCCAGGGCCCGGCTCACCAGCCGCTTGGCGGTGCTCAGCGACACCCCCATCTGCTCGGCCACCTCCTCCATCTTCATCCCCTCCATCTGCCGCAACACGAAGGCCACGCGCTCGCGCTCGCCGAGCCCGTCCAGGATCAGGTAGCAGCGGCGCAGCGCCTGGCGCGCCTCCTCGTCGGTCGCCCCCTCGATGGGGGCGTCGGGCATCGCGCCCGTCGGCGTCAGGCGGACCCAGCGCCGCACCCAGCGCCGGCGCAGCTCCCAGCGCAGCACGCGCACCGCGACGGACATGACGAACTCGCGCAGCGCCGCCGGCTCGCGGATCGCGCGCGGCCGCGTGAAGATCCGCAGGAAGATCTCCTGCGTCAGGTCCTCGACCTCCTCGGACGATTGGGTCAGCGCCCGCAGCAGGAACCGGTGCACGCGCTGGGCGTGTCGGTTCCAGATCTCGCCGGCCGCCGTGCGGTCCCCGCTCTGCAGGCGCAGGACCAGGTCGCGGTCGACGTCACGCTCGTCGGTGCCGGCGCGCGGGACGAGGCGCAGCGGCGGGACCGAACGGTCCGCAACGCGATTCAAGCTGAGCTCCGCGATGACAGCAAGACATCGTCCCGACATGACAAATCGCCCGACCCGACGCAGGGTGCGCCGCCTGTCGAGTTCCGCGAGCGGTCAAAAACGGGTCACCTCCGGGCTCACCGGTCATGAGGGCGCCGACCGGCCCAGACCTTCGGCGAAAAGCGATGACTCGGTCAGTCGAGCTCGGAGGCTTTGCCGAAGCCGCGCTGGCTCGGATCGCTGCCTGGCTGCGCCAGCAGGTGCCGCTCGACGTCCAGCGCCCACGGGGTGTCCGGGTACTTGCGCACCAGCTGGCGCGCCTCGTCCTGGGCTTCCTCGAACCGGCCCAGCGCCGCGAGCGACTTGCAGATGGTGACGCCGCGCTCGGGCGCGTCGCCGCTGTCGGGGAACCGCCGGTTGCCCTCGCGCGCCAGCGCCAGCGCCTGCGCCGGGTCCGACGCGCCAAGGTCACGCAGCTTGGCCATCAGCGCGGATTCGGTGAGGGGCGGCGGCGCGGCGGGGCGTGGGGCGACCGGGCGCGCGGCCGGGGCGGGCGGCGGTGGCGGCAGCGGGACGACGACCGGCTCC
>CAZPUH010000721.1:0-4805 GCA_964589215.1 uncultured Myxococcales bacterium | reverse complement strand
CGCGACGTCGACCAGCTGATCGCCCGCTGGCAAGCCGCCCACCCCATGCCGCCCATGGGCTTCCTGGTCCAGATGCACCTCGACAGCGCGATCGACGAGCGCCGCTTCTTCGCCGCCTATCAGGGCTCGACGCTGGTCGGCTTCCTGAGCATGGTCCCCGTGTTCGCGCGCCGCGGCTGGTTCGTCGAGGATCTGCTGCGCCTGCCCGACGCGCCGAACGGCACCGCCGAGCTGCTGGTCGACACGGCCATGCGTGCTGCGGGCGCCGCCGACAGCGGCTACCTGACGCTGGGGCTGGCGCCGCTGGCCGGGCCACTCGGTCCGTGGCTGCGGCTCGCACGGCGCACGGGGCTTCCGCTGTACGACTTTCGCGGCGTCCACGCCTTCAAGGCCAAGCTGCGGCCGCAGTCCTGGGCCCCGATCTTCATCTCGTACCCGCCGAGGCAGAGCGGCGTCGCGACGGTCATCGACGCCCTGGGCGCCTTCGCGCGCGGCGGGCTGCTGCGTTTCGGGATCGAGACGCTGCTGCGCCGGCCGGCGGTCCTGATCCAGGCGCTGGCGCTGCTGCTGGTGCCGTGGACGGTGCTGATCGCCTGTTCCGACGCGAACCGCTGGTTCCCTTCGCCCGCCGTGAAATGGGGGTGGGTGGCGTTCGACGCCGCGCTCGCACCAGCGCTCTCCAGCCTCGCGCGGCACTGGCGCCGCGGCCTGGACACGGCGCTGGCGGTCCTGGTCACCGCGGACGCCGTGCTCACGACCATCCAGCTGGCCACCTGGAACCTGCGCCACGAACCGCGCGATCCGCTGACCTGGGTGGTGGGCGCGATCTCGGTGCTGGCGCCCAGCCTGGTCGCGGTCATGCTGTGGGTGGGCCGCCGTTCTGGCCGGGCCGTCGAATAGCTGCTTCAATGCCGCCCATGCGTCCGGGCACCCAGACCTTCGCGATCACGCGCGCCTCCGACGAGGCGTCGCGGTTCCGTCGGGGCGCGGACGGAAAATTCGTCAATCTCGACGGGTCCGGCCCGCAGCCGTTCCGGAACGTTTACAAGTGGGCCGTCGCGGACAAGCTGGCCGGCCGCCGCCGCAAGTCGCCCGCGCGCGCCGACGTCCCCGCGGTGCCGATCGATCCGGCCGTCCTCGCCGCGCCGCCGGCGGTGGGCCAGGGCGCCCGCCTCACCTGGCTCGGTCACGCCAGCTGGCTGGTGCAGCTGGGCGGCGTGTCTTTGCTGATCGATCCGGTTCTGGGTCCCTCGATCACCGGCGTCATCAAACGCAACGCGCCCCTGCCGCTGGCGGCCGACAAGCTGCCCCCCATCGCCGCGCAGCTGGTGTCGCACAATCATTACGACCACATGGACCTCCCGACCTTGCGGGCGGTCGGCGCCCCGGTCGTGGCCGGAATTGGAAACAGCCGGTCGGTCGGTGGTCACCCATCCGTGACGGAGCTGGGCTGGTGGGACAGCGCGGACGTGCGCGGCGTGACGGTCACCTTCGTTCCCAGCCAGCACTGGAGCCGCCGCGCGCTGGAGGCGCCCAACAGCGCGCTTTGGGGCGGGTTTGTCGTCCAGAGCGGCGGTGTGAGCGTCTACCACTCGGGCGATACGGCCTACTTCGACGGCTTCCGGGAAATCGGCCGCCGCTTCCCGCGGTTGGACGCCGCCCTGCTGCCGATCGGCGCCTACGACCCCGCCTGGTTCATGTCCAAGCAGCACATGAACCCGGACGAGGCGCTGCGCGCCCACGCCGACCTGGGCGCTCGCCGCGTCATCGCGATGCACTGGGGCACGTTCAAGTTGACGGACGAGCCGCTCGATGAACCCCCGGTGCTTTTCCGACGAGGGGCCCAGACCCACGGCTGGTCGGCGGACGAGGCGAAGGTGGCGGCCGTCGGGGAGACGATCGTCCTGCCGCCGCCAGGGGTCTGACCGGACCCCGGACGGCTGGCCGAAGCTTGGCCTACAGGAAACTTTCGCGATACACGCAAGAAACTTTGACCCGGCGCCTCATCGCCGCGGCCAAAGCACCATTTTCACGACATTTTCGCAGGTTAGCCACAAGCACGGTTCTTGCTAGTTCCGCGACCGTGGTTCTGCGTGCCCTTCTTCCGCTGATGCTGGTCGCCTCCCTGGCGGCGGCGGCCGAGCTGCCGCCCGACCCGACCTTGCCGGCCCGGCTGACGCTGAAGGACGCGCTGGCGATTTTCCGGACTCACGGCCTGGACCTGCTGATCGCGGAGGCCAACGCGGAGACGGCGGCGGGCGACGTCCTGGCGGCGAACGCGGTCCCGAACCCGAACGTGGCCGCCGGCTACTACCACTTCTTCTTCCACGATACCCCCGACCCAGCCACGGGGCTGCCCCCGTACGACAACCACCACGGCTGGTTCGTCGGTCTGGGCGACTCCAACGCCATCGAGGACACCCTCTCGGGCAAGCGTGGGCTCCGGCGCGGAGTGGCCGAAGCGGCGCTGGCGGCGGCGCGGCTGCAACGCGTGGACGCGCAGCGCACGCTGGAGCTGCAGGTCAAAGAGCAGTACTTCCAGGCGGTCACGGCGGCGGCCGCGCTGGACTTCGCCCACCAGACGGAGGAAGCGGCGGCGCGCACGTTCGACCTCAATCAGATCCGCTACAAGAGCGGCGCGATCTCGGAGGTCGATCTGGCCCGGACCGAGACCGCCAAGCTCGAGGCCGAGCAGGCGATCGACGCCGCCGCGCAGGCGCTGCACGCCGCGAAGGTCCAGCTGGCCTTCTTGCTGGGCCGCCGCCAGAGCTTCAGCGACTTTCAGATCGACAGCGACCAGCTGCGCTTCGTGGTGCCGCCCGCCCTGGAGGGGAACAATCCGCAGAGCCTGGTCGACCGCGCCTTCGAAGCGCGCCCTGACTTGCGCGCGCAAGAGAATCAGCGCGTGCGCGCCGGCCGCGCGATGTCGCTGGCGCACCGGAACCGTTTTCCGGACCTCGGCCTCGGCGTCGAGTACCAGCAGCAGGGGTCGCCGTCGGCGGTGAACTCGGTGTCGCCGCCGACGCTTCAGATCTCACTGACCGGGATCATCCCGATTTTTTACCAGCAGCAGGGCGAGATCAAAAAGGCCGAGGCGGACGCGCGCGCGCAGGACGCGCAGGACGCCAAGCTGCGCGCCCAGATCCTGGCCGAGGTCGAGAACGCCTACACCGGCTGGCTGACGGCACGCCAGCTGGTGCAGCGCATGGAGGGGCGCCTCCTGGAACGCGCCCGCCGCGCGCAGGAGCTGGTCGCGCTGCAGTACCAGAAGGGGGCGGCCTCGCTGCTGGAATATTTGGACGCGCAACGGACGTACGTATCGATCAAGGGCGAGTACATTCAGGACCTCGCCGCCTACTGGAATGCCATCTTCCAGATCGAGGCGGCGACGGCGACGGAGTTGGTTCAATGAAGGTCGTGATTCATCGGTCTAAGCTGGTCGCGGCGCTGGTGGGCGGCGTCGCCTTTCCGGCGCTGGCGGCGCTCGTGCTGCCGCTCGCGGCGTGCCAGAGCGCGCCGGCTGCAACGAAGCAAGAGGCTCAGCCCCCGAAGGACGAGGTCTGGCTGACCGAGCAACAGGTCCGCGACGCCAAGGTCCAGATCGAGCCGGTGGCGCCGCATCCCGTGGGCAACGAGATCGTGACCAGCGGCAAGGTCGCGTTCGACGATCTGCGCGTGGCGCACGTGTTCTCGCCGGTCACGGGGCGTATCAAGCGGATCCTGGCCGACCCCGGCCAGCGCGTGCGCAAGGGCGCGCCGCTGGCGACCATCGAGTCGCCGGACGTCGGCAACGCGTTCGCGGATCTCGACAAGGCGCAGGCCGACCTCATCGCGTCGCAGCACGATGCGCAGCGCCAGCAGGAGCTGTACGAGGCGCACGCCGGGTCGCAGCGGGACTTCGAGGCGGCCGAGGACAACTTCCGGAAGGCGCGCGCCGAGGTCGAGCGCGCCCGCCAGAAGGCGCGGATGTTCCGCGCGGCCAGCGCCGACAAGGTCTCGCAGGAGTTCACGCTGCGCGCCCCCATCGAGGGCGAGGTGATCGCCCGCAACGTGAACCCGGGCGCCGAGGTGCTGGGGCAGTACTCGGGCGGCACGGCCGTCGAGCTGTTCACGGTGGGCGAGCTGGACTCGGTCTGGGTGTTCGCCGACGTCTTCGAGATGGACCTGGCCAAGGTCAAGCGCGGCGCCCCGGTCAGCATCAAGGTGGTCGCCTACCCCGACAAGGTGTTCCTGGGGAAGGTCGACTGGATCTCGGACGCGCTGGACGCAACCGCGCGGACGGCCCGCGTGCGCTGCTCGATCCCGAATCCGGGGCGGGAGCTGAAGCCCGAGATGTACGCGACCGTCAGCATCGCGGTCGACGCACCGGCCGTGGCGGCGCTGCCGCGAACGGCGCTGCTGCGGATCGCCGACCAGACCGTGGTCTTCGTGGAGAGCGGCAACGCGCCTGACGGGCGGGTCAAGTTCACGCGGCGGATCATCGCCGTGAACGAGGACGAGGGCAGCGACTACGTCCCCATCGTGCGGGGGCTCACCCAGGGCGACAAGGTCGTCACATCCGGGGGCATTTTGCTCTCGGGGATGCTTTAGTACGCAGCCGTGATCCCCAAGATCGTCCGCTTCGTCCTGCGGATGCCCGCCTTCGTCCTGATCTTGGCGGCGGGGCTGCTGGCGCTGGGACTTTACTGCTACCAGCAGCTCGACATCGAGGCGTACCCGAACCCGGTCGCGCCGATGATCGAGATCATCACCCAGCCGACCGGCTGGAGCGCGGAGGAGGTCGAGCGCTACGTCACCATCCCGCT
>CAZPUH010000720.1:0-4090 GCA_964589215.1 uncultured Myxococcales bacterium | reverse complement strand
CGGCGTGATCCAGGCCTTGGCCGTCTTCCACAGGTAGTCGGCGCTGTTGGGCAGCGACTCGCGGATGAAGTTGCGGTCGACGTCCCAGCCGCGGTCGAACCCCCACTTCGACGAGATGTAGCCGTTCGACGAGAACATCGCCGTCTTGTAGCCGTCGCGCTTCAGCTCCTCGGCGACGAAGGGGACGTCGGGGGCCAGCTTGGACTCGTGAGCCGTGGCCCTGTGAACGGTGGGGTACACGCCGGTCAGCAGCGACGCGTGTGACGGCAGCGACCAGGTCCCCTGCACCGTCGCCCAGGCATACCGGGTCGCGTCAGCCGCGAACGCGTCGTAGTTGGGCGTCTGCACGCGCGTCTTCGGGTTGTAGGCGTGGACCTTGTCGGCGCGCAACGTGTCCACCATCCAGACGTAGAGGTGGTCGAAGCGGGGCTGCGGCGAGGGCGGCGCCGCCCGCGGGGGCGCCTTCACCACCACGCGCGGCTCGGCCCAGGCGATGCCCGGCGCGCGCGCGACGAAATCGACGCGCGCCGCGTGCCCGGCGGCGTCCCCCGCGTCCAGCAGCAGGTCGCTCCAGGTCGCCCCGGCGGTCCCCTGGTGCAGCGTGTGTGCGGGCTTGCCGTCGACGGCCACCCGGACCAGCGCCGTGCCGCCCTGCCCTTCGGCGCCGACGCCGACGGCGATCTGCGCGCCCGCCGGAAGCTGCACGTAGTACGAGACGCGGCCGCCCTTGCCGCCGGAGGCCAGCGCGCGGCGGGCCACGCCCCCCGCGGTCACGCTGCGAACCTCGGCGACGGCCAGATCCGCCGGCGGCGCGCCCAGCGAGGCGGGTCCGAACGCGATCTGCTGAACCGCCGCCGCCGCCCGCTTGCCGCCCGCCAGCGTCGCCGCGCTCTTGAATTGCAGCCGCACGCGGTTGTCGCCCGCCCGCAGGAGGTCGGCCGGGACCGCGACGTCGTAGCGCTTCTTCGTGGTGGCGACATCCAGGGTCGAGACCGGCTTCTCGTTGACGAAGATCGAGACCTTCTGGGCGGGCGCCAGCGAGCGCATCGTGACGGACAGCGTGCTGGGGCCCAGCGTCGCGCCGTCGCCGTCGCTGTCGACGGGGACGAAGACCAGCCCGGCCAGCCCGGCCACCAGCGCGGCCGGCTTCCCCTCGTCCTTCTCGCCCAGCATCCACGAGGTCTTCCAGCCGCCGTCGACGTACTTCAGGAAGTCGAGCGCCCCGGCGTCGATGACCAGCCGACCCTCCCGATAGGACGAGGCGTGGACGCGGTTGGTCAGAAAATCGAAGGACGTGCGCGTGCCGGCCAGGTCAGCCGGTCGGGAGGGCGCCGGAGCGGCGACGGCCGCGGGAGGCCCGTCGATGAACGGCCCCTGGGCCTGCCCCGGATGAGGCGCGCGGCCACAGCTCGCCATCCAGAAAGCGAGGGGCGGCAAGAGCCGCACGGCGATCGGGGCGCGACGGGGCAACCCCAACGCAAGTATCGCGCCCATCGACTGCCGTCAAGAATGCATCAGCGCAAAGGGTTGCGGCCGAGCGTCGCGGGGGCCGTCAGCTGGTGGGCGGCACCTCGAGGAACACCAGCTCGAGCGCGACGCGATCGCCAAACCGGAGCACGTCGCCGGGGGTCAGCTCGCGCCGGTCCACCTTCTCCAGCCCCACGAAGGTGCCGTTTCGCGAGCCCAGGTCGTGGACGGAGATGACGTCGCCCCGCTTGACGATCGAGGCGTGGTGCCACGACACCGTCGAGTACGGCAGGACGATGTTGCAGCGGGGGTCGCGACCGACGCTGGTCGTCGCCAGCGTCAGACGGTACACGTGCCCGACCGAGTAGCCCTCGACGACGACCAGAAAGGGGTGACGGCCCACCGGAACCAGAGGGCGGTCCCGCCTGGAATCGGACGACACACCGCACTGTCGCGCCACGGAGCAGGTTTGTCAAGACAAACCTGACATCCGACGACAAAGCGGCACCTTGCGAACACCACGCGCGTTTGTCCCGACAAACTACCTTCACTGGCCCCGGCTCTAGCCTCGGCGCGTGCCTCGCCGAGCGAAACCGGACGCGCTGTCGCTGGCCGTCGGCGTGCGCATCCGCGAGCTGCGCGAAGAGCAGGGAATCACCATGGAGCGGCTCGCGTACGAGTCGGACGTCGGCTCCAAGGGGCACCTGTCGAACATCGAGCGGGGGCTGGTCCGGCCGACGGCGCACACGCTCAACGCCCTGGCCGAGCGACTGGGCGTCGACCTGCCCGACCTGGTCAACTTCCCCGACCAGAGCGACCGCGCGCGCCTCTACGACCTCACGCGCCGGATGACGCCGCCGCGCCTGCGCCTGCTGCTGCAAGAGGCGGAAGAGCTGGCCGCCCGCGCGCCCAGGCTGCGTGCCGCCGAGGCGCCGGAGCGCTACCGGCGCGGGAACAAGCCCACGCGCCGCCGCGCGAGGACCGAGCCGCCGGCGGGCGACTGAGCGGGGCTCAGGGCGCGGCCAACACGGCGACCTGACCGCTGAACGCCGTCCCGTCGGATCCGGCCACCTGGAAGCCGAACGACGCCAGCCCCTGGAAGCCGGCCGCCGGTTGAAAGCGCGCCGTGTGACCGTCGGCCTGCAGCGCCGCCGTCCCATTCTGGGCGCCGGAGACCGAATACCTGGGCGACACGCCGCTGAAGCCGGCGGTGTAGGCGGCCAGGTCGACGTCGACCGCCGCACCCGCCGCCGTCGAGGCGTGGGGGGCGCCAAGCCAGTTCAGATAGTGCTCGATGCGCGTGTACCCATCGGCCGCCTTGACCATCGCGTCGTCGGCCGCCGGGTTCGACCCGGTGGCGTTCTCCCAGACGTCCGGCATGCCGTCGCCGTCCCCGTCGGCCGGCCGCGCGCCGGCCGCGATCGATCCGTAGCCGTTGTTCGGCAGGCCGGTCTGCGTCTGACTGGTGTAGAGCGCGTCGCCCGGGCCAACCGTGCCCGCGCCCGTTCCCGCCGTCCCCTTCCCCAGCGTCATGACCTGGCTGATGACCAGCGCGTCGATCGGGTCGCGCGGCAGCGCGCCCGCCTGCGAGATCGCGACCCGCGCCGCCGACGGCGCGTCCAGCGGCGGCGTTGCCGTCGTCTCCGCGGACCAGGCGCTGGTCAGGACCGTCCCCGTCCCCTGGTACCAGTACGGCGTGGTGGCGGTCCCGTTCAGGACCCCGTCGAGGTTGGTGTCCTTCAGGTTGCCGGCCGCGTAGATCGCCTGGTTCTTGTCGATCTGGAACCAGGTGTCGTCGGTCCCCGTCGAGGCCGGCCCGAACACGAAGTAGTTGTTCAGGATGTCGTGCTGGAACGTCGTGCTCGTGTGCGTCGTGTAACCGGCCGAGACATTGTAGAGCAGGTTGTCGACGAAGACCGTGTTGACCTTCGCCAACGGGTTGCGGTTGTGCGAGTTGGCGAAGATGTTCCGGTACCAGGACCAGTTGCTCGACACCGACTCCGTGTGGGCGCCGAACTGCTGGCCGGTGGGATCGGCGATCAGCGAGTCCTGGAACGTGATGTTGGTGACCGGGTAGGTCTGCCAGTCGTCGCTGACCCCGTCGACGTCGTTCCAGGGCGCGAACTCCAGCGACGTGTGGTCGACGATCACGTCGTGGGCGCGGTAGAGGCTCAGAGCGTCGTCGTCCGTGCTGGCGGTCTCGCTGCCCGGCCGGATGCGCACGTAGCGCAGGATGATGTTCGACGACTGCGCGAACGAGATCTCGCCGCCCCGGAAGGCGATCCCGCCGCCCGGCGCGCTCTGACCGGCAATCGTCAGGTCGCTCTTGGCTGAAACGGCGGTCGCCAGCTGGATGGTGCCGCCCACGTCGAACACGACGATCCGGTTCGACGCGCTCACCGCGTCGCGGAATGACCCCGCGCCGGCGTCGTTGAGATTGGTCACGTGAGTGACGGTGCCGTTGCGCCCGCCGGTCACCTTCTTCGCGAATCCCTGGGCGCCCGGGAACGCCAGGGCGGCGGCAAGCGGTGGCGCGCCGCCGGAGCCGCTGGTGCCGCCCGTGGCGAGATGACCGGCCGCCCCACTGGCGCCACCCGAGCCGACGCGCCCACCGGCGCCGCCG
>CAZPUH010000719.1:0-12436 GCA_964589215.1 uncultured Myxococcales bacterium | reverse complement strand
GGTCGCCGGCAGGTCGAACGTGCTGCCGCCCGACGGCCCCAGGATGGCGTTCAGATCCTTGCCCGCCATCTCGGAGCGGCTGCCGCCGGCCGGCGCCAGCGTGAACCGCTCGAGCGAGGCGTTCACGTCGCGCGCCAGGCCGCCGATCATGCCCGGGTACTTGTGGTCGTCGATCTTGTGGATGTCGCCGGCCGCCAGGCGCTGCAGCTCGCGCCGCAGCTTGCGCAGGGGCGCCTCCACCTCGACCCGCTGCAGGACCAGGCCGACGGCGATCATGGCGAAGGTCATGAACACCAGGCCGACCCAGGGGAAGTTCCCCCACTTCAGGTCTTCCGCGCGGACGTTGGCCAGCAGGGCCCCCAGGTCCGACTTGGCCGGCTGCACGCCCAGCAGCGCGTAGTAGGCCTGCTGCTCCCCGGCCTGGCCCGGGAACGGCGCGGCCACCACCAGCAGCTTGTCCTGCCCGACCGCCAGAGGCAGCGCGGGCGTGCGCTTCAGCGAGGCGATGTCCGCCTCGTGCTGGCCGATCAGCTCCGGCAGCGCGTCCAGCTCGCCGGCAGGACGCGACGACGCGATCACCTTGCCGTGCAAGAGCAGCGCGACGTCGACGTTCAGGTTCTTCTTGAGGCGCTCGACCAGCGCCGGGCCCGTCTCGGCCGCCACGTAGATGGCGCCGACGATGCGGTCCTTGTTCTTCGACAGCACGGGGGCGCCCGCCACGCGTTCCAGCTTGCCGCCGACGCCCCAGACGTCGTCCGACAGGTACCCGCGCAGCGCGTCTGCCACCACCTCGATGCCGCCGATGTAGTCGCCGTATTCCTTGTCGTTGTCGCCGCCGACGCGAGCGATGACGCGCCCCTTGTTGTCGACGGCCACCAGCTCGTCGATGCCGCCCGTCGACAGGTCGGGGATCAGCGTGCGGAAGCGGTCCTGGATCGTGCGGTGAATGACCGCGTACTCACCGGAACCGCGCGACGCGGCGTCCAGCGACTCGGACAGGATCGCGTCGCGCCCCAGCTTGGACACGCGGTCGATCCACTTGTGGGCGTCGACCTTGAACATCTGCTCGGCCGCGTACTGGGCGCGATCCAGGCGCTGCCCCTCGAGCGCGGCCAGCTTCTGCACCGCCGGGCGGGGGGCGATGAGCGCGAACGTCCCCGCGACGGCAGACACGAGAGCGATGAGGATGAACCAGATCTTCGATAGGAACATGGACTCCTCGTCGCGCTACTCGGCCGCTTCCTTCTCCCCCGAAGCCCCGACCTTCACCGTCAGCTCCTCTTTCGATCCCGTGTCCACTTCTTGCTGCGCGGACCACTTGCCGCGCGTCCAGACCTTCAGGTTGGCCTTGCCGTCGGGGACGCCGTTGATCGCGAACGCGCCCTTTTCGTCGACGGTGGCGTAGTACGGTGAGTCGACCACCAGCACCGACACCATGATGTGCGGGTAGTCGGCGTCGCGAATGGCGAAGCCGCCGATGGTGTCGAACTTCTGCCGGCGGAGCGCGCCGGCCGGCAGCAGCTCGGGCGGCATCACCGACGGGGTGGCCGGCGTCGACAGGTTCAGCTTCACCTTGCCGGTGTTCTTGATCTCGATGACCGAGCCCGGGCCGACGACGACCAGGCGCGGGCGGGCGTCGAGGCCGCCGATCTCGACCGTGACCGTGCGCGCGGGCGGGGGGTGGGCGCCGTTCACGCCTTCGAGCACGACCGCCGTTTCCAGCTTGGCGCCGCCCGTGGTCTGCACCGGAACGTTGCCGTTCTCGAGCCGCCAGTACCCTTGGTAGAGGCGGGTCGAGCGCGCGTAGTCGGGCAGCTTGACGGTGCCCTTCACCGTGCCGGCGCGGGCCGTCGAGCCGACCGCGAGCAGGAACGTCGTGGCGAGCGCGAGACGGACAGCGGGGAAAAAGGGGCGGGAGACCATCCGCGAAATCAGGGGCCAGGGGGGACAAGGCCCCGCAAGGAGGTCAGCAGGCTAACGTGGGGCTTTCCCACCTGTCAATGCGTGATCGCCGTCCGGCGGGTGGCTTTTTGCCCTTTCAGCGGCCTCACGCAAGAGGCGGGCCGGAACGCCGAGGGGGATCCCCTCGCGCTGCAGCCGATCGATCACGCGCTTGCGGACCTCGTGGCCGGCCGGCGCCTGTAACTGGACTTCCGCCACTTCCAGCCCGCAGGCCCAGAGCTGTCCGGCCTCCGTGACGTCGGCCAGGCGCGCGGCGGGCTTGCCGCCGATCAGCGCCGGCAGCGCGTCCTTCGCGCGCGCCAGCTCGTCGTTCAGGATCGCCTCGACCTTCGCCACGTCCGCGTCGTGCGCGATGGCGATGTTGACGGCCATTCCGACGGGGGCTGCCGGCAGGTGATAGTTCGTGAGGATGGCCTGCGACAGCTTCTGGTTGGGGACGATGATCGTGTTGTTGGCCAGCGTGCGCAGCCGCGCGGATCGCCACCCGATGGACTCGACGTAGCCCTCGCCGGCGGCCGCGTCGATCTTGATGTAGTCGCCGGCGCGCACCGGGCGGTCGGCCAGCAGGTAGAGCCCGGCGAAGAAGTTGGCCAGCGTCTCTTGCAACGCGAGCGCGACTGCCAGCGAGCCGACGCCCAGCGTGGTCAGCAGCGGCGTCACCGGAACGCCGACGCTGTCCAGCGCCATGATGATCGCCAGCGCGCCGATGAGCAGCCGCACCGCGACGCGGGCGACGCCCACGGCCGGCTTCACCGACGGGTTCTTGTCCGCGTATTCGGTCACCGCGGCCAGCGCGATGCGGGCGACCACCAGGGCGCAGGCGAAGACGAAGGCGATGTCCAGCGCGCCGGCCAGCCAGCGGCCGAGCCGCCCGGGCAGGCCCAGGTCGGGGACCCAGTGCAGGCCGCCCACGACGACGGCGCAGGCGGTGGGGGTCGCGACGGCCGGACGGCTCTTCAGCCAGCGGCCCGTCAGCGCGCGGGCCGCGCGGGCGGCCACCAGCCCCAGCACGACCAGGCCCGCGATGAGGAGCGGCAGCGCGATCTGCGGCGGAGCGGGAATGTCGATGCCGGCGAGCCGCATGCCTTTCATTTCGTATAACCTGTTTGGCCGCCATGAGCACCCGTCCCAGCAAGTCCCTCGAGACGTTCGCCAACCCCAAGCCCGAACGCGACTACCACATCGTCTTCGAGTGCCCGGAGTTCACCTGCCTGTGCCCCAAGACCGGGCAGCCCGACTTCGCGGTGATCCACGTCGACTACGTGCCGGACAAGCTGTGCGTGGAGCTGAAGTCCTGGAAGCTGTACCTGTGGTCGTTCCGAGACGAGGGGGCCTTCCACGAGGCGGTCACCAATCGAATCCTGGACGACCTGGTGGCCGCGGTGAAGCCGCGCCACGCCCGCATCGAGGCGATCTTCAACGTGCGCGGCGGCATCAAGACCAGCATCGTGGCCACCCACCAGAGCTGACGGGCGAATCAGGGCCAGCGGGCGCGCAGCGTGAGGCCCACCAGCTGCGCGACCGTGTGGTACGTGCCCTCCGGGCCTTCGCGGCCGGTCGTCGAATCCGCGGGCAGCACGTAGACCAGCATGTACCCCAGGTCGATCGTGAACCGGTCGTACGTGTAGCCGACGCCGACGGTGCCGTCCAGACGGTTGCCGTCGGGCAGGCCCGGTCCCAGCGCCGACGACGGGATCGTCTGCTGGTCGAAGATGAAGCCGGCGCGCAGGTGCAGGTTCGGGCTGGGCAGCCGGAAGTCGGCGCCGACGCGCGCGGTGATGGCGTTCCGGCCGTCGGGCTGGATGACGTGCGGGGGCGCGCTCTGGAACTTGATGTCGATGCGGTCGTACGTGCTCCACACGACGTAGTTCAGGTCCGCTTCCAGCGTCAGGTCGGCGCGCGGCCGGAACATCACGCCCAGCGTGAAGGCGTCCGGCAGCGTGATGGTCGCCGTCCCGGGCTGGTCGGGCAGGGCGGCCGCGAAGTCCGGATTCGTCGGATCGAAGTCGGCCTGGCCGTTGAACTTCAGGCGCACGCGGCTGCGGTAGGTCAGCGCGACGTGCAGCTGATGGGGCAGTGGCCGGTAGAGCAGGGCGGCGTTGCCGCCGAATCCCCAGGTGCCGCCCCCCAGGCGCACGTCGCCGCCGGCCAGCGCCGGCAGCCCGTTGGTGAAGTCGACGGCGCCGCGGACCGCGTCGAACCCCACCGCCAGCGACAGCCGGTGCTCGAGCCGCACGGCCACCGTGGGGTTGATCGCCAGCGTCTCCAGCGAGGCGGCCACCGTCGCCTCGCGCCCGATCCAGTCGTCGGGCCAGCGCACGCCGATGCCGAAGGCGGTGTAGACGCCCAGCCCGACGGCGACGCGGTTGGTGATGGGCGTGTTCGCGAAGACCGTCGGCAGGAAGAAGTTGCCGCGCTCGCTGTCCGTCGACGCGCCGCCGGCCGCCGGTGAAAAGCGCGACTTGACCGTCACGTAGACGCCGCCCGCCGAGGCGGACGGCCCCATGAACGACAGGGCGGCCGGGTTGAACCAGACCGCCGCCGGCTCGTTCGTCGAGGCGGCGACGGCCGATGCGCGCCCGATCGCCTCGCCGGAAAGATCGTAGATCAGGAAGCCGCCCGCCCGCGCCGGGCGCGCTCCGCCCAGCGTGGCGGCTGTCGCGGCCAGCAGCCCCGCCAACCAGAGCCGCTTCATGGCGTCCCCCCGAAGGTGAACGCGAAGCAGTACACCAGGTTGCTGCGCTTGATGCCGGTCAGGCCCGTCAGCGCGGCGTTGTCGAAGAGCGGCTGCAGCTGCTGCCGCCCCGCTTCCGCCACGGCCGCCTGCGCGTCGGACAGGCCCGAGATCACGCTGTGCATGTCCGAATCGACCAGGGAGCCCTGCAAGGTCAGCAGCACCGACACCGGCGAGGCGACCAGCGGCGCGCCGGTCGGGTCGTGAAGCCCGTTCGTGAAGAAGAGCCCGATCGTGTGATCGGCCGGGAACGGGTTCTGCCCCGTGATGACGATGTTGCCGTTCACGACCTGCGCGTCGACGCGCGGGAGCCCGTTGACCAGGTCGCCCTTCGCGACGGCGTCCAGGTCCATGAGGACGACCGTCCCCGTCTGCTCGCGGACGATGAAGGGCACGACGGTCGCGGGATCGATGGGCCCGTGGACCGCGACCTGGATCTGGTTAGGCGCGGTCACCTGCGGGACGGGCGCGGGCGCGCTGATCTCGGCGACCGAGCTGGTGTGGACCGGGAACCCCCACAGCACCGCGACCTCCGCCTTGGGGATGCCGGCCGCGGCGACCAGGTCCCAGGCGCCGGCGGCCAGGTAAGCCGTCCGCGCCGCTTCGAGCTGCCGCAGCGTGGCCGCGGCGTCCGGCGGCGCCAGCCCCTGCGACAGCAGCAGATCGTAGGCGGGGCAGCTGCGATCGAGGTCGCTGTCGTTCATCGCGCCGCAATCCAGGGGCGACTCCTCTTTCAGCAGCGACATCGTCGGGGAGCCGACCACCTGCGCGCCGGTCGTCGTACGCACCCCGTCGTCGTACCCGCGCACCGCGAACCAGTAGAGCGTCGCGAGCTCCCAGGTCGGCTGGGGGTCCACCGTCACGAAGTTGCCCGTCGGGTCGAATCCGACCGCAACGTTGGCCGGCGCGCCCGTCGCGGTCACGGCCACGACGTTGGTGCCCAGGGTCAGCGTCGCCGGATCCAGCGCAGCGCTGGCCGGCGCCATCGCCGTCGTCGTGGTCGGAAAGCCGTTCAGCGTCTGCAGGTACTGGTCGAACTCGCACGCCGCCTGCGGCAGGTCGGTCTGCGCGGCGCACTGGCTGGGAACGCGAATGCCCGCCTGGCTGAAGTCGATCCGACCCGTCGCCGGGTTCACCAGCAACAGGGACGGGCTGGGCACGCGCGGCGGCATCGCGTCCCACTGCATCGCCCCCGGCACCGGATCGTGCCCGATGCTCGGCGCGCAGCCCGCCGCCGCCGCCAGCCCCAGCAGCCCCATCACACCCGCCGCTGCGCGCATCACTGCCCGACGATGCGCATCTGCGGCGTGGCGTACGTCGCGGGGATGTTGGGCAGCCCGTCGCCGTCCGTGTCGGCGAAGCTCCCCACGAACTTGAGAAGCGCTTGCCAGTCCTTCAGCTCTTCGACGGGAGCCGTGGTCGGATCGCGGTCGACCAGGTTCATGGTCGGGTCGACGACCGTCGCGCAGTCCGCCGCCTTCGGCACGACCTGCAGCACGCCGCCGGTCTGCGCCTTGACGACGCCCAGCAGGCCGGCGACGAAGTTGGTCGAGACGACCTTGTAGCAGGTGGTGGTGTCGGTCGGGTCCAGCGGCATCACGCCGGCGGCCGTCTTCACGCTGGCGCCCGTGATCCGGCCGAAGACGGGGCGGGTCATGTCGTAGGTGATCGAGAGCCCGGCCACCTGAAGGAAGAAGTCGTTCCCGACCACGTCGCTGGCGGCGTCGAACTCGAGCCCCGACAGGATGTCCGCGGCGTTCAGGTAGAACGTGACCAGCGGATAACCCGGGTTCTGGTCGGGGCCGATGCCGTCGGGCAGCACGCGGAACAGGTCCGCGAACCAGACCACCCCCGTCTTCCCCTTCTGGATGTCAGAGCGAATCTGGCCGTTGGCCTCGAATCCCATCACGGGCGGCGCGCTCGGCTGCAGCGCGCCGGTCACGTTCAGGTAGGCGTCGGCGACCAGGTTGCCGACCGGCGCCTCCGCGAAGGCAGGCAACGCCAGGTCGACGGAGGTCTCCGCGACGGGGGACTCGTAGGTGATGTTCGCCGCCTGCAACGCGGTGTCGACGGCCCCGATGTACGTGTCGACCGCGGTCTGGGTCGTGGCGTCGCCGGGGACCGAATCGTCCATGGGCTGCAGCACGTAAGCGCCGTCCAGCACCACCGTCGCCGGATCGCCGGGGTTGGCGCCCTTCGTGACGGACAGCTGCAGCTGGCCCAGGTTCTCGCCGTACTTGCCGGCGGTCACGATCCAGGTGCTGCCGATCTGCTTGGGCTGCGTCAGCACTTCGTGCGTGTGACCGCTGACGATGACGTCGATCCCCGGGACGGCCTGCGCGAGCTGGGCGTCCTCGCCGGTGCCGTCGCTGTAGATGCCCGAATGCGACAGCGCGATCACCACGTCGACCTTGTCGTTGTTCCGCAGGTCGTCGACCATCCGCGCCGCAGCCGTCGCGATCGGGTCGAACGTCAGCGGCGCCGCCTGCGGCGTCACCGACGCGGCTTCGGCGCCCAGCAATCCGAAGATGCCCACCTTCAGCGTGCCGACCGTCTTGATCAGCTTGGTCTGGATGACGCCGGCGGCGGCCAGCGCCTGCAAGCCGTCATCGCCGGTGTTGGCGTCCGAGAAGTTCATGTTGCTGGAGACGATGGGAACCGTCGGTCCCGCCGCCGTCGCCGCCTGCAGGATTTCCGCCAACCCCGCCGGCGTCCAGTCGAGCTCGTGGTTGCCGATGGTCGTCGCGTCGTATCCCATCGCCTTCATCATCGACAGCTCGGCCGCGGCGCGCGTCGAGATGATCTCGAACAGAGAGCCCATCATGAAGTCGCCCGCGTCCAGCAGCAGCACCTGCCGGCCCGCGGACGCGGCGGCGGTTCGCGCGGCGCCGATCGCGGTAGCCAGCCGCGCGAAGCCGCCGGTCGTCTGATCGTCACCCGGCGTGGCGGGCGTGTAGTCGGCCTCGGGCGACTTGCCCATCAGATGCGAATGGAGATCGTTCGTGTGCAGGATGGTCAGCTTTTGCGGCGTGGCCGCGGGCGTGGACCCGCTGCCCCCGCACCCCGCCGCCGCCAGCGTCGCCGCGACCCCGAACATCCACGAAGCCGTCCAGCGAGCTTTGCGCAGAGCCTTGCCACGAGAGTGTGCTGCTCGACCGATTCCTGCCATGGAGACCTCCCTGCCGAGACCCGCCAGCATTTGACGGGGATGAACGTCACACCGACCGAAATTGCCCAGGAAACAACAGCCCGCCGGGATGATCTGCCAACGCGCGCGCGTTGGCAAGAACCGCTCGCGAATCAGACGATTCGTTATCTGGCAGCCGACATGCGCTGTGGTCACGGTCATTCAGCGACGCAAAGCCGCCGCAGGAGACGACCGATGACTTCAAAAACACTCGACCGCAAGCAGTTCCTGACGCTGACGTTCACCCTGCTCGGGGGCGGCCTGGCCGCGGCGGCGTGCAGCTCCAGCGGGAGCTCCGGCGGAACCGGCGGCACCACGGGGAGCACGGGAGCGACGACGGGCAGCGGCGGCACCACGGGCGTCGCCTGCGCCGATCCGCTGCCCGAGACGCAGGTCGCGGACGCGACCGGTCACACGCACACGGTGACGATCCCCGCCTCGGACCTGAACGCCACCGCCGATCAGATGATCGACACCAGCGTCGCCTTCGGCCACATGCACAGCGTGACCCTGACCGCGGCGAACCTGGCGGCGATCAAGGCGGGCGGCTCGGTCACCGTGACGTCGACGTCGGCGGGTACGCCGGCCCACATGCACATGTATACGGTCAGCTGTACCGCCTGACGGCGACGCGAAATAGGCGCGACGGCTCGTTCGGCGGAGCTCGTACGCCGGGGTGGTGTTCCCCATCGGCGCACTCTGGCCCCACTGATTTCCTTCAGATCATTGACGCAGCCGCCTCGCCGCACCTCGGTTTTTTGAGCCGCCGGCGGGTCCGGCGGGCGGCGCCGCGCGGCTGGCGCGGTCGGCCCGGAGTTTGCTCGGGAACCGGAACCATGACTTCAAAGACTATGTTCCAGACACGCCACCGATTGATCGCCAGGAACCGCCCCTTGCTCGCCGCGCTCGCCGGGTTGTCGACCCTGACGGCCGTCGGCTGCGGCGAGGCGCTCACGGGCAACGACGACGTCCAGCAGGTCGCCGGCGACGTCCGCGCGGCGGGCACGCAGCCCGACGCGGCGTCGACCATTGCGTTCGAGAAGTTCTCCGATGACGTGAGCGCCCGAGCGGCCACCAAGACGCGCACGCTGATCCGCACCGCCGCCGGCTATCAGAGCTACTTCGGGCACGCGCCGCCGGCGGGCGTGGACTTCTCGCGCGAGTGGGTGATGTTCTACGCAGCCGGCACGGAGCCTTCCGGCGGTTACGAGGCGAGCTTCACGGCGGTGCTTCGCGCCGGGGCCAGCCTCATCGCGATCACGCAGCTCGTGTCGCCGGGCGCCCTGTGCGCCGAGCCCGCGATCATCACGACGCCGTACGCGCTCATCAAGTTCCCGGCGCAGCCCGGCACGTCGGCGCAGTTCTACAAGAGCGACTCGATCCTCGACTGCACCCCCGGGATGTGCGCAGCCACGCAGTGTCCGACGGGGATGGACTGCGATCCCGCGACCGGCAAATGCATCTGTGGTCCGGTCTGCGCGATCTACTGCGAGTACGGCAACGTGCTGGACGCCAACGGTTGCGCGACCTGTACGTGCAGACCCGCGCCGCCCGCCGATCCCTGCGCGACCGTGAAGTGCGCCGCCGGCACGCACTGCGACGCCGGCAAGTGCACCGCCGACGTCTCGTGTGGCGGGCTCGCGGGAAAGCCGTGCCCCGGGATGGGCAAGTGCGTCGACGACCCCAGCGACAGCTGCGATCCGAAGGCGGGCGGCGCCGACTGCAGCGGCATCTGCTCGTGCGTGCAGAACGTCCTGTGCACGACCGACAGCTACTTCGACAGCTCGCCGTCGGTCTGCGCGTGCGTTCCTGTGAAGGGAGGCTGACGGCGGCGAGCTCCGGCAGGTGCGCGCGCCCCGTGGCGGGCGCGCGCACCTCGACCCACCCGGGCCTACAGGGTCGATGGGCTTCACGGCCGCCAAAAACTGGAAGTTGGAAGGCGATCCAGATCGGGCTCGACCGGGAATCGCCTCATATGCACTCCTCCCGCCCCCGTCATGGTTCCGTCGGTGCTCTGTTCCATTGCCTGCTGGTCGCCCTGACGCTGGCCGGCTGCGCGACGGGCGAGACCGTGGGCGATGAAGGTGGCTCCGGCGGCTCCTCGACGGGCAGCGGCGGAACGAGCACGGGCGGCACGGGCACCGGCGGCTTCACGGCAACGGGCGGCTTCACCGCATCGGGCGGCTTCACGGCGACGGGCGGGATCACGGGCAGCGGCGGGAGCAGGTCGACCGGCGGCGTCACCGGAACGGGCGGTCTCGAGGCGACGGGGGGCCGCTTCGGCTCCGGCGGCACGACGGGGGTGGGCGGGCAGGTCACGACCGGCAGCGGCGGCCGCGCCGGCATGACCGGCGGGGGCGGGCGAAGCGGCGGCGTCGGGGGACGGAGCGGCGCGACCGGCGGCAGCCAGGGCACCGGCGGCTCGACGAACGCGTGCGCGCCCGCCACCGTCCCCAGCGGCGGCACGTCGCACTGCTCGTCGAATCAGTCCGGCACCGTCGGGAACCAGCAGTGGACGATCTGGTCCAGCGGCGGCGGCGGCTGCCTCATCACCTATGGCTCCAGCGCCGCCTTCAGCGCGACGTGGAACAACTCGGGTGACTTTCTGGCCCGCGTTGGCCAGGCGCTGGGGTCCAGCAAGACCTACGACCAGTTCACCACCATCGCCGCCGACTTCGCGGAGACGAAGTCGGGCAGCGGCGGCGGCTACTCATCGATCGGCATCTACGGTTGGTCGGTCAGCCCGCTGGTCGAGTTCTACGTCGACGAGGACTCCTACAATCGCCTCGGGGGCAGCGGGACGAAGATGGGGACCTTCACCATCGACGGTGAAGGGACCTACGACGTCTACAAGCACACCCAGGTGAACCAGCCGTCGATTCAGGGCACCTCGACGTTCGATCAGTTCATCAGCGTGCGACAAGGCGCCCGCACCTGCGGCCACATCTCGCTGTCGAAGCATTTCGCGGCCTGGAAGGGCTTCGGCATGACGCTGGGCAAGCTCGAAGAGGCGAAGGTCCTCATCGAGGCGGGCGGTGGCAGCGGTCGGATCGACTTCACCACCGCCAGCGTGACGGCCCAGTGATCAGCGCGAGAGCGCCGGCAGCAGCAACGCGCCCGCGGCGAGCGCCGTGCCGACGGTGACTTCGCCCGCGGGCGCCAGGAAGTCTCCCGCCGTACGGTGAAACGCCAGCAGGACCGGCGCGCCGCCGTGCACGCCCTGCAGCGCCACCAGGCCGCGCCCCATCGCCACGTCGAACACGGATTCGCCCGGCAGGCTGGCGGCGGCGCTGGTGTAGCTGAGAAGGCCGTCGTCGCCGGCGCGGCCGCAGGAGATCGTCATGCTGCCCGGGTTCGCGACGCAGACCTCACCGTCGTCGTTGCCGGCCCAGCAGGCGGCGACCTCCTTCGTGGGGACGCGCTGTGTTTGCGCGGTGCCCTCGGCGACGGAAATCTCCGCCTGCGCGGGGTTGCTGGCCAGGTGCGCGATGGGCGCCACCACCAGCCGATCGAGCCCGGTGATCCCGACGATCACGCCGGGGGTGATGCCGGAGACGGCGGTGGCAGGGCCCAGGCTGCCGTCATCGGCGAGCGCGAATGCCTCCAGCGAGCCGTTCTTCTCGGAGACGTACGCGAACCGCCTCGTCAGCGTGACGGCGGCGGCCGAGCCGTCGCCGAGCAGCAGCGGGCGCGCGCTGGCGGCCGTCGTCTGGCCGTGGCGGAAAAACCGCAGCGTCGTCCCGGTCAGCACGTAGGCGCCGCGGTCGCCGAGCGCGCCCGACAGCGACCCCTCACCGTCGGTGACCAGCACCAGCGGGTTCACCAGGAACCCGTGTCCGACGCGGAACAGGACCGCGCCGCTGGCTTGGTTCGTCACCAGGACGCGGTCGTCGCGGCTGGCCAGGCTGCCCCCGATGGCGCCGGCGGCCGAGACGGTGGCGCCGAGGGGGATCGCCTGCGTCGTCGCGCCCGTTTGAAGGTCCTTGCAGATCAAGGTGCCCGGCTGTCCGACGGCGGCCGACCCCAGCGTGCACACCTGAGCGTCCATCCGGCGCTCCGCGCGCGCATCAGCGGCCAGAGCTCCGAGCAAAAGTCCCGTCCAGACGACCACCAGCGCGAGTGAACCCACGATTCGCATGCTGACCTCCAGTTCCAAGAGAGCCGCGCGCGGAGGAATTCCGCGCGTCCGCGTTCCCTACGCCGTCGTCGCGCCGCGGTTACGCACGCCGGCAGCGTCGCGGTCGTCTCAGAATTCCATGGCGACGACGCGGACCGCGGCGGCCCTCGCCGGGGACAGGTGGGGCACAGGCATTGCAGCGCGGATGCGGATGCGTTCAGTTTCCGTTCTGGCCTTCGTCGCGGCTTCGTCGATGCTGCTGGGCGGCTGCGGGTCCAGCCCGGGGCCATCGACCGGTTCCGCAGGGACGGGCGGCAGCGCCACGGGGGGTAGCGCCGCGGGCGGCAGCTCAACGGGCGGCAGCGGGGGGCTCGCCGGAGCGTCGGGCGGTGGCGGACAGGCCGGCGCCGGACCCGGCGGGCGAGGCGGCCAGGCC
>CAZPUH010000718.1:0-3120 GCA_964589215.1 uncultured Myxococcales bacterium | reverse complement strand
CCCGCGCATCCGGCGCGGCGCCCGCTGCCGCCGCCACCGCCGCCCCCGCCCCCGCGCGCACCGACGCCGGCGTCGCCGTTCGACATCCCGCCGACGCCGCCGCCCGGGTCCGTCGAAGAGTTCGCGCTGACGCCGCCCCCGCCGCTGCAGCAGCCGACGCCGCCGCCCGCTTACGCCCCCTACAACGCGCCACCGCCGGGATTGCCGCGGCCCACCGGCTCGTACGCGCCGCTCTCGGCGCGCGTGCCGGCGCCGCCCGCCCCTGCGCCCGCCGTCCCCGCGCCCGCGCTGTATGACCCGTCGAGCGGCTTCCCGTCGTTCCCGGCGCCGGCGCAGCCGCTGGACTTCGGGCCGCCCATCGAGATGGCGCCGCCCCGCCGGTCCGGACCGCCCGGTCTGCTGGTGGTGTTCGTGCTGCTGGGCGCGGCCGCCGGCGGCGCGAAGCTGGCCCAGCTGGCCACGCGCGCCGACATGGCGGCCCTGGAAGCCGAGGACGCCGCCGCGGCCGCTGCCCCGGCGCCGGGCGCGACCGCCCGCGAGAAGCAATGAACCTGAAGACCGAGACACGCATCCTCGACGGCGGCGCCCCCGTCATTCGCCAGTCCGGCGGCGGGCGCCTGCTGGTGGTCAAGGGCCCCGACCGCGGCGAGCTGTTCGAGGTCTCGACCGCCCCCATCACGCTCGGCTCCGGCCAGGGCTGCGACGTGCTGCTCTCCGACCCGACCGTGTCGCGCCGCCACCTGGAGGCTGCGCCCGGCCCCGACGGCGTCGTGCTGCGCGACCTCGGCTCGACGAACGGGTCGTTCGTGCAGGGCGCGCGCTTTCAAGAGCTGACGCTGGGGTTCGGCACCGAGGTCACGATCGGCAAGACGGTCCTCAAGTACGTCCCCAACGAGGAGTCGATCGACCTCGGGCCGTCGGAGGCCGAGAGCTACGGTGCGCTGGTCGGGCGTGACGCCAAGCTGCGCCGGCTGTTCCGCCTGCTGGACGACGTGGCGGCCACCGACGCGACCGTCCTAATCGAGGGCGAGACCGGCACGGGCAAGGAGCTGATCGCCGAGGAGATCCACCGCCACAGCCCGCGCAAGAACGGCCCGTTCATCGTGTTCGACTGCGGCGCCGTCCCCGACGAGCTCATCGAATCGGCGCTGTTCGGTCACGTGCGCGGCGCGTTCACCGGCGCCGTCACCGACCGGCGCGGCGCCTTCGAAGAGGCCGACGGGGGCACGCTGTTCCTGGACGAGATCGGCGAGCTGTCTCTGTCCGTGCAGCCGGCGCTGCTGCGCGCGCTGGACAAGCAGAGCGTGCGGCCCGTCGGCGGCTCGACCTACACGCGCGCCTCGGTGCGCGTCGTCGCGGCCACCAACCGCAACCTGCGCGCCGAGATCGCCGCCCGGCAGTTTCGCGAGGACCTCTACTACCGCGTCGCCGTCGTGCGCATGCAGGTCCCGCCGCTGCGCGAGCGCCCCGACGACATCCCGCTGCTGGTCGAGCACTTCACGCGCCAATTTCGCAACGGCGAGCCGCTGCAGATCGCGCCCGAGGACATGGCCCGGCTGCAGCGTCACAGCTGGCTGGGCAACGTGCGCGAGCTGCGCAACGTGATCGAGCGCGCCTGCGCGCTGTCGCACGGGACGCGCCTGGAGATCGACGAGGCGCTCGAAGAACGCCCCGGACGCCGCAGCGGCGCCGCCGACATCGACCTGCCGTTCAAGGCCGCCAAGGCGCGCGTCGTCGACGACTTCGAGCGCGGGTACATCGAGGCGCTGCTGAAGCGGCACCAGGGGAACCTGTCGGCCGCCGCGCGCGCCGCCGAGATCGACCGGAAACACCTGCGCGAGCTGCTGCGCAAGCACGGCCTGCGCGAAGCCTCGGAGTGACGTGAGCTTCCTGAACGACCTGCGCGCGCGCGTTCGAGAGCTGGGTCGCGAGGTCGCCGACGGCGTGGCCGGCAGCGTCGCGGACTCGACGCACTCGGCGATCTACCTGCGGCAGCTCTTTCGCGGCAACCGCGCGCCCCACGCGCAGCGCGCCGAGGCCGACGCCAGGTCGGGGCAGCCCCCGGTGCTGCTGATTCACGGCTACCTGGCGACCCGCGGCTCGCTGCACCTGTTCGAGCAGCACCTGGCCGACCGCGGCCACATCGTCATCAGCTACCCGCTCGGCTTCCCGGTGAACATGCGCGACATCCGCGACTCCGCCGGGCTCATCGCCCGAAAGGTCGAGTCCATCGTCGGGCAGACCGGCGTGACCCGCATCGACGTCGTGGGCCACTCGATGGGCGGCCTGGTCGGCCTCTACTACCTCAAACGACTCGGGGGGCGGCACCGGGTGCGGCGCCTGGTCATGATGGGGACGCCCACCCAGGGGACCTGGTCGGCCCTGCTGGGGCTGGTCACCGCGCCTTTCGGGCGGGCCAGCTTGCAGCTGTTGCCGGGGAGCCCCTTCCTGCGCGAGCTGGAGGAGATGCCGCTGCCCGAGGGTTCGGAGGTCATCTCGATCGGCGCCATCCGCGACTGGCTGGCGCCGCTTTCGACCACGGTCCTCGACGGGGTTCGTCACATCGCTGTCGCGACCGGCCACTCCGGGCTGCTGGTGGACGCGGAAGTGGCGCGCGTCGTCGCGGACCTCCTGGATGCGCCGGGGCCCAATCCGCCGGATGCGTCCGGTCCGCCAGATCGACCCGATGCTGGCCCCGCCGTTGACGGGACGCGCGGCTCACCATAAAATTGTCAAGTTTTGAGCACCTTTAGGCCGCTGTCCGAAGGCAACGACGAGGGGCGAGGCGAACAGCCGCTCTGGGCGCTGCGCTTCATCTCCGGAAAATATCAGGGCGGCGAGTTTCCCCTGCGGCCCCACCGCGAGATCATCATCGGGCGTTCCTCGGACCTCGACATGGTGCTGGTCGAGGACATGGTGTCGCGCAAGCACGCGAAGATCACCACCGACGACCACGTCGTCACGATTCAGGACCTGGGGTCGACGAACGGCACGTTCGTCAACGGCGAGAAGGTGCGCAAGGCTGAGCTGAAGGACGGCGATCGCATCTTGATCGGCACGTCGATCATCAAGATGGTCTACGTCGAGGGGGACTCGACGAGCAACGCGATCAGCGAAACC
>CAZPUH010000717.1:0-2695 GCA_964589215.1 uncultured Myxococcales bacterium | reverse complement strand
CTGGAGCAGGCCGCCCGTCGCGACACGGAGCCGATGGTCGCGGCGGCGGCGCGCGAGGCCGCGCAGGCGCTGAAGGCGCGCCGGCCGTGATCGCGGCGCGCCGCGCGTGGGAGCGGCTGCTGCCGGCGGCCCTGGCGTTCTGCTTCGGCGCGCTGCTGTTCGAGCGGATCGCGCCGCAGGGCTTCTTCGATCCCGACGGCTTCCACGAGATGGCGCTGTTTCGCGAGTGGCTGCGCACGGGCGCGATGCCTCACGTCGACCCCTTCGCCTTCACGCCCACGGTCGCCCCGGCCGCGCACCACGAGTGGGGGGCGGGCGCCGTGCTCTACCTGCTGTCGACGGCGCTGGGGGCGGGGGGCGTGATGGCGGCTCGATGGCTCGTGTCGACGGCCGTCGTGCTCGTGACGGTCCGGGCAGCGGCGCGGCGCGCGCCGGCGGCCGTGCTCGCCTTCTGCGCGGCACCCGCCGCGCTGCTGGGGGCGGTCGGCTTCACGACGATCCGGGCCGGCCTCTACACGATGCTGTTCCTGGCGGTGGTGCTGGCGGCCATCGACGCGGATCGAGAGCGCCCGCGCCCCGCGCGTTTCCTGCTGGTGTGGCTGCCGGTCGCGCTGCTCTGGATCAATCTGCACGGCGGCTGGCTGGTCGGGGCGATCGCCGTCGCGATGCACGCCGGCGAGCAGGCGCTGCGCCGCCGTCCCTGGTGGCACGTGGCGGCCGGCGTGGCCGCCGTGCCGGCCCTCATGGCGCTGACCCCGTACGGGTGGGACTACTACGGGGGCTGGTGGCGCAGCATCACCTTCCCGCGCGACGGGATTGCCGAGTGGGCGCCGCTGGTGCACAGCCCCTACGTCCTGGGGCTGGCGGCGTTCGGTTTCGCGATCCTGCTGCTGCTCTACGCGGTGGTCCGGCGTGGGCCGCGCGCCTGCCCGGGCCTGCTGTTCGTGCTGGCGACCGGCTGGGCCGCCTGGCGGCACGAGCGGCACGTGGCGCTCTTCGCGGTCGCCTGGTTCATCGCCGTTCCGGGGTGGCTGGCGGCGACGCCGCTGGGCGCGCTGCTGAACGCGGCGGTGGCCCGGCGCGGGGTCGCGCTGGCCGCCGGCGCTGCTGCGCTGGCCGCCGGCGTCGGACTGATCGCCGTGGCGTTGCCGCGGCACCCGTTCACGCTGCGCATCCCGGCGCAGGGGAGCGATCTCGGCACCGCCTCCGTCGTGTACCCGGCGGGCGCGGCCGCGTACCTGGCGCGGGCCGGGTTTCGGGGGCGCGCGGTGACCTCGTTCGTGAACGGCGGCTTCGTGACATGGAAGCTCTACCCGGCGGTGCGGGTCAGCTTCGACGGGCGCTACGAGGTGGCGTACCCGCTCGCGGCGCTGCCCGAGGACCGGACAATTCACGGCGCCCGCGCCGGGTGGGAGCAGGTCCTGGCCCGCTACGCGCCGGACGTGGTGCTGGTGGAGCGCGACGAGCCCCTCGCGCGGGCCCTGCCGGGCGCCACGGGCCTGACGCGCGCCTACCGCGACGACGCCTACGAGGTCTGGGCGCGCCCCGGCCTGGGGTTACCGCCCACCGACGCGACCGGCGCGCCCATCCCGGTGACGTTCCCCTGACCCGCGCCAAACAGGCGCTCAGTCGGCGCGCGTGTTGCGCCGCACCCAGTCGAGGTAGTCGCGGCTGCCGTCGTCGACGGCGAACGCGAGCACCTCGGGGACCTCGTAGGGGTGCAGCTCGAGGATGCGGGCCCGCAGCTTCTCGAAACGCTCGGGCGAGGTCTTGATGAGGCACAGCACCTCGCCGTCCTCGTGGATCGTCCCCTCCCAGCCGTAGATCGACACCACCCCGGGGACGACGTTCACGCAGGCCGCCAGCCGCTCCTCGACCAGCGTCCGCCCGAGAGCGCGCGCGGCGTCGGTGTTCGGGAGCGTGACGTGGACCTCCAGCGCCTCAGCCATGCCTCTGTCTACCTTGACGGCAGCGCGCGGGCAGTGGAAATTGTCGCGCCTTGCTCATCGTTCAGAAATACGGGGGAACGTCGGTCGGCACCATCGAGCGCATTCGCGCCGTCGCGCGCCGCTGTCTGGCCACGCAGCGCCAGGGACACGACGTGGTCGTCATCGTCTCGGCCATGTCGGGGGAGACCAACCGGCTGCTGGGGCTCGCCAAACAGATCAGCGATCTGCCCGACGAGCGCGAGCTGGACGTCATCGCGTCGACGGGCGAGCAGGTCAGCGTCGGGCTGGTCGCGCTGGCCATCCAGGCCGAAGGCGGGCAGGCCGTCTCGCTGCTGGGCCACCAGGTCCGCGTGCTCACGGACAGCGCGTTCGCGCGCGCGCGCATCAAGGAGATCGACGGGCGCGCCATCGCCGACGCGCTGAAGGCCGGGAAGATCGCCGTCATCGCCGGCTTCCAGGGCGTCGACGCGCAGGGGAACATCACGACGCTGGGGCGGGGCGGCTCGGACACCTCGGGCGTCGCGATCGCCGCCGCGCTGAAGGCGGACGTCTGCGAGATCTACACCGACGTCGACGGCGTCTACACCGCCGATCCCAACGTCGTCCCCAACGCGCGCAAGATCGGGCGCATCAGCTTCGAGGAGATGCTGGAGCTGGCCTCGCTGGGCGCCAAGGTCCTGCAGATCCGTTCGGTCGAGTTCGGGATGAAGTTCAGCGTCCCGATTCACGTGCGTTCCAGCTTCAAC
>CAZPUH010000716.1:0-8251 GCA_964589215.1 uncultured Myxococcales bacterium | reverse complement strand
GGCCGCCCCCTGCGGCGCGCGCGGGCGCCCCTTCAGGTAAGCGAAGGTCGTCTCGTCGGGGGCGATCATGCCGGCGCGCGCCCCCGCCTCGATCGACATGTTGCAGACGGTCATGCGCTCTTCCATCGACAGCGCGCGGATCGCGGAGCCGCGGTACTCGATGACGTGGCCGGTGCCGCCGCCGATGCCCAGACGGGCGATGACGGCCAGGATGATGTCCTTGGCGGTGACGCCGGGGCGCAGCTGCCCCTCGACGGTGACGGCCAGGGTCTTGGGGGGCTGCTGCAGCAGCGACTGCGTGGCCAGCACGTGGGAGACCTCGCTGGTGCCGATCCCGAACGCCAGCGCGCCGAACGCGCCGTGCGTGCTGGTGTGGCTGTCGCCGCACACGATGACCTCGCCCGGCTGGGTGAGGCCCATCTCAGGGCCGATGACGTGCACGATCCCCTGCCCGTCGGTGCCCAGCGCGTGCAGCTCGATGCCGAACTCGGCGCAGTTCTTCTCCAGCGTCGCGATCTGCGCGGCAGCGGCGTTGTCCAGGATCGGGATCTTTCCGTCGCGGCCGCGCGGCGTGGTGGGCGTCGAGTGATCCATGGTCGCCACCGTCCGCTCGGGGCGCCGCACCTTCAGGCCACGCTCACGCAGCCAGGTGAACGCCTGCGGCGAGGTGACCTCGTGGACCAGGTGCAGGTCGACGTACAGGATCGCCGGCGTGTCGTCCGTGGCCGCCCGGACCAGGTGGGCGTCCCAGATCTTCTCGAACATGGTGCGAGGCTGGCTCTTCATGCCGATCACCTTGGACCAGCCGCCGCCCCACCGTCCAGTGACAAGCGGAGCGGCGACAGTTAAGTATAACTAAACGATGGACGCCTCCCTGATTCCCGCCTTTCATGACGCGCTGGTCGTGGCCCAGACGGGCTCCGTCGGCGAGGCGGCGCGCCGGCTGCACAAGACCGCCTCGGCCGTGTCGCAGCAGATCCGGCGGGTCGAGGCCCGCTTCGGGGTGGCGCTGTTCGAGAAGGTCGGCCGCGGCATCCGCCCCAGCGCGGCGGGCGAGGCGCTGCTGGGCAGCCTGACGCGCCTCTTCGACGAGGCCGCCTCGCTAGAGACGCTGCTGGGCGAGATGACCGCCGCGCGCGTGACCACGTTGCGCATCGCCGCCAGCGACTACCTGGGCGAGGCGCTGCTGCTGCCCGTCCTGCGCCGGCTGTTCGCCGAGGCCGCGCCGCTGCGCTTCGAGATCACGACCACCAACTCGATCGAGGCGCGCCGGCTGGCGGCCGCCGGTCAGGTGGACGTCGCCATGATCAGCACCGACCGCCCCGCCGGCCCCGACGAGACGCGGCTGTGCGCCCAGCGCTTCTTCTGGATCGCGCCGCGGCAGCCCGGGCGCCGCCGGGAGCCGATCCGGGGGCGGCTGGGTCGCGAGCCACTCCTGCGCCTCGGCGCCGGCAGCCAGGGGCGGCGCATCCTGGACGAGCTGCTGGGGCGGCTGCGCCTGCGGCCGCTGTCGACCATCGACGTCCCCAGCGTGTCGCTGCTGCTGTCGTACGCGCGGCAGGGGCTGGGCATCGGCCTGGTGCCCGGCCTCGCGCTGCGCGACGACGACCGGCGCCACCTGGCCGTCGAGGAGGCGGACGTGCCGTCGATCGACGTCCGCCTGGCCTGCCGCGCCAACTTGAAACGGACCAAGCCCGTGGCGGGATTTCTGGACGGCCTGGTCGCCGAGGCCGCCCGGCTCTCGGCAGATTGAGCGGCCCGCACGAGCCGCCCTTCCGCGCGGCCGGTCCGTTGTCAGGTTCTCTGGTCGATGCGTCTCCCGCCTAAGCGGACCCCTGACTGGCGGCTCCGGGCGTCGGGCGTGCTTGCCGCCATGCTGACTTCATTGGCGGCTGTGGGTGGTTGTGGGCAGCCCGGGGCCGGGATCGGCTCGCGGGACAGCGGGACGCCCCCCGCCGTCGATGCGGGGGGGCGCATGGACGCCCCCCTTCAGCGGGTGGACGCCGCCCCCCGGCCGGATGCGGCGCCCCCGCGGGCGGATGGCGCCGCCCGGGTTGACGCCGCCCCCGCCGACGCGGCTCGCTCGCAGCCCGATGCGCGCATGCCCGCGATCGACGCGGCGGCCCACGACGCGGCCCGGATGCCGGACGCCGCCCGGGACACCCCGGCGTCGCGCGACGCGTCCGCGCCGCCCTCCGATGCCCGCGGCGACGGGTCCGTGGACGCCGCGCCCGTCCCGCCGCCGGCGCTCTGCCAGATCTCCATTGCCTGCGACAAGGCCATCCCCAACGAGCCCAAGATCACCTGCACGTTCTCGCTGAAGGACGGCCAGGGGGTCACGGAGTTCGACGACCACGCAGGCGTCGAGCTGCACGGCCGATCCTCGCTGTCGTTCCCGAAGAAGAACTATTCGATCGAGCTGCGCGACGCGACGGGCGCCGACGAGCCGACCGACCTCCTGCAGATGGGGAAGGAGTCCGACTGGATCCTGGACGGGATGTGGGCGGATCGATCGCTGATGCGCAACGCGCTGGTCTTCGACGCGTTCCGCGGCCTGGGCGGGCCCCACTACGCGGCGAAGGGGCGCTACTGCACGATGACCCTGAACGGCAAGGCGCAGGGCATCTATCGCCTGGAAGAGAAGATCAAGCGCGACGACGATCGTGTCGACATCGCCGCCGACGACGGCACGGGCAAGAGCTTCGTCATCAAGCAGGACTCGGGCGGCGCGGCCACCCTGTCCATCGGCGACGAGAGTCACTGGGAGCTCGTCTACCCGAACCAGGAGAAAGCGACGCCGGCGCAGCTCGCGGGCGTTCAGGCCTGGCTGAACGCGCTGGGCGCGGCGTTCACGACCCCCAAGGACCCGACCACCGGGTTGCTGACGCTGCTCGATCGCGACGCGACCGTCGACTGGATGCTGGTCGAAGAGATGATGAAGAACATCGACGCCTACAACCTCAGCGTCTATTTCAGCCGCGACGCCGGCGCGCCTGCTCGGCTGATTCCGTGGGACTTCGATCTGTCGCTGGGACAGCCCACCGTCCAGGGCGACCAGAGCGTGCCGCCCAACGACCAGCCGGGCGGCTGGATCATTCATGACACCAACCTGTGGCGCGCGCTGGCGGCCGTGCCCGACATCGTCCAGCGCCTGGGGCCGCGCTGGCGCGAGCTGCGGGCCGGCCCGCTGGCGACCGCCGCCCTTCTGTCGCGCCTGGACGGATACCAGGTGACGCTGACCGCGGACGCCGTCGCGCAGAACTTCACGATCTGGCCGCTGGCGCAGATCAACTACAACAAGACGTACAGCCCGTACACCCTGTACCCGGTGACGTCTTACGCCGACGAGGTCGCCAAGCTGCGCGCCTTCCTGACGGCGCGGCTGACCTGGATGGACGCGCACATCGACGCCTATCCGAACTGAGCGCGTCCCTCCAGCAGGTCCTGCGCGGCGGCGACGGCCTCACCGCTGCCGGTCAGCACCAGCACGTCGCCCGCCTGCAGCGCCTCGTCGCCCGTCGGGTAGATCAACCCGCCCGGGCGCCGGTCGATGACGACCACGGTGGCGGAGGTGCGCCCGCGGAGCTGAAGCTGCTTCAGCGTGCGGCCCACGGCCGGGGAGGCCTCCGCCAGCCGCACCGGCTGCGCCGCCCCGATTCCCGCCAGCGCGTTTTCGGCCGCGACGGCGGACGGCGCCGGCAGGGCGTGGGCCTCGGCCCCCTGCGCGGCCAGCCGCTCCAGCACGAGCTGGGCGCCCGCGCGGACGTGCCCCTGCAGGTCGGCCGCGCTTCGCCACAGCGGGCCGACCAGCGCCCCCAGCAGCACCAGCAGCAGCACGGGCGCGGACAGCCAGGGGAGAAACGGCTGCGTGACGGCCATCAGCGGGACGCCGGCCGCCAGCAGGATCGCGATCTGGATGGAGACCACCAGCGCGCGGCGCGGCGCGGCTGACAGATCGACCGCTCCCGTCGAGGGGAGCGCCTCGACGGCCAGGCGCAGGCCCAGCGCGCGCGCCACGCGGACCGCGCCGCGCGCGAAGGGGGCGGCCAGGGCCAGCGCCACGGCCCACAGCATGGCGCGCACCAGCCACGGCGCCGCGCGCCAGTGGAGCCGGGCCGCCAGGCGGACCAGGCGCGGCGCGTTCATCGACGCCGCGATGAGCACCGCCGCCACGACGCCCGTGTCGACGACCAGCAGCAGCGCCAGCCGGCGCACGCGCGTCCAGGTGGTGGCCGTGCCGCGCACGTTCCGGAGCCGGTCCACCCAGGCCCCGTACAGCGAGGCGTAGGTCTGCAGCGCGTGCGGCAGGCGCCGGTCCAGCGTGGCGGCCACGGGGCCGGCGGCCCTGATCAGCCAGGGCGTCGTGAAGGTGGTCACCGCCGAGACCGCCACGGCGACCGGGTACAGAAACGGCGGGATCGCGTGCAGCGACAGACCGACCGCGGCGATGATGAACGAGAACTCGCCGATCTGCGCGAAGCTCATGCCGGCCCGGATCGACGTGGCGATCCCGTTTCCCGTCAAGAAAACGCCGATGCTGACGCCGACGATCTTCACGACGGTGATCACCAGCGTCAGCACGGCGACGAGACCGGCGTGGTGCACGATCACGTGGGGGTCGATCAGCATCCCCACCGACACGAAGAAGATGGCCGCGAACACGTCGCGCACGGGCTCGACCAGCCGGGCCAGCGCCGACTCGGCCCCCGATTCGCCCACCAGCGCGCCGCCCAGGAAGGCGCCCAGCGCGACGGAGTAGCCGAAGCTGCGGGCCAGCAGCGCGATGCCGAAGCAGAGCCCGCAGGCCGCCACCACGGTGATCTCCGGGCGCTGCAGGCGAATCACCGCGCGGACGAAGCGCGGCACGATCAACATGCCGAAGGCCAGCGTCCCCGCCAGGAAGGCGGCCAGCTTGCCGATGGTCAGCGCCAGCGCGCGCGCCGAGAGACCGGCGCCGGAGCCGACGGCGGTCAGCACGGCCAGCAGCAAGATGGCGATCAGGTCCTCGACGATCAGCTCGCCGAACACCAGCTCGGCGAGGCGCCCGGCGATGCCCTGCTCCGCGTAGGCCTTCACGATGATGGTGGTGCTGGAGATGGCGATCATCGCGCCCAGGAACAGGCTCTGGCGCCCGCTCCAGCCGAACGCGCGCCCCACGCCGTACCCGGCCCACAGCGCCAGGCTGCACTCGATGAGGGCGATGACGCCGGCCGTGGGCGCAACCTGCACCAGCTTGCGGAGATTGAACTCCAGCCCCAGCGAGAACATCAGCAGCACGACACCCAGCTCGGACAGCGTGTGGGCGACCGTCTCGTCGGCGAACAGCGGGATCGGCAGGTGCGGGCCGACGATCAGGCCGGCCAGCAGGTAGCCGAGCACGGCCGGCTGCCGCAGCCGCTGGAACAGCGCCGTGGCCAGGCCGGCCACCAGCAGGATGACGGCCAGGTCGAAGACCAGATCGACACGGCCGGCGGCAGGCATCGCGGAACCTTGTGACCGATGCGCCCCGAAAGCTAGATGTTCGCTAGACGGCGGGCGCTCTCACTCGGCGGGAACGACGGCGGCCACGGGCCGGACCGCGGGCCGCTGCAGCAGACGCTGGCGAAGCCACGCCATCACGGGCCGCTCGAACCCATAGTGAACGATCGTCCCCAAGATGAGGAGGCTCCCCACCCACGCCCAGAAGAACCACGGACGGGTGGTCGGAAGCTGGATGCCGCGCACGGCGGTGAACGAGAGCAGGATCATCTGAACCGGGATGTGCGTCAGATAGATCGCGTACGAGATGTCGCCCAGGAACGTGAGAGGACGCGCCGACAGCACCCGGGACAGCGGCGGGAAGTACAGGGCCGCCATCGTCAGGAGCGGGAACAGCGCCAGGCCGTACGGAAGCGGATCGCTGCCGATCCAGGCCTCGTAGCTGATGGTGTTCGCCACGACGAGCACGGCGATCAGGAAGCCCAGGCAAGCGGCGCCCACCGCCGGGCCCCACCCGCGCCGGGAAACATGCCGCATCGCCAGGAACGTCAGCACACCCATGAAGAACCCGACGGGCGCGCGGGCCATGTTCCGGTTCAGCAGCGGAACCGCCGTCCCTGAGAGAACGGCCACCCCGACGAACACCGACAGCGCCGACCCGATGAGGAACGTTTTTCTGCGCCCGCGGGCGAAGACGAAGAACAGGACGTAGACGAACACCTCCGCGCAAACCGACCACGAGGCGTAGTTGTAGCCAGGACCGCGCTCGAACCAGAGGTGCAGGAACGTGAGGTGAAGAACGAACGTGAAGAAGTCGTCTTGCGCATAGATGACCGGACCGTGGTGATTCGCGAGCAGGGTCCATTGCACGCCGGCGCACACCAGCAACATCAGAAGGTGCAGCGGATAGAGGCGAGAGAACCGATGCACGAAGAACTCGCGCCCGTCCGCCCGCCCGTCGGACAGCGGCTCGAGGTAGCGATAGGTCATCACGACCCCGCTCAACACGAAGAACAGGTCCACGAAGAACTGGCTGTAGAGGTAGAACCAGTGGACCAGGGCGAGTGAGTCGTACGGGTACGTGCTCCTGTCGCCACCGAAGTGCTGGAAATGCGTGAACGTCGGCACCGCCAGCGCGGCGAGCCCCCGCAACGCGTCCAGCGGTGCCAGTCGAACTGTACGCGACCCCTCTGCCATGTGTTGCTCCTGCAAAACCAGTCTTGGCTCTGTTGACGCCCGCCCGTCCGGCGATCAGCCGGCCGCGGCGCTGGCGGCGGCGGCAGCCGCGGCGCGGGCCAGGGGCAGCTCCATCGCGTCGGCCAGCGCGGTCGCGCTCGCCTCGATGATGTTGGGCGACACACCGATGGTGCTCCAGCGCTCGTCGCCACGCCCGGCCTCGATCAGCACGCGCGTGCGCGCGCCGGTGGCAGCCTCGGGATCCAGGATCCGGACCTTGTAATCGACCAGGTGGACGTCGCGCACCAGCGGGAAGTGCGGGTTCAGCGCCTTGTGAAAGGCGCCGTCCAGCGCGTGCACGGGCCCCTCACCCTCGGCGACGGTGTGCACGGTCTCGGCGCCGATGCGCAGCTTCACGGTCGCCTCGGCGAACATCGAGTTGCCGCGGCGCCGCTCGGAGATGACCACCACGTCCAGCACCTCGAAGGGGGGCGCGTAATCCGGCTTGCTGCGGCGCCCGAGCAGCTCGAACGACCCCTCGGCGGCCTCGAACTGATACCCCTGGCTCTCGAGGTCCTTGACCCGCTCGAGCAGCGTCTTCTCGGCGCCGCGCAGATCGATGCCGAGCTCGCCGGCGCGCATGCGGATGTTCCCGCGGCCGGACAGCTCGGAGACGACGATATGGCGCGCGTTGCCGACCCGCTCGGGCGGAACGTGCTCGTAGCTGGCGGCCACCTTCTCGACGGCGGCCACGTGCATGCCACCCTTGTGCGCGAACGCCGACCGGCCCACGTAGGGCTGGTGCGCGCGCGGGCGGATGTTGGCGATCTCGCTGACCGTGCGCGAGAGATCCGTCAGGCGGGCCAGGTTCTCGTCGGGGACGCAGCGGCGCCCCATCTTCAGCTGCAGCGCCGGGATGATCGAGATGAGGTTGGCGTTCCCGCACCTCTCGCCCCACCCGTTGATGGTGGCCTGCACCATCAAACAGCCGGCCTCGACGGCAGACAGCGCGTTGGCCACGGCCAGGTCGCTGTCGTTGTGGGTGTGAATCCCCAGGCGCGTGGGCACGGCGGCGCGCACGGCGGTCACGACCTCGGCGATCGTCGACGGCAGCGTGCCGCCGTTCGTGTCGCACAGCGCGAGCCAGTCCGCGCCCGCGTCGGCGGCGGCCTTCAGCGTGGCCAGCGCGTAGCCGCGGTCCCCGCGGAACCCGTCGAAGAAGTGCTCGGCGTCGTAGACCACCTCGCGCCCCTGCTGTTTGAGGTAGGCGACGCTGTCCCGGATCATCGCCAGGTTCTCGTCCAGCGTCGTCCCCAGCACCTCGGTCACGTGCAGGGTCCACGACTTGCCGACGACGCACACCACCGGCGTCTGCGCGTCGACCAGCGCGCGCAGGATCGGGTCCTCTTCGGCGCGCCCGCCCGCCTTGCGGGTCATCCCGAAGGCCGTCAGCTTCGCGTGGCGCAGGTTCAGCGACTTGGCGCGCTGGAAGAACTCGACGTCCTTGGGGTTGGACCCCGGGTACCCGCCCTCGATGTAGTGAATGCCGAAGCCGTCGAGGATGCGCGCGATCTTCAGCTTGTCCTCGACCGAGAGG
>CAZPUH010000715.1:0-1912 GCA_964589215.1 uncultured Myxococcales bacterium | reverse complement strand
GCGGCTGGACTACCTCAACAAGTTCCACGTGCTGCCGCCCGGCATGCACATCGAGCCGTACTACGACCGCGCCACGCTGGTGAAGCTGACCACGCACACCGTCCTCGAGAACCTGGTGATCGGCATGGTGCTGGTCGCCGTGGTGCTCTGGATGTTCCTGGGGCACGCGCGGGCGGCGCTCATCACGGCGCTGAACATCCCGCTGGCCCTCATGGCGGCGTTCATCGGCATGGTCGCTACGGGCACCCCCGCCAACCTGATCTCGCTGGGGGCGGTCGACTTCGGCATCGTGGTCGATTCGACGGTCATCGTGATGGAGAACGTGTTCCGCCACCTGGCGGCGCCGGGCAAGCGCAACTCGATCGAGCGCATCCTGCTGGCGGCGGGAGAGGTCGGCCCGCCCATGTTCTCGTCCACGCTGGTGATCGCGGTGGCGTTCATCCCCCTGTTCACGCTGTCGGGCGTGTCGGGCGTGATCTTCTCGCCGATGGCGCACACCTACGCCTTCGCGATCGGCGGCGCCATCGTGCTGTCGCTGACGCTGACCCCGGTGCTGGCCGAGCGCGGGCTGAAGGTCGGCACGCTGGGCGACCACGAGCACGACAACTGGCTGATGAAGGGGCTGAAGGTCTTCTACATCCCCCTCTTCAATTTTTCGCTGCGCCACAAGAAGACGGCCGTCGGGCTGGGAACGGCGGTGGTGCTGGGCAGCCTCATCGCGGGCACGCAGCTGGGGCGGGAGTTCATGCCCAAGCTGGAGGAGGGGAACTTCTGGATCCGCGCCACGCTGCCGATGTCGATCTCGCTCGAGCAGTCCTCGAAGTACGTCGGGCGGATGCGGGCGGTGCTGCTCGGGTGTCCCAAGGACAGCGCCACCTGCGATCTGAACAACCGCCGGCGTCCCGAGATCACCACCGTCGTCTCGCAGCTGGGTCGGCCGGACGACGGCACGGACGTCTCGGGCTTTTACAACATCGAGCTGTTCGCGCCTTTGAAGCCCTCCAAGGAATGGCGCCGCGGCGTCACCAAGGAGTCGATGACCGAGGACCTCTCGCACGAGCTGCAGGAGGCGTTCCCCGGCGTCATCTTCAACTTCTCGCAGATGATCTCGGACAACGTCGAGGAGGCGATGTCCGGCGTGAAGGGCGAGAACACGGTGAAGGTGTTCGGCCCCGACCTGCACGTCAACGAGGCCAAGGCCAACGAGATCGTCGACGTCATGTCGCACATCAGGGGCGTCGAGGACCTGGCGCTGTTCCCATCGCTGGGTCAGCCCGACGTGCGCATCACGCCGAACCGCGCGCTGTGCGCGCGCTACGGCCTGAACGTCGGCGACGTCGAGGCGGTCGTGCAGGCGGCGATCGGCGGCCAGGCCGTGACCCAGGTGTACGAAGGCGAGAAGCGGTTCGACCTGACCGTGCGCTGGGCGGCGCCGTACCGGAAGGACCTGAAGGCCATCCGCGACATCCTGGTCGCGACCCCCGACGGCGCGCAGATTCCGCTGGGGCAGCTCGCGCAGATCATGAAGGAAGAGGGTCCCGCGGTCATCTACCGCGAGGACAACCGCCGGTACGCGCCCGTGAAGTTCTCGGTGCGCGGGCGCGACCTGGCGTCGACGATTCACGAGGCGCAGCAGCAGATCACGGAGAAGGTGAAGCTGCCCTACGACACCCACCTCGAGTGGGCGGGCGAGATCAACCAGCTCAACGAGGCGACGGGGCGTCTGGCGCTCATCATCCCGCTGACGCTGCTGGTGATCGCGATGCTGGTGTACTCGTCGGTGAAGAACTGGAAGGACATGCTGATCGTGCTGGCCGGAATCCCGGTCGCCTGCACGGGCGGCATCCTGGCGCTGCTCATCACGCGCACGAACTTCTCGATCTCGGCGGCGATGGGCTTCATCTCGATCTTC
>CAZPUH010000714.1:0-4362 GCA_964589215.1 uncultured Myxococcales bacterium | reverse complement strand
AGTAGCCGCGGCGAGCGCGGGTGGGGGCGCGCGAGCCGACCGAAGCTCCGACCCCGCGGCGGCTGGCCGAAGCGCGGCGGCGCGGCAAGGTCGCCGTCAGCCGCGACCTGGTCTCGGCCGGCGCGACGGCGGCGGCGCTGGGGACGGTCCTGGTCACGGCCGGCGCGGCGACCGGCGGCCTGGTCGCTGGCTTTCGCGACGGGCTCTCGACCGCTGCCGGTGGGCGCGCGACGGCCGCCTCGGCCATCGCGGCGGGGCTGTCGACGCTGGTCCACGCGCTGCTTCCGCCGCTGGTGGCGGGGCTCGTCGCGGCCCTGGTGATCGGCCTGTGGCAGACGCGCGGCCTCGTGGCCGCCCGGGCGGTTGCGCCGCAGCTGTCGCGCCTGTCCCCGGGCGAGGGGCTCCGGCGCCTGCTGTCGGCCGGCGCCGCCTTCGAGGTGGGCAAGGGCCTGGTCAAGGCCGGGCTGGTTGCCGGGCTGCTCGGGTGGTTGCTGGCGCCGCACCTGGCCGGCGTGATCGGCCTGGCGGGCGCCCCGGCCGGCGCCGTCCTGGCCGCCTTCGGGGTTCTGGCGCAGCGGCTGGTGATCGCCGTCGGGCTCGCGGCGCTGGTGTTGGGCACCGCCGATCTGCTGGTCACCCGGCGCCGCCACCGCCGCCGGCTGCGGATGACGCCCGAGGAGGTCCGGCGGGAGCACAAGGAAACGGAAGGCGACCCGCTGCACCGGGCCGAGCGCCTGCGCCTGCAGCGCGAGCTTTTCGAGCAACGAATGATCGCCGACGTCCGAAAAGCAGACTTCGTGGTGGTCAATCCCGATCATATCGCGGTCGCGCTCCGATACGATCGCGACCGCGACGCCGCGCCCGTGGTCCTCGCCAGCGGCGAGCGCTTGCTGGCCGAGCAGATCAAGCGCGTGGCGCGGGAGGCCGGTGTGCCGATCTTTCAGGACGTGACGCTGGCCCGGTCGCTGCGCGCCGTGAGCGAAGGGGACGAGATCCCGCCGGCGCTGTACGAGGCCGTGGCGGAGGTGATTCGGGTCCTGCAAGGGGTGCCCGACCGGCCGCCACTCGGCCCCTCCACCCCGAACGGCCCCGTCGCTGCGGTTCGTGATGGCACGGGGTGGAAGCGGGCTTAAGATGGAGGCCGCCTCATGACAAGCCACGCGCCAGCGCACCGGAAAGTTCGCAAAGCCGTATTGCCCGTCGCCGGGCTGGGAACCCGCATCCTTCCGGCCACCAAGGCGATGCCGAAAGAGATGCTCCCGCTCGTCGACACGCCCAGCATCCAGCTGACCGTCGAAGAGTGCGTGGCCGCCGGCATCGAGCAGATCATCTTCGTCACGGCCCGCGGCAAATCGTCGGTCGAGGATCACTTCGACCGCGCGCCCGAGCTGGAGGCGCTGCTCGAGCGGCGCGGCAAGACCAAGGACCTGGCCGAGATCCGGCGCATCGCCAGCCTGGCCCGGTTCGCGTCGGTCCGGCAGGCGGAGGCGCTGGGCCTGGGGCACGCCGTGCTCTGCGCGCGCGAGGTGGTCGGCGACGAGCCGTTCGCGGTGGTGCTGGGCGACGACCTGATGGACGCCAAGGTGCCCGGGATCGGGCAGCTCATCCAGCAGTACGACCAGCGCGGGACGGGCGTGATCGGCCTCAAGGAGGTCGCGCCCGGCCAGGAGCACCTCTACGGCATCGCGGACGGCGACCGCGACGGCGAGCGCGGGCTGCAGGTGCGGCGGCTGGTCGAGAAACCGGCGCCCGGAACCGTCTCGTCGCGGCTGGCGATCATCGGCCGGTACGTGCTGCCACCCGAGATCTTCCCGATCCTGGCGGAGACGCCGCCCGGGCGGGGCGGCGAGATCCAGCTCACCGACGGGCTGGCGACGCTCTGCGCGCGGCACGGGCTCTATGGGCTGGAGGTCGAGGGCGAGCGGTTCGACGTCGGCGACCGCGCCGGCTACGTCGTCGCGATGGTCCATTACGCGCTTCGCCGGCCGGAGCTTCGGGACGACGTCCGCGCCGGGATCGAGAAGCTGCTGAGGCAGTGACGCAGAAAACGGAACCCGCGCAGGGTTCCTCGGTAGACCCGAGCTTCGCCCGCGCGTCCGGCCTTCTCGAGGTCGCGGTCGCGCTGCCGGTCAGCGGCACCTTCACGTACCGCGACCCGCGCGAGCGGATGGCGCCCGTCGGCGCGCAGGTGGTCGTTCCGTTCGGGTCGCGCACCGTCACGGGCTTCGTCGTCGGGCACTCGGCCGCCGCGCCGGAGGGTGATCCGCCGCGGGCCATCGAAGCGGTGGTTGGGGGCGAACCGGCGTTCGACGAAGAGATGATCGCGTTTTGCCGGTGGACGGCCGAGTACTACCAGGCGCCGCTGGGCGAGGTGCTGCGAGCCGCGCTGCCTCAGGGCGAGCAGGCGACCGCCAAGCGCGCGGCGCGGCTGACCGACCAGGGGCGGCAGGAGCTGGAACGCCAGGCCGCGGCCAGGACCCTGCTGAACGACGCCCCCCGGGACCCGATCCTGGCGGCGCTGGCGGACGCGGGGGGAGAGTTGCCCCTGCAGCGCCTGCTGAACGTGCTGCCCAGGGCGCGCGCCATCCTCGCGCGCCACGAGGCCAACGGGCTGGTCGAGGTCGGCGACGCGCTGACGCGGCGGCGGCCACCGCCGACCGTGGTGCTGGCGTTCGCGGCGTCCGCCGACCCGGGGCAGGCGCTGCCGAAGCGGGCCGTCGCGCGCCGGGCGGCCCTGGCCAAGATCGCGGCGGCCGGCGACGCGGGCCTGCTGGCCAGCGAGCTCTCGGCGGCCGAGCGTGGTCACCTGCGCGTGCTCTCCCAGCTGGGCCTGGCGCGCGTCGAGCATCGGGTCGTCGCCGCCGCGCCGCGGGCGCTGCCGCCCCCCGCCTCGGCGGTCACGCTGAACGCCGACCAGCAGCGGGCCGTCGACGCGCTGTTGCCGGCGCTGGACCGCGGGTTTGCCAGCTTCCTGCTGCACGGCGTGACGGGCTCGGGCAAGACCGAGGTCTACCTGCGCGTCATCGCGGCCGCGCGGCAGGCGGGGCGGGGCGCGCTGGTGCTGGTGCCGGAGATCGCGCTCACTCCGCAGCTGGCGGCGCGCTTCCGGGCGCGGTTCGGCGAGGACGTCGCGGTCCTGCACAGCGGCCTGCCCCCGCGCGAGCGGCTGGAGGCGTGGCGGCGGCTGCGCCAGGGCGAGGTCGGCATCGCGCTGGGCGCCCGCTCGGCCGTGTTTGCGCCCGTGCGCGCGCTGGGGGTGGTCGTCGTCGACGAGGAGCACGACCCGTCGTTCAAGCAGGAAGAGGGCGTGCGCTATCACGGGCGCGACCTGGCCATCGTGCGCGCGCGCGCGGCGAACGCCATCGTCATCCTGGGATCGGCGACGCCGTCGCTGGAGAGCGAGCACAACGTGCAGCGCGGACGGTTCACGCGGCTGGCGCTGCCGTCGCGCGCGACGCCGCGGCCGCTGCCCGAGGTGACGCTGGTCGATCTGCGGCGCCACCCGCCCGGGCCCGACGGCCTGCTGTCGGCGCCCCTGGCCGAGGCGCTGGGGGCGGCGCTGGCGGCGGGCGAGCAGAGCATCCTTTTCCTCAACCGGCGCGGGTTCTCGACGGTGGTTTTGTGCCGGGCCTGCGGCGAGGGGGTGCGCTGCGGAAGCTGCGCCGTCTCGATGACGTACCACCTGGGCCGGGCGCGTTTGGTCTGCCACTACTGCGGCCGCACCCAGTCGGTGCCCGAGCGCTGTCCGGCCTGTCGGGAGCCACGGCTCGAACGGCTCGGAACGGGCACGGAGCGGGTCGAGACCGTCGTGCGCGCGCGCTTCCCCGACGCGCGCGTGGCGCGGCTGGATCGCGACACCGCGGGCTCGGGGGCCGCGCGCGAGCTGGACAACATCCTGCGCCGCATGCACGCCGGCGAGATCGACCTCCTGGTGGGGACGCAGATGGTCACGAAGGGGCACGACTTTCCCGGCGTGACGCTGGTCGGGGTGCTGCAACCCGACCAGGGGACGAACCTGCCCGACTTCCGGGCGGCCGAGCGCACGTTCCAGCTGCTGGAGCAGGTCGCCGGGCGGGCGGGGCGCGGTGACCGGCCCGGGCGCGTGATCATCCAGAGCTACAAGCCCGAACACCCGGCCATCGCCGCGGCCGCGCGCCACGACTACGAGGGGTTCGTCCGCGACGAGCTGGCTTCGCGCCGCGAGACGGACTACCAGCCGTACTCGCGGATCTTCGTCCTTCGGGTCGAGGCGGAGGATGAGGCGGCGGCCCGGGCGGCCGCCGGCGCCGCCGCTGAAGCGGCGCGGCAGGCGAGCGGCGGGGCCGTGCGGGTGGCGGGCCCGGCGGAGGCGCCGCTGGCCCG
>CAZPUH010000713.1:0-1547 GCA_964589215.1 uncultured Myxococcales bacterium | reverse complement strand
GCCGCCGAGGCCGGCGCCACCTTTGCCGCCGTTCCCGCCCTTCGCCGTTCCCCCAGCTCCGCCTGTGCCGGTCGTGCTGCTGCTGCCGCAGCCCACCGCCGTCAGAATTGCGAGCGCCGCTCCCCACGAACTCACTCTGCTTAGCTTCACGTTATTCCCTCTCCTAAAAGTGTTGGATACAGAGGCACCTCGATGAACGAGTCGCGCCTACGCGGCAAAGACGATACACCTCGACCACGTCGGCCGTCACCTGGCACCTATGCGCACGGATGTCCTCTAAACGGCGCCGCCGTTCGCAATTTCGAAACAATCGACGGAATTCGTCGCTGGGGCCCTGCCCCGGGGTCGCCCTGCCCGATGCTGTGGCGGCCGCCTACCGCGCGGCGAGCCCCGCGTACACGAGCGCCGCGTGGAAGAACGGGGCGGCGGTGGCCTTGTTCACGGCTGCCTGGATGTTTTCGACGGGCATCCCGACGTAAACGACGGTGGACGTCCCGGCGGCGCCGACGTGCTTGCGCCCGACCACGACCGCGACGTCGTGCTTCGCGCCCGATCCGTCCGGGTCGTCCGAGACCGTCACCAACGTGTCGGTCCCCGCCTTCGGGTTCACCTCGTCGGCCGTGCTGCCGATCGGCGTGTCCGAGATCACGTCGAACAGCTGGCCGGCGAACGGCGTCCCGGACGCCCCCTTCGCCTCGTAAGTGACGTCCGCCAGATTGTCGACCGCGTCGCCCGCCGCGCCGATGTAGTTCGATACGAAGACGTTCGTCTCCGGCGAGGTCCAGTCGTCCCGCCCGACCGCCTGGAGCAGCTGCTGCGAGAAGACCAGCATCGTCTTTTGCCCCTCGTCCAGCCAGGCCTCGACGGAGGCCTCCTGGGCCGCCGAAAGGGTCAAATTCCGGCCGCTCTGCTCGCCCGTGTACCAGACGAGCGTGCCGTACCCCGCCAGCGCCGCCGCGGCCGGGGTGCTCGGCATCGCCGACTCGGGGACGACGAACGTGTCGAAGTGGAGGTTCTCCCCCTGCAGCAGCGCCGCGAACAGGCTGTCCGACGGCGACGCCGTCGTGTCTGTCGCATCGGCGTTGTTGTCGCTGTCGTCGCAATCGACGAGCAGGACCTTCGACACCGGCGCGGAGCCGGCACCGCCGCCCATCGCGGCGCTCTTGCCGGCGGCTCCACTTTCGCCGCCGGCGCCACCGCCGGTCGTTCCACCGGTCGCGGTCTTGGCGCCGCCGCTGCTGCCGCAGCCGACCATCAACAGGGCGGCCACCGTCAAGACCCACGACGTCGCTTTGCTCGGGTTCACGGTCCTCGTCGCTCCTCGCATGTGCGCACGTCTGAGCGCTGGGTCCGGCCCCCAAATCGAAAAAAGTTTCGGTGATTTTCGACAAAAGTCGGGCGTGCGCCGGCCCGGGGCGCTGTGCTACCCTAAGTCTCGGAGCCGATGGACTTCGAAGAGTTCGAACAGCTGGTCTTGAAGGTGCTGTTCGAGACGGACGTCCCGGTCACGGCGGCACATGTCGCCTACCTCGGTCGGGTGTCGGTGC
>CAZPUH010000712.1:0-3047 GCA_964589215.1 uncultured Myxococcales bacterium | reverse complement strand
GAGGAGGGCGACGTCGGGTCGCCGGATGGACCGTCGATGAGATCCATGGACCCGAGCAATGATAACCAGCCCTTCGCCGCGCTGCACGCAGAGATCGCGGTATCTTCGGGAGTCTCCACGGTATCTGCCGGGGTCGGAATCTTTTCGTGAAAGGCGCAGGAACCCTCTTCGTCGTCGCCACGCCGCTCGGCGACCCGCGCGACCTGTCGCCGCGCGCGGCCGACACCTTGCGTGGGGTCGAGCTCGTCGTGGCCGAGGACACGCGCAGCGCGCGGCGCCTGCTGGGCGAGATCGGCGCCGGGCAGAAATCGGTCGTTTCCTGCTTCGACGCCAACGAGGCGGCGCGCGCGGCCGAGGTCGCCGAACGGCTCGCGGGCGGCGCCCAGATCGCGCTCATCTCCGAGGCAGGGACGCCGCTGGTCTCGGATCCAGGCTATCGGGTCGTGGCTGCCGCGGTCGCCGCCGGCGCGCGCGTCGTCCCCGTCCCCGGGCCGTCGGCCATCCTGGCGGCCCTGATGGCCGCGGGGCTGCCGACCGACCGGTTCCTGTTTCTCGGCTTCCCGCCCCGCAAGACCGGCGGCCGCCGCCGGCTGTTCGAGAGCGTGCGGACATTGCCTTACACGCTGGTGCTCTACGAGTCCCCGCTGCGAGCGGGGGCGACGCTGGCGGACCTGGCGTCGGTGCTGGGTGAAGCTCGGCAGGCCTGCGTGGCCCGCGAGCTGACCAAGCCCCACGAGGAGCTGGTGCGGGACAGCCTGGGCGCCCTCGCCGCCCGCTACGCCGAGGACCGCCCCCTCGGCGAGGTCACGCTGGTCGTGGCCGGAGCCGACGACGCTGCGGCCGCCGAGGACCTGGACGACGACGAGATTCGCGCGCGCGCGGCCGAGCTGATCGAGGGCGGCCAGTCGACGGGCGACGCCGCCCGCCAGCTGGCCGCCGCCACCGGCCGCCCGCGCCGCGACGTCTACAACCTGATCGCGCGCCGCTGACGCCGTTCAGAACGCGAACGCCAGCACGGGAAACGCCAGCGAGCCCGGCGTCTGAGGCAACTGCCGGAGCGCCATCTCCGGCCAGGGCGCCCGCGGCACCGGCGACAGCTGGGCGCGCGCCACGGTTGCGGGCGGCGAACGGCGATGCTTCGTCGCATGCCAGCCAATCGTGGCGCCCGCGGCTGCTCCCACGGCGGCGGCCGCCCAGGCGACCAACGCCGCCGACGGGCTCAAGATCGAACCGCCGCCGTAGTCCGATGTCGTCCATCCTTTGACCGCCATCGCGACCGGAATGCCCACCGCCGCGACACCGAGGTAGGCCCCCCCGATCGGCCCTGCGCACGAGCCGTCGTACCAGGGGCTGCTGCCCCCCAGCGTGCAAACCGCCGCCCCCGGCAGCACGGCGGTGGCCATCAGGCCGGCGCTGATCTCGTATCCCGAGGCGTGGTCGCTGAAGGCCAGCCCGACGGCGCCCAGGCCGGCGAACAGCGCCGACACGGTGCCCAGCGCCAGCTGCTGGGTCGCGAGCCCGACCTCGGCGGGCGGTTCGATTTCGCGCGGCGGGTCGGCGGCCTGTGGTGAGGCCGCCCGAGCCGGCGCCGACCGCGAGGCGGTCAAGGACATGGCGGCAATCGCGAACCAGACGCCGTTGCGCATGCCAGGCGATTCAGCAACTCCGAGGCCAGCGTCACGCCTCCGCAGACGCGTGAACCGTCACCCCGGTCGGACGCCGCGGATGTCGAAGGTTCGACGTCGGCCGACCGGCTTTCACCAGCCGCTGTTGCGGGCGCTCAGAACATCAGCGAGCCCTGGACCATCAGGTGCCAGGTCTCGCTCTGCTCGATGCGGTAACGCCGCCCGGGCAGGTCGATCGACTCGCGGTAGACGGGGTTTGCCTGGTCCGGGTTGGTCGAGTCGACCCGCCCGTTCGGACCGGGGACGCCGGGGGAAGCGTCCGTGATGAAATGCGGCGCGTCGACGGTGAGCCCGAACAGGCTGCGGAACCGGATGTAGGGTCCGACCTGCACGTTCAGGCCGACGTCGCCACCGAACGTCCCGTAGGCCTCGACGTCGCTCACGCCCGGGTACGGCGCCCCCTTGACCGTCAGCGGCTGCGTGACGCCGTTGATGACGGGCGCCTGCGCCAGCTGGTCGAAGTCCGGGCGGCAGTTCGTCAGGTCGGTGCTGCCGGACTGACACGAGCGCGAGCCGGCCAGCGGCTCCCACAGCTCGGAGTAGTTGCGCCCCGCGAAGTGCTCCTCCATGTGAGCCTGCAGCTCGATGGTGACCCGCTGCTGCCGGGCCGGGTTCTCCCAGGCGATCTCCTCGACGCCGATCACGACGGCGGCCACCTGCTGCGGGTTGACGACCGTCTGGCCGCCGCCCAGGTCCTGAAAGATGCTCCCGTTCGTGCGGATGGGGAACATGTACGACGCGCCGAAGTACGGATCGAAGTGGCCGAAGCGCTTCGACACCCAGGTCGACCAGATCAGCTGGTGGTAGCCGAGCCCGACTGCCGAGTTCGCGTTCGGATTCAGCTGGTCGTAACGCATGTCCTGGAAGACATCCAGCAAGGCGTCGAACCCCAGCGTCCAGGTCGGCTTCGTGTCGTCGCGGTTCTGATTGAAGACCGCCCACGTGACGCCCAGGCCCAGGTTCTCGAACCCCTTGCGGGTGGGGCTCTGGAACACGTGCCCCGGCCGGCCGCCCGGGTTGAACATGGTTCCGTCGGCGATGAACGTGGAGTTCCCCGCGTCCACCCCGGTGTTGAAGTCCAGGTAGTTCGAGTCGTGCAGGACCAGCGGCGCGTCGACGTGCAGGCCCACGTCCCACAGCACGCCGAAGTCGAGGCGCATGTCGAGCACGTCGCGGGTGCGCGCGTACTTGAGATCGCGCACCAGCGCGACGCCCGTCGCGGTCTCTTGCTCGCGGTTGACGGCGGCCGTCTTGCTGTCGTGCAGCCAGGTCGCGGTCAGGTTCAGATCGAAGGTGTCGTCGTCGTCGAAGGCGCTCACGACGCGCGTCACCTCCGCGGCCCGCGCGCGCCCGGCGGCAAGC
>CAZPUH010000711.1:0-1180 GCA_964589215.1 uncultured Myxococcales bacterium | reverse complement strand
GATAGCAGGGTGGGCCCCCGCGGGCAAAAGGGCAGGGGCGCGCCCGGGTGACATCTCGGCTAAAATTCCAGGCACTTTGAGCATCCAGCCCGTCTCGGCGCTGGTCGCGGCCATCGTCAGCTTCGCGATCGGCGGCTCCGTGTTGCTGCGCGAGCCGCGCCGGCGGTCGCACGTCCTGTTCGCAACGTTCGCCTTCAACATCGCGCTCTACTGCTCGCTGGCCTTCCTGGCCCGCCGCTTCCAATCATCGCTGTGGGACTGGCTGTCGCTGCTGGCGGCGGTCTCGCTGCCCGCCACGGCGCAGCGCTTCTTCCAGGCCTTCCTGGGCGACGAGGCCGGCCCGCCGCCGCTCAGCCGATCGACGGTGTTCGGCGGGGCCGTGTTCTACAGCGTCCTGCTGTTCTCGCGCTTCATCGAGCCGGTCCACACGGCCGTGTCGTTCCACGTCGCCTTCATGGCGTACGTCTTCGCCGGCCTCTATCTGTCGGTCTTCTACCTCTACAAGCGGTACCGGGCGACGCCGTCACGCGTCGAGAAGAAGCGGCTCCTCTACCTGCTGGTTGGCGGGTTCGCCACGGTCACGGCGACGCTGGCCGAGTCCCTGCCGCACGGCCCCAACTTCGGCAACGTCTTCATCATCGTCTACCTCTACTTCCTGTCCCAGAACCTGGTTCGGTACCGGCTGCTGGACCTCAACGAGCTGCTGGGGCGGATGGTGGTGCTGGGGACGCTGGTGTTCATCTTGGCGTTCATCTACGGGGTGCTGGTCCGCTGGGTCGGCACCGAGGACTCGGGGCTCTTCTTCTTCAACACGCTGCTGGCGTCGGCGACGATCGTCATCCTGATCGAGCCGCTGCGCACCCGCGTCGAGGGGGGCATCAGCCGCTGGATGTTCCAGGAGAAGTTCGAGCTGTCCCGGCGCATCGAGATGCTGCGCGCCGAGATGGCGAACGTCATCGACATGCGCGTCCTGGTGCCGCGCGTGCTGGGCGCGCTCGAGGACTCCCGGCGCATCACGCACGCGTCGATCTATCTGGCCGACCCCGACGGGTCGGGGTTCGAGCTGGCCGGCCACGTCGGCCCCAAGCCGGAAGAGCACTTCGACGCCATCACCCACCGCGCCTTCTTCGAGCGGCTGCGGCGCGCCGGCGTCATCACCCAGGAGGGGATCGAGCGGGAG
>CAZPUH010000710.1:0-3147 GCA_964589215.1 uncultured Myxococcales bacterium | reverse complement strand
GGCTTGGCCGGCGCGCGCGGCGCCGCTGCCGCCCTGGCCGCTGCGCGAGGCGCGGGTCCGGCAGCGGCGAGCAGCACCGCGAGCAGGGCGGGCGTCATGGGCTTAGTGTTCACCACCGCCGTGGTACGATCTACCCATGGCGACCGAGGCGGAAGGAAAGTCCAAGAGCGAGCTGGGCCCGGAGGTGTTCGACGACTACGACGCCTTCCTCAAGCAGGCCATCCGCGACTATTACGATCGCGGCTGGAAAAGCCGGCGCGGGACGTTCATCGCGCTGGTCATGGCCTCGGGGCAGGTGACCTCGATGGCGGCCGAGTCGATTCGCGACGGCAGCGGCCTGAAGAAAGCGGCGCTGGGGGCTGCCGGCGTGGTGGCGCTGCGGCTGGGCCTGCGGTACGCGCTCTCGGGGCCGGTGGGGGTCGTCCTGACCGGGGCGGCCGCGATGTCAGCCGGCGGCTACCTGCTGAAGAACCGGAAAGAGATCACCACCAAGACGGGCGCTTGCCGGACGCTCATCGCCGATTCGCGCACCCGGTTCGAGGAGATCCAGGGCGGCTATCGCGCCGGCCGGTACGACAGCGCCGCGCGGAACCTGATGGTCGACGGCCTGCTGAAGCGCTTCCTGGAAGAGCTCGACAACCTGGGCTGAATCGCCGGCAGGCCGCCGGTCGGCTCTACATGAGCATGATCGACTTGAGGCCGCCGTTCGGGAACCGGACCAGCAGGCTCGAGCGGAGGACGTTCTCGATCTTCCCGCGCCCGAACTCGGGGTGCGAGATGATCTCGCCGGCCTTGTAGCGCTCGCGCGGGTCGAACGCGCGGACCGTCTCCGCGGCGGCGACCTCTTCGCCCAGGGCCCGCAGCTCGGCGGCCTTGCGCCGCGCCTCGGGGTCGCCGCCCCGGGGGCGGTCGTCCGCGCCGCCCGTCGCCGGGTTGGCGGTCGCCGGCGCCTTGCGAGCGGCTGCCGTGCGGTGGGTGTGGCGGGAGCCGCAGACCTGACAGAGCACCTGCTTGGGCTCGTCGCCCACCATGGCCACGATGCTGTGGGTGGTCAGGTCGGCGCACCGGCCGCACCAGGATTCGACGTCCCCGCCGACCCGAAGGCTGGCGTTCGGGGCGGCCCGTCCGGGGGTCGACCAGGTGACGCCCGTGATGCGTCGTTCGTGCGGCGCGCCACCCCCTGCCACGCGGTCCGGGGTGCTCTCGGAGGAGACCGCCGGAACCTTGGGGAGCAGGGAGGCCAGCCGCTTCAGGTCGACGACGCGCCGGCCCAAAAGGCGCTCGGCGGCCAGCTGGTCCTTGGGCGACAGCGACGCCAGCAGGGCCCGGTATCGCTGGGCCAGCTTGTCCACCCCGGCGTGGGCGGCGGCGACGACGTCCCGCTCATCCTGCCGCTCCTGGGCCAGGTGAACCTGCATCGTCACCTCGGCAATTTCGGCCTTGACCTGGTCCAGCGTCAGCGGGGGGCTATCCACGGTCGGTCTATTTCTCACGCCGCGGGACCGACTGCAATGGAATAGCTATAATGAAAGCATGGCGTTCAAGATTCCCTCCGAGCTGTCCGCGTTGAGCAGCAAGCTGGGGACGCTGGGATTCGAGGGGCCGCGGCGGGCTGCCGCCGCCCTGGCGCTCAGCTTCTTCACGGTGCTGTACCTGTTCCTGTCGTTCAACGCGCCGCCCGGATGGGGCCCCGCGTTCGCCGCCCTGGGCGTCTGCTACCTGGTGGCTTTCTTCGCCGTGGTGGCCGGCTGGTTCTGGGGAAGGTGGTTCGCGACCGGGCTCGGCTGGTCGGGCCTCATGGTCGCCATCATTTCCCTGGTGATGATGGGTTGGGCGCCGGCGCTGGCCGTCTACGGGGCGCTGCACGCCATGGTCGTCCTGCCGCTGGCCGGCAAGAGCATGGCGGCGCAGTACGACCTGCAAGAGTCCTGGCGCCAGCGGTACCGGATGGACGACCTGGGCGTCGCCCGGCTTCGCAAGACCATCACGCGCTCGGCCGCTTCGCTCCCCAGCCTCATCATGTGGGCTCTGGGTCCGAAGGAGGGGCAGGGGATGCTCTTTTCGCTCGCGGCGCTGGGCCTAGCGGCCCTTGGCCTGACCGGCGTCGTCCGCCTGCGCACCTGGGGCTGGCTGGCTGTGGCCGGCGCGGCGGTCGCGGCGTTCGGCGGCGGCCACCTGGCGACGGCGTCAGCCCTGGACGTCGCGGGCCCGAACCTGGCCGCGGTGCTGCTGGTCGCGGCGACGTTGCCGTTCGTGGGGCCGGCGGTGGCGTACGTGCGCGGGCGGGCGTAGGGGGGAGAGATCGGACGTCCGCGTCCGCGTCCGCGACAACGTCAGCGAACACGAACACGACTACGTTCGCGATCACGTAAACGACTACGTCCAGGTCCACGTACACGTCCAGGTCCACGTACACGCCGCAGACATCCGGCCATCGTGTACGTGACCTGGACGTGTACGTGGTCGTAGACGTGATCGCGAAGGTAGTCGTGTTCGTGTTCGCTGACGCTGTCGTTGTCGCGGACGCTCCGACTCCGACTCCGACTCCGACTCCGGCCGCTACGCGCCTTCCGCTGCCTTCGCCGCAGCCGATGAGCCCTGGGCCGTGGCCGGGTTCGTGGTCGTGATGCGCATGCCGTAGAACGAGCGCCACACGAACACGATCGACAGCGCCAGGAAGATCCCCGACAGCGCCAGGCTGGTGGTCCGGCTCATGCCCACCGCGAGCTCGACGGCCAGCAGGCCGAAGAGGGTCGTGAACTTGATGACCGGGTTCATCGCGACCGACGAGGTGTCCTTGAAGGGGTCGCCGACCGTGTCGCCCACGACGGTGGCCGCGTGCAGCTCGGTCCCCTTTTCCTTCAGCTCGACCTCGACGATCTTCTTGGCGTTGTCCCAGGCGCCGCCCGCGTTGGCCATGAAGATGGCCTGGTACAGGCCGAAGAGCGCGATCGAGACCAGGTAACCGATGAAGAAGAACGGCTCGAGGCAGGCGAAGGCCAGGGTGCTGAAGAAGACGGTCAGGAAGATGTTGAACATCCCCTTCTGCGCGTACTGCGTGCAGATCTCGACGACCTTCTTGCTGTCGGTGATGGACGCCTTCTCGACGCTGGCGTCCAGCTTGATGTTCCGCTTGATGAACTCGAC
>CAZPUH010000709.1:0-4768 GCA_964589215.1 uncultured Myxococcales bacterium | reverse complement strand
CGAGCGGTGGCTCCGGGGGGCACGGCGCTGGCGCGGCGGGTGGCGCGAGCGGTGGTTTCGGCGGCGCGGCCGGTGCAGCGGGCGGCGCGAGCGGTGCTCTGGGGGGGCACGGCGGTGGCGCGGCCGGTGCGCCGGGTGGGGCAAGCGGTGGTCCTGGCGGGAATGGCGGCGGCGCCGTCGGTACGGCCGGCGCGGCCGGCTCTTTGGCAACGGGCGGTTCAGGCGGCACGGCGGGTCAGGCCGGCAGCGGCGGACAGCCGCCCGCTTGCACTGCCTGTGAAAATGACGCTACGGCCGACGGTACCTGCTTCAACACGTCGGTGGACGGCACCACCAGCGGTTGCGATGGCTTCACGGGCGTCCAGCGCGACGCCTGCTACGCCCTGCTGAAATGCATCCGGACCGGCAACAACTCGGGCCACACCTGCGCAAACCGGGACGACGCGACGCCTTGCCTGTGCGGTAACCTCAGCGCAACGACTTGCGGCCAGTCTGATCCGACCACGCTCCCCGGCGTTTGCCGTCCTCAGTACATCGCGGCGAACGGCGGAACGGGCACGGGCCTCTTCGGCATCTTCTTCTCGATCTCGTCGCCGGTCGGCATCGCCAACAACCTGTTCACCTGCGATGTCGACATGGCGGCGGATCCAGCTCTCTCATGCCCGTCCACCGTCTGCGGCGTCCAGTGAGCCGCGGCCTTCTGCCTCGAGCGCCGTGACTCAAGCCCGTCCTGAAACAGGCCGGGGGTGGAAGCGATGCCAGACCGCCAGGCGGAGGGCATCGCCGCGGTTGCTCGCGCGGCGCCACGGTGCGTCGGGTTTGGCCGAGAGCGCCGTCAGTCGCCCCATCTGCTCGATCTCGAAGTCCACGGCGTCGACCGCCTCTTCGATGCGGCCGAAGCGGCTCATCGGCCGGCCGTCCATGACCACCTCCCACACCTTGCCCCGGCCGGGGCGGCGCAGGACCAGGACCTCGTTCACGCCACCCGCGCTGCGCTGAAAGTGAAGCCCCAGGCCATGGCGGCCCAGGGAGAACCAGGCGTTGGCCGAGATCGCGCGCACGTCCTCGTCGGGTCGCAGCGTCAGCGGATCGAAGCTGGCGGCGCGGTCCTGGATCTCCGCCAGCGTGACCGCGCCCGCCTCCAGCTCGAAGCCGGGCCGGTCGAACTCGATGCGCTGCCAGACGCGGCGCGCCTCGTTGGCGTCACCGCCGCGCAGATCCAGGTCGCGCGGCGTGCCGAACAGCGACGGCAACGTGCAAAGGCTCAGCGTCGTCAGGTCGACGAAGTCCAGGATCAGGCAGTCGGTCTTGCCGGGAAAAAGGCGCGTCCCCCGCCCCACGCACTGGGCGTAGAGCCCCTCCGAGCGCGTGGGCCGCGCCATCGCGACGCACGACACGCCCGGATCGTCGAAGCCTTCGGTCAAGACGCCCACGTTGGTCAGGACCTGCGTGCGCCGGTCGCGAAAGTCGCGCAGGGCCTGCGCGCGCGCGTCCATCGGCATGGCGCCGTGCACGATGCCGGCCGGGACGCCCAGCGCGTTCAGGGCGTGCGCCAGATGTCGCGCGTGGTTGACCGTCACGCAGAACGCGATGGTGCGCCGGTCGCGCGCCAGCTCCTGGATCGACCGGGCAACCAGCGCGTTGCGCTCCTCGATGTCGATGGCCTCGGCCAGCTCTTCCTCGTCCCAGTCGGCGCCCGCCGGCGAGAGCTTTCGTAGGTCCGCCGTCGTCGAGATCCGGAAGCCGCGCAGCGGCGCCAGGTAGCCGTCCTCGATCAGCTCGGGCAGGCCCCGCGTGTAGACGACCTCCTCGAACACCTCGTCGAGGCCGCGCCCGTCGCCGCGCGCGGTGGTGGCCGTGAAGCCGAGCAGCGTGCCGTCGAACGCGGGCTCGAACACGCCCAGCTGCCGGAGGACGCGCAGGTTGTCCTCGGCGGCCGCGTGGTGGCACTCGTCGTAGATGATGAGCCCCACGTCGCGCCCCCGCACGACGCGCGCCAGCCGCTCCTCGTGCAGCGAGCGGATCGAGCAAACCACGACCTTCGCGTCGGCGGATGCGCGCTGCGCCCCGCGCTCGATGTCGACGACGGCGTCGCCGTCCAGCGCCCGGACCAGCTTGTCCCGCGCCTGCGCCAGCAGCTCTTCACGATGGGCGAGCACCAGCACCTGCCGCCGCGCGAGCTTGGCCAGGTGCGCGAAGATCACCGTCTTACCCGCCCCCGTCGGCAGGTGGACCAGCAAGCGACGCCGCCCGGCGCGCCGCGCCGCCAGCACGGCGTCGATCGCGGCGCGCTGGTAGGGACGCAATGGGCTGGGCGCGTGAGGTGTCAACTCGGCAGTCATACGACGATATCGGCGGCCGCGACGAAAGACTGCCTGGTCCAGGTGAAGGCAGCCGCCGAGGGCGCCGGTTGCCTGTTGCGATCCGACCGCGATCGCTGTTCCAGTCAGGAGAGGTCCGATGAGCGCATCTGCGTCGTTTCGATCCACCCTTCTCATTGGCCCCTTCGTCTGGCCGCTTCTTGCGCTTGCCGTCCTGACGCGCGGGCGGCGGCGCGCCGCCGGGATCTGGGATCGGGCGACGTACGCGCTCATCGCGCTCGGGTGCGCGGCATTCGGCGCGACCGCGGAACGCTGGGACGTCCTGACCACCTGGCTACGCCCCGCCCTCCTCGCAGCGTGCACAGTCGCTGCGGTGTCGTTCGTGGGGCGTTCTCGCGGAAGGCGGCGGCCGAAGTGCCTCGGAAATCGCGCGTCCGGGTCTGGGGCAAAGCGCTCCTCGGGGGCGCGATGGCCGCGCTCGTCGTCTCGAGTCGACTGCCGGACGCGTCGGAGCCGCCGGTCGCTCTCGACTTTCCGCTGTCGAACGGCGCCTTCTACGTCGTCCAGGGCGGGGCTTCGTCCTCCCTCAACAACCACCACGTGAACACGGCTCAGAAGCTCGCCCTCGACATCACGAAGCTCGGCCCTGGCGCTCGCCGCGCGCCCGGCCTGCTGCCGAGCGACCCTTCCGCCTACTTCATCTACGGCAGCGCCGTCAGCGCTCCGTGCGCGGGTCGCATTCGATATGCCGTCGACGGAATGCCGGATTCGTCGATCCCCAGCGGGGACGTCCTCGATCCCGCCGGCAACCACGTCGCCATCGATTGCGCCGGGTTGGACGTGACCGTGGTGCTGGCCCACCTCGAGAGGGGTTCGGTCCGCGTACACACCGGAGACCGGATCGCCCGGGGAGAGGTCCTGGCGTCGGTCGGGCAGTCAGGCCACAGCTCCGAGCCGCACCTTCACATTCACGCTGCGCGCGACACCGACGGATTCGGCGAACGCGGTTTCGGCGTCCCCATGACGTTCGGAGGCCGCTTCCTCATCAAGAACGACGTCGTCGCGGTCGGCTCCCCGATCCCAAGAATTCAAGCCGGCGAGGTCCACCGGCGGTCCTACGTGTCAAAGCGGTGCGAGGACGGGGACTTGAACCCCGATGGCTGTTAACCGCTAGCACCTCAAGCTAGTGCGTCTACCAGTTCCGCCATCCTCGCGCGGAGCAGGTGATATAGACGGCTGCCGGGGCCGGTGTCAACGGCGGACCGACGGGCCGGGGGGGCCTCCGCCCGGCGTCAGGACAGGCGGTAGATGCCGTCGACGACGTGCCAGGTGGCCACGACGGTGACCTCGACCAGCTTCTCGGTGCGCTCGCTGTCGTGCACGACCATGTGCTCGGCGGTGCAGAGCGCCTGCAGCTGGCGCAGAAAGCGCGTGATCACCCGGCGGTCCGAGTCGGCGATCCAGCGGCTGATCCGGTCGACCAGCATGTTCTGGTGCTGCTGGATGAAGCGCGCCGCGGACTGCGCGTTCGCGGTCAGCGCGGACAGGCCGCGCCCCGACGCGCCCCGGTGCCCGGGCTTCCGCTCGAAGATCTCCAGCAGGTCCTTGCGGTACTCGAGGATGTCCTGGTCCAGCGCGTCGCCGATGTCGAAGTACTCGGCGACGGTCTCCTTCAGCTCCGTGTACGGGACGCGCAGCCCCAGCCGCACGTTCGGCGGGTTGCCGCGGCACGCGCCCTCGATCCCCACCACGCGGTCGACGTACTCCAGCTTGGCGAACGCCACCTGCCAGTCGCGGTAGCGCCGCCGCCACGGTCCACCCTCGATCCAGACGGCGAACGTCTCGGCCCAGTCCTCGTCCGGGTGCTTCTGCGCGTAGTGGTACATCCCGGCCCGGTGGAGGTACCGCACGTAGTCGCGGCTCCACGGGTTGGGGTTGTAAATCTCGCGGTAGGGCCGCCGGAAGTCGCCGAACGTCTGCGTTCAGTCGCGCCGCCGCCACAGCTCGAACGCGTAGTTGATCGCGTGCCCCGCCTCGTGGCGCAGGTACATCAGCACCTCTTCGCGCGTGTACTCGAAGAGGTGGTCGTTCACCAACCCCCACAGCCGCGGGTTCGCGAGGTACCAGGGGATGTTGATGCTGACGGCCCGGTCGGCCGTCCAGAAGTCGTCGTCACCCAGGTAGTAGGCCGGCACGAAGGTGATCCCCTTCGCGCGCAGCTCGCCGATGACCTGCTCCACGCATTCGGCCAGCGTGCCTTCCGGCCGCAGGTCGAGATCGCAGATGCGGGTGGCCAGCAGCTTCTGCTGCCCCACCTCCCGAAGCACCGTCGTCGGCAGAATCGGCGCAGCGCCGCGGGATGATCTCTGCCGGGTGCGAAGAGCCGCGACCGCCATGGCGCCTTTCGTTTATCATGCCCCCTGCGCCCCGGCCCGCCAAAACCTTCA
>CAZPUH010000708.1:0-3743 GCA_964589215.1 uncultured Myxococcales bacterium | reverse complement strand
GTGCGACAGCTGGACGATGATCGGGGCCTTGGCTTCCTTGGCTGCCGCCAGCGCGGCGTTGGCCGAGTTCGACCCGATCACGTTCACCGCCGGCAGCGCGGCCTGGGCGGTCTTGCAATAGGCGAACAGCTCTTTGAGACCGTCGCCCGTGATGACTCCTGGTTTCAGCTTCAGACTGGCCATAGGCGCGGCAGTATAGGCCCGTCCGCCCGCCTTTTCGATCGGATTTCGGGCTTTACGCGCCGCGGACAGAACGGAAACGAAGCAGAGGTTTCAGCAGCCGGTGGAGGTCGATCGGGGCCACCCCGCGGTGCGGCGCCTGGCGCGACGGCCGCGCCGGCTGGACCACGATCGCGTCCGTCGTCACCTGGCCGGGCGTATAGAAGAAGTCGGCCGGGAACAGGCTGGCCGGCAGCTCCTTGGCGGCGTCCGTGTTCGACAGCAGGGACTGGCGGGCGGTCGCCACGGTGAAGGGCGTGGGGGAGCTCCGCGAACCGAACCAGGCCGTCAGCGGCGCGGCGAAGCTGGTGCCGTCGGCCGGCAGCAGCCACCCGCCGGCGTACATGGTCACGATGGCCTGCCCGGGCGCGAACAGGTCGACGCAGGCGCCGAAGTTCGAGAAGCTGTTCTGCACGCCGTTGCCCGCGTTGTAGCTCCCCACCTGCACCGTGGTCGGGTCCCCCGGGTTGCAGTCCAGCGCGTCGGCGCCCGTGTTGATGCCGACGCCGTCGTTGCCGGCGGCCTTGATGGTGAGGACCGCCGGCCCGGTCAAACCCGCCGCGTGGGCGGCGTCGACGGCCGTGATGGCGGCGAAGTAGCGCGAGAGATCGATCGGGTGCGGGCACTGCACCGACTGCATCTGCTCCAGGATCACGCGGGCCGTGGCGCCAAAGCTCTCGTTCACGAAGCCGACGTCGTACTTGGTCGTCGCGTCGGCAAAGTCGGCGTCCAGCGTGGCGGGCTGGCCGGCTGCGGCGGCGAACACCGCCGGGTCGGTCAGGAGGTCCGTGACCTGGTTGATCTCGCTCTGATCGAAGCAGGTGAAGCCCGCCTGGACCTGCGCCTCGGACATGAGCTGGCGCTCGACCAGCACCAGCCGGACGGTGTCGTTCTTGTGCGCGACGGTCGTCGAGGTCGCCGTGCCGTGATAGCCGAACATCCCCAGCTCGTTGTCGATCACCGGCAGGATCGCCGCGCTTTCGGACGCGCTGAAGACGGAGCCCGCTTTCTGGTTGGCCCGGATCATCGCGTTCCAGCGCTGCTTGTACTGGGCGATCTTCTGCATGGGATCGGTCTTGGACGAGATCCCCGGCACCAGGCGGCAGCTGTCGTCCGTCTCGTGAAACGCCGCGATCAGCTGCTGCTTGAGCGTGTCGAACTTCGGCCCTGCGTCCACTGGGCCGCCGTCCGGCAGCAGCGAACCGCCGCCGCTGCTGCCGCTGTCGGCGCAGACCTCCGTGTACGCCGCGGCCACCTTGCCCTGCAGCTCGGGGACCGACAGATCGATCCCTTCGTCGACGACCATCACGTTCTGCTGCTGCTGCTTGCTGGCCGGCACCAGCGTCACGCCGCCGCCACCGCCGCACCCCACCAGCGCCGCCACCGCCAGGACACCGCCGCACGCCCTCGCCATCGTCCTTGCCTCCATGTGTCTCACGGGACCTCCACGAAATCGCGGTTGCTCTCGGGTGCGAAGTGATCCCGATTGGGAGCGGCGAACCGCCGCAGCCGCGCGAACCCGGGCGCGGTCGCGGCCCCGAACACCAGCGCGAACTTGTGGGGCGCCCCGGGGTCGGCCACCAGCGCCCGAAAGGCCCGATCGCCCAGCGGCGACGGCGCGGCGGAGACGGGGGGCGCCAGCGCGTTGAACGGTGCGGCACCGACCAGCACCAGGTCGAAGCGCGCGCGATCGGCGGCGGTGACCTCCCGATCGGCCTTGACCGGGAAACGGGCGGCGACCATCGGCCCCCAGTCGGCCAGCGCCTGGGCCAGCGCGCGCGCCATGACGACCGCGCCCGGCGCCCCGTGCGTGCCGTAGACGTAGAGGTGCGGGTGCTGCCGGGGGACGCTCTTGCCGAACAGCCCCGGAACGGCCTGACCCGGCGGAGGAGGCGACAGGGGCCCGTTGGGCGCCGCCGGATCGCGGCGGATCGCGGCCAGCTTCCGCAGCAGCGTCGCGTCCCTATAGGCGGGGATCCAGGCCTCGTGCTTCACGCCCGGGTACTCGGTGTAGCTGACGTTCTTGCCCAGCCAGCCGAGCGCGCGATAGCGGGCGGCCATCTTGCGCGAGTTCTCGACGGGGACGGTCGGGTCGTCGGCGCCGTGGAACATCATCACCTGCATGTGCGCGGCGTTCTCCGCGATGGCGGGCGGCGACAGCGCCTGCAGCCGGGCGACGTCGTAGAAGGGCAGCTCGGATCGCGGGATCATGGGCACGAAGTCGCTGACCCCGCAGACGGGCGCCAGCGCCGCGAACATCTCGGGGTGGCGCAGGCCGATGGACCACGTGCCGGCTCCACCCATCGACAACCCCGTCAACGTCACGCGCTGCGGATCGATGTTGTAGGCACGCCGGACGTCCGCGATGACACGCATCACGTCGGCTTCGCCGAGCCCGTCGTATCCCATCAGCCCCCCCCGGCCGGACGGCGACACCACCAGCGCGGGGACGTCGGGAAGCGGCAGCGGGTTGCGGGCGGCCTCGTCGTCGGTCTCGCCGGGGCGGTTGTCGCGCCCGAACACGCGCCGCAGGTTGTGCAGCGGGTTCGAGAAGGCGCCGTGCAGCGCGACGATCAGCGGCCAGGGCTTGGCCGGGTCGTAGTTGCGCGGCACGTACAGCGCGTACGGCTGCAGCGTGTCGTCCCATTCGGCGTGGTAGGCCTTCACGATCACGCCGGTCGCGGCGCGGTACGGGTCCTCGCCGGCCGTCACCCGATCGGCGTACGCGCGGGCCGTCTTCAGCGACGCGCGGACGAACGCCTCGTCGCGCCCAGTGGCGGTCATGCTCGCGCGGCGGAGGTCGGCGTCTTCGACCAGCCGCTCGATCGAGGGGAGCGTCACCTCGCGCAGCACGTCCGAGCCGGATTTGTCGGCGGCCGCGCGGGCGCCGGCGATCGCGGTCAGCGCCGCGCCACGCAGGCGGTCGATCTCGTCCGGCGGCGTTTCCACCGCCATGGCGAGCGGCGCCGACAGCGTCAGCGCGGTGACGACCAGGGGGACGACGAGCGGGTTCATCGGTGCGGGTGGAAGAACGAGGTCCGCTTGGGAGGCGGCCGCTTCTTGAGGGACACGGCGATCTTGCGGTCGCTGGTCCCGCGCACGGCCACCCGGCGCGTGGTGGTCTCGTAGCCGGCCTTGATGAAGGCGATCTCGTAGACGTTCCCCGTCCGGAAGTGGATGTTGAGCGGCGTCCGCCCCAGCACGCGCGACGTCGTCCGCACGACCGCGCCGCTGGGCGCGCTGGTGATGTGCAGGATAGCCGTCTCCGGCCGGGCCGGCGCCCGCTTGGCCGCCACGCGATCGCGGCCGGGCTCCTCGGCGCCCCCCTCGCCGATGACGGCGTTCTCCGCGTTCGGAACGGCCGTCCGCAGCAGCGCCTCCTCGTCCGGTTCGTCTTCGTCCGGAGCCGGTGTCGGCGCGGGCGCCGGAGCGGGCGCCGCCGGAGCGGCCGCCACGTGCGCGTCGGGCAGGTTGTCGGCGATCGGCGCGGCCGCGTCGGCCACGGCGACCGCTTTCGGCGGCGG
>CAZPUH010000707.1:0-22133 GCA_964589215.1 uncultured Myxococcales bacterium | reverse complement strand
GGCTTCGCGAACGCCATCGTCACCCCGCAGCTGTTCGAGCGCGACCGCCAGATCATCCTGGGCGCCAACGCGCTGATCATCGCGGGCGTGGTCCAGAACGTGGACGGCGTCGTCTCGATCAAGGCGGATGGGTTCGAGCCGTTGGAGGGTCGGCCGGCCGCGATTGACGTTTCGCACGACTTCCACTGACTTTCCACGACGTTGACGGTCGCGTTCGGCGTGGCCACATCAACAGGGTGTCCTTGACGGTCGCAGCGATCATCGCCGCCACGGCCCTGCTGGGCGGCTCCGCGCTGATCGCGCTGGCCCTGGTCAAGCAGACCGCGCAGCGCCGCGCCGCAGCCAATCCACCGGTCCAGCTGCCCGGCCCGAGCTCCGGAAACGGCTCAACCCACCCGGGCAACGGCGGCGCGCTGCCCGACGATCGCGACGCGCTGTTGCTGCGGCTGAGCCATGACCTGCGGGCGCCGCTGGGATCGGTCGTGACGCTGTGCCAGCTGCTGCTGGACGGCGACGCCGGACCGCTGTCCATGAAGCAACACCAGTACGTCGAGGTCATCCGGCGCGGCGGTCAGACGGTGCTGGGACTGGTCGACGACATGCTGGACCTGGTCGCCATCGACTCTGGCCGCAACGACCCCGAGCCCGAGCTGGCGGACGTCGCCGCGCTGGCCCGTCACGCCGCTGACGCGGCCCATCCGCTCGCGCGCGAAAAGGGGATCCCCATCCAGGTGTCCGCGCCCGCGCGCCCGGTGGCCGCCCGCGTGGACACCCGCCGCCTGCGGCACATCCTGTCGCGAATGGTCGAGTACGTCGTGTCGGCCACCGAACACGGGTATGTCGAGGTGGACGTCGAGCCGGCGGATGGGACCGTCGAGGTCGCCGTCCACAACACCCGGGACGGCCTGTCCGAGGCGGCGCGCCGCATGCTGGAGGCGCACGTCGATCTGGAGGCGCCCGCCACCAGCGCGTCCGAGCTGCAGGCGCCGCTGCCCCTGACGGTGGCGGCGCGTCTGGCGCGAAAGCTCGGCTCCCCGATCGCGCTGCGCAGCGCGGACGACGAAGGTCTGTCGCTGGCCCTGTCGGTCCCGCTGGCCGGCGATGGCGCTGCGGCCGACATCGCGCCCGCCGACGACAGCGCCGCCCGCACCGGCGGACGGGTGCTGCTGGTCGACGACGACGCGGCCGAGCGCGCGCAGGTCACGTCGCGCCTCGAGGCGAGGGGGTACGCGGTGATGGCGGTCTCCTCGGGCGAGGAGGGGCTGCGCCTCATGCGCCAGCAACCGTTCGACGCGGTCGTCCTGGACCTGGTCATGCCGGGTCTGAGCGGGCTGGAGGTGCTGCGGGCCGCGCGCGCGGACGGCCGCCTCAGTCACCTGCCGTTCGTCGTGCTCTCGGCGATGTACATGACGCGCGCGGAGCGCGCCGTGCTGGGCCCCGGTGTGGCAGGGGTCGTGCGCAAGGGTGACGTGTCGGGCGACGAGCTGCTGCGCGCCGTCGAGCGGGCGCTGTCCGCCGCCGCGGCCGAGGGCTATCCGACCGGCGACCGCCATGCGTAGGGACGCCTCCTAGCGACATGCATCGACTGGGCTGGCCACGGCGCTGGACCTATCCCGCCATCGGGATCCTGCTGTCCGTGGCGCTGGTCGCGGGGCTGGTCACGTTGCGGGGGATCGCGGCCCGCCGGGCCCACCTGCCCTTCCACGTCCTGGAGGAGCTCGCGCGACAGCCGCTGGTCTACGGGTATCTCCTGGCCGCGACGCTGCTGGGGACGACGCTGGCCGGCTGGTTGACCGGCCGCAAGGAGGACCAGCTGGAGGCGCTGTCCGTGACCGACCCGCTGACCGGCCTCGCCAACCGCCGCCGGCTGGTGGCCGCCTTCGCCGACGAGCGCCACCGCGCCGACCGCTACGGGACGCCCCTGTCGCTGCTGCTCATCGATCTCGATTGGCTCAAACAGATCAACGATCAGCGCGGTCACGCGGCCGGGGATCGCGCGCTGATGCTGGTGGCCGACGGGTTGCGGCGCAGTTGCCGGATCACCGACCTGGCCGCCCGGACCGGCGGGGACGAGTTCGCCGTGCTGGCCGTGAACACGACGGCGACCGAGGCGCTGGCGCTGGCCCACCGCGTGTGCGCGACCATCCGCCGCCTGGGCGCCGAGCGCTTTCCGGAATCGCACAGCGGAACCGCCCCCGGCCCGCGGCCCACGGTCTCGATCGGGGTGGCCGACCTCGACTGCGTGGGCGCTCCCGGCTTCGAATCTCTGCACGCCGCGGCTGACAGCGCCCTCTACGCGGCCAAGAGCGCGGGCCGGGACCGGGCCCTGGCGGCCCCCTCCCGATCCGAGTCGGGGACCCGGCAGACGGTAGTCGATCTGAGAACCCCGAGATTCCGACGTTCACCTCCTTGACGGAGCGGCGGGTCGGCGCCAGCGTATCGGCGTAGAGTCCCCCTGCAGATGCTCGACATTCTATTGGTCGATGACGAACCGGACTTCCGGACGGTGGTCGGCGAAGCCCTCCGCGACGCTGGGCACCGTGTCAGCCTGGCCGCCAACGGGGCTGAAGGACTGACCCAGATCTCGTCGAACGTCTTCGACGTCATGATCTGCGACATCCGCCTGCCGAAGGTGGACGGGCTGACCCTGTTCCGGCGGGTCCGGCAAGAGTCGCCGGGCACGGACGTCATCCTCATCACCGCCCACGCCGCGGTGAACGACGCGGTCTCGGCGCTGAAGGAAGGCGCCTACGACTACCTGACGAAGCCGTTCGAGGTCGACGAGATCATTCTGCAGATGCAGCGCATCGCGACCCAGCGGGCGCTGAAGCGCGAGCTGGAACAGGCGCGCGCCGAGCTGTCCCAGCGCAAGTCGAACGGGGCCGCCACGGGCAGCGCGGGGAGCATCATCGGGCGCAGCCCGGCCATGCTGCGGCTGTCCGAACGCATCGAGACCATCGCGCAGAGCGACGCGCCCGTGCTGATCACGGGCGAGAGCGGCACCGGCAAGGAGCTGGTCGCGCGGACGCTGCACGACCGCAGCACGCGGCGCGCGAAGCCGTTCATCGCCGTGAACTGCGCCGCCTTTCCCGAGACGCTGCTGGAGGCAGAGCTCTTCGGCCACGAGCGCGGCGCCTTCACGGGCGCGGTGAAGCGGCGCGACGGCCGCTTCAAGGCGGCCGACGGCGGAACGCTGCTGCTGGACGAGATCGCCGAGGTGCCGCTGCCCGCGCAGGCGAAGCTGCTGCGCGTGCTTCAGGAAGGGACGGTCGAGCCGCTGGGGACGAACGAGTCGACGAAGGTCGACGTCCGCATCATCTCGGCGACGCACCGGAACCTGCGCGAGCGGATCAAGGAGGGCAAGTTCCGAGAGGACCTCTACTACCGGCTGAACGTGCTCGACATCGAGATCCCGCCCCTGCGCGAGCGGCGCGGCGACATGCCGCTGCTGCTCCAGTACTTCCTGAACAAATTCACCCAGCCCGGCAAGACGCCGTCGACCATCTCGCCGCGCGCCTGGGCCGTGCTGTCGCAGTACCACTTCCCGGGCAACGTGCGCGAGTTCGCGCACGCCATCGAGCACGCCGTCGTCCTCGCCAACGGCGGCGAGATCGAGGTCGAGCATCTGCCGGGCGGCATCACGGGAACGCTGGACGGCACCGCCAGCACCCCGGCGGGCTCGCTGCGCTCGCTGAGCGCCGCGCTGAAAGAGTTCGAGCACGAGTACCTTCTGCGCGCGCTGGCCCAGGCCAACGGCAAGAAGATGAAGGCGGCGGAGATCCTGGGGATCTCGCGCAAGAATTTGTGGGAGAAGCTGAGACTCCACGGCATCGCCAGCGACGCCGACGCGGAAGCGGACTGAGAGAGGCGGCCAGAGCCGGAGGGCTGGCGAGCCCTCTCAGAATGACTTCGCGAAGAGGCTGCGCACCCTCGCCATGCGGGCGTCGAGGTCCGCGCCGAGCGCCTCCGGCGTGACGCCGAAGCTGCGGGCCAGGGGACGCAGATCCCGCGGCGACACGACGGCCTGGGGGCGATCGATGAGCAGTCGCATCCGCAGCGCCACCCGCCGCAGCGCCGCGTAGTCGTCGGCCAGTGTGGCTGGCCATCCCAGCTCGACCAGCCGTTCGAGGACGGCCATCGTCGACGTCGTCCGCAGCTGGCGATCGGCGGCGTGGCGCAGCTGCCCCAGCGCCGCCAGCAGCTCCAGATCCATCAGCCCGCCGGGGTCGAAGTGCAGGTGGCGCGAACCCTCGGGCACCTTGCCGCGCTCGCGCTCCACGCGCGCCCGGATGCGCCGCAGCTCGCCGCGGAAGGCGGCGTCGTCGAACGGCAGCTCGAACGCCAGCGCCTCGAGCTCGCGATCGCGGAGCAGGCGCTGCTCGCCCACCTCGCCGCTCCACACCGCGCGCGCCCGCAGCAGCGCGACGCGCTCCCAGGCGGCGGCCTCCTCGCGGTGATAGCGCGCGAACGACGGCCACGACGTGACCAGCAGGCCCTGCTCGCCCGACGGCCGCAGGCGCGTGTCGACGGCGTAGAGGCGCCCCTCCTCCAGCATCGCCTCGATCGCGGCGATGAAGCGCACCGACGCGCGCGCGAACCACTCGCGGTGGTCGACGCCCGTGTCGCTCTCGCCGTCGGCGCCGTACAGAAACACCAGGTCCAGGTCCGAGCCGTAGCGCATCTCGCGCGCGCCCAGGCTGCCGAGCCCCAGCACCGTCAGCGCGGTCCGCGGCACGCCCAGCCGCGCGATCAGCGCCGGCAGCGTGGCGTCGATGGCCGCCTGCAGGCAGACCTCCGCGACGTCGCTCAGCTGCCGGCACACCTCTCCCGCGTCCAGGCTCCCCGCCACGTCGTGCAGCCCGATGCGCAGGATCTCCTCGGTCTGAAAGATGCGGAGATCGCGCAGGTGCTGCTCCTCCACGGCGTCGCGATCGTCGCCGTACGCCTCGCTGGTCGCCGCCAGCCGCTCCGCGACCTCGCGCGCCATCTCTTCGCGCGTCCGCACGCGCGCGCCCAGGCCGTCCAGGAACGGCTCCCACATCTCGGGGTGGCGCACCAGCAGATCGGAGAGGCGATCGCTGGTGCCGAACAGCGTCCCCAGCATGCGCACCAGCCGGGGGTGATCGCGCAGGAGCGCCATCAGCCCCAGCGAGCCGCGCAGCGCCAGGTCGCGGAAGTGCCCCAGCGCGCGGTCCGGATCGGGCGACGCGATCGCCTCTTCCAGGAACGGCACCGGCATGCGCGCGCCCACCAGCTCCAGCGTGTCGGTGGCCGCCTCCACGTCGCGGAAGCCGGCCGCGGCCACGCGCCGCACGCGCTCGGCCCGATCGCGCATCGGGTCCAGCAGCCGCGCCGCCTCGAGGTGCGCCTCGGGAGGCGCCTCGCCCAGCGTGGCGGCGATGGCCTCGATCGCCGCGCGCGTGGCGGCGACGTCGGCGTCGAACGCGGCTCCGTCGGCATATCCCAGCGCCCGCGCGAACCGCGCCCGCGCCGCGTCGTCGGCGGGCAGGCGGTGCCGCTGCGCGCCGGTCGCGACCTGCACCCGATGCTCCAGACGCCGCCAGAAGCGGTAGCCGTCCAGCAGCGTCTGCGCCTCGCGCGCGCCCAGCAGGCCCGCCACCACCAGGCGCGGCAGCGCCCGCGGCGTGTTGCGCTCGCGCAGGTCGGCGCGCTTGCCCGCGTGCAGCAGCTGCAGCGCCTGCACGACCATCTCGACGTCGCGGATGCCGCCCGAGCCCAGCTTCACGTCGAACCCCGTCTCCCCGAGCGCGCTGGGCCCGTCGGCCGGATCGCGGAACAGCGCGCGCAGGCCGCGCACCTCCTCGATCATGCGCGGCTCGATGTTGCGCGGGTAGATGAACGGCTCCAGCGCCGCCAGCAGCTCGTCACCCAGGGCGCGGTCGCCCGCGCACGGGCGCGCCCGCAACCACGCCTGCCGCTCCCAGGTCCGCCCGAACGTCTCGTAGTAGCGCTCGGCGGCCGCCAGCGCGTTCACGATCGGTCCGCTGCGCCCCTCGGGCCGCAAGCGCAGGTCGACGCGAAAGATCATCCCGTCGCCGGTCGGCTGCTCGATGGCCGCCGTCACGCGGCTCGCCAGCTCGGCGTAGTAGGCGTGCAGCGTCTGGTCCCCCGCGCTGCCGGCGTCCGTCGAGTAGAAGTAACAGACGTCGATGTCCGACGAGAAGTTCAGCTCCTCGCCCCCCAGCTTGCCCATCGCCATCACGACGAACCGTCCGGGCGCCCCGCTGTCTGCCCGGGGCGCGCCGATCTCGCGGGTCAGCGCGGCGTCGCAGTGAGCCACGGCCACGTCCAGGCAGACGTCGGCGAAGGCCGACAGCTCGCGCGCGACCTGCTCGGTGGTCCCCCACCCCAGCTCGCGCGCGCCCAGGCGCAGCATCTCGGACCGGCGCACCCGGCGCAGGCGGCGCTGCAGGTCCGCGAAGTCGGTGGCCGGCTCGGCCGCCGCCCGGACCTCGCGCGCGATCACCTCGGCCGGCTTCGCGCGCCGCAGGTACGGGTCGGCCAGCAGCGCCGCGAACCCGCTGACGTCGGCCATCAGCAGGTCGGGCAGGAACTCGCCGCTGGCGCAGATGGCGTCCAGTAGCGCGCGCCCCTCCGGCTCGGCCGGCAGCGTTCCGCCGCGCTCGGCGAACCGCGCCCGCCGAGCCTCGGCCTCCGGGTCCAAGCTCCGCTCCATGTCCGCCGTCCCCATCGTAAGGCGTCCGGCGGCTAAAGGTCGGCCTGACCCAGCGAAAACTTGTTGTTGAAGTCGTCGACCACCCGGAAGGTCGGGCGGGCGTCGGGCGGCAGATCATCCCGGATCCGCCCCTGCTGATAGCGCTCGAACAGGAAGAACACGCGCCGCCCGCGATGCCGTTCCAGCCAGGTCTTCAACCGGTCGTCCGCGCCCTCCTGGTCGAACACGGTCCGCTCGTCCATCGGCCCGTCGTAGATCTCGTTCGACGTGTAGAAGGTCTCGCCGCGCCAGTACAGCATGTAGGCCACCAGCCGTTCATCCGGCGAGCTGCGAAGCCGGTAGTAGGCCGCGATGGGTCCCTTCTGCGACCAGTACGGCGCCACCTTCGGCATCAGCACGTCCAGCACGAAGAACGTGAACGCCACCGCGGCCAGCGGCAGCGTCCAGACCGCGGCGGCGCGGGCCCGGGGGACCGCCAGCAGCAGCGTGCCGGCCGCGAACAGCGCCGCGGAGACGGTCAGCGTCGTCGTGAAGCTCAGCGCCGCGGGCCAGGCGCGCCCCGTCGGGCTCTGGATGTAATCGTACGAGAACAGCCACAGGAACTTCTCCGCCGCGTGCGGCTCGTCGACCAGGCCCAGCGTCACCAGCACCAGCAGCGGCAGGCCGACCACCGCCGTCGCCGCCGCCGCCCGCACGGCGCGCCGCGCGAGCAGGTCGTCGGCGAACGCGCCGATGACGACGGCCAGCCCGGGGATCGCCGGCAGCACGTAGTGGTGGAACTTCGTCATCGACACCGAGACGACCGCGTACGCGCTGGCGAACCAGATCGCGCCCAGCCGCAGCGCCCCCTGCTTGCGCGCCTCGGCGTCGCTGCCGGACAGCGGCTGCCGCAGCGCCGACCAGGCGAAGGCGGCCGGCGCCAGCGCCACCCACGGCCACAGGCCGTAGCCCAGCTCGCGCAGGAAGTACTCGAAGCTGCCGCGATCGCCGTGGCGGCCGATGACCATGCGCCGCCAGTGGTTGTCGCCGAAGAGCTCGCTCCAGAACGGGGCGCCGTGGCGAATCAGCATGGCGTGGTGCCACGGGACGGCCACCACCGCGAAGGCGATCACGGCGCCCGCCAGCGCGAAGCCCAGGCGGGCCCGGCGCGCGCTCTGCCAGCCGCCTCCGAAGGCGAGGAACAGCGCGAAGACGATCACCGGCAGGCCCAGCCCGGCCAGCCCCTTGGCCAGCACCGCCAGCGCGCACAGGATGGCGGCCAGGTACAGGTAGAACGGGGCGCGGCGCCGCGTGCGCGCGGCGAGAAAAACGAACGCGGCGAACCCGAGGTCGTACGGGATCATCGGCACCGCGCCGTACATGACGAGCACGCGCTGCCCCCAGGGCACCTCGACCCGCAGCTGCACGGCGTTCACGATCAGCTGGGGCACGACGACCAGCGCGAACAGCGCCACGGTCGCGTAGAACAGCGGGTCGTGCGGCCAGCTCCACCAGCTGCGCCCGCGCCGCGGCAGCTCGCGATCAGCGTCCGACCCGTAGACGGCCAGCGCGCCCAGCGTCAGCGCCATCGCCATCGGCCCGACGAAGGCCATGTCGGTCATCGCTTGCCGCGCGACCAGGCTGTACATGGGCGCGGTCGCCACGACGACCGCCGCCAGCAGCCCCGCCCGCCGCGAGATCAGGCGCTGGGCCAGCAGATACACGGCGAAGATGCCCAGCACGCCCGCCAGGCAGAACGGTAACCGCGCCGCCCACTCTGCCCGGTGACCCATCGCCATCTCGCCGGCGGGATTGCCCGGCAGGCCGATCCCGAAGAGGCGCATCGTCAGGCTCATGAGCCAGAACGACAACACCGGCTTCGACCAGAACACGTCGGCGTCGCGCGGCGACCCCGGCCACCACAGGCTGATGTAGTCGCCCCGCTGGGTCATCTGACGGGCGACCTCCGCGTAGTGGGTCTCCCAGGGATCCCACAGCCCGTACGATCCGGCGAACGGCACGTACAGCAGCAGCCCGCCGGCGATCACCAGCAGCGCGACCGCCGTGTCGCTCAGCGGCCGCTTGATCACGTGTCCCCCCGCAGGGGGGCCCTCATTGAGCCAGGACCTTTTGCAGATCGAGCAGGCTGAGGTCGATGGGCTTGGTCTGGCCGACGATCTCGGCCAGCGGCGTCGTCTTCAGCTCGCCGCGCGCCAATCCCACGAGGCGCCCGTGCTCACCGCGCGCCAGGCAGTCCGTGGCGGCGGCCGCCAGACGCGTCGCCAGCAGCCGGTCGAACGCGCCCGGCTCGCCGCCGCGCTGCACGTGCCCCAGCGTCGTCAGGCGCAGGTCGAACCCCAGGCGACCCTTCTCGCGGTCGAAGTGCTGCGCCAGCTTCACGGCGTTGTGGCGCGCCCCCTCGGCGACGACCACCAGCGCGTGCGGCTTGCCGCGCGTCCAGGCGGCCTGCAGCGTCTGGGCGATGACCTCCGGCGCGACGTCGGCCTCCGGAATGACGACGGCGTCGGCGCCGCCGGCAATGCCCGCCATCAGCGCCAGGTAGCCGCAGTTGCGCCCCATGACCTCGACGAGAAACGCGCGCTTGTGCGACGACGCCGTGACGCGCAGGCGGTCGATCGCCTCCAGCGCGATGTTCAGCGCCGTGTCGACGCCGATCGTGATCTCGCTGCCCGCGAGGTCGTTGTCGATCGTCGAGGCGACCCCGACCACCGGCAGGCCCGACTGCGACAGCGCCAGCGCGCCCGTCTGCGACCCGTTGCCGCCGATGACGACCAGCCCGTCGATGCCCCGCTCGGCGAGGTTCGCGAGGCCCCGGGCGCGGACCGGTTCGTCCTTGAAGCCCGGCAGGCGCGCGCTTCCCAGGAAGGTGCCGCCGCGCTGCAGGATGTTCCCGACGTCGCGGGCCCCGAGCAGCTCGATGTGTCCTTCGACGAGGCCGGCGTAGCCGTTGCGCACGCCGAACACCTCCCACCCCTTCGCGATCCCGGTGCGCACCACCGCGCGGATGGCGGCGTTCATGCCGGGGGCGTCGCCCCCGCTGGTCAGGACGGCGATCTTTCGGTTGGACATCGGAGGCCTTCCCTATACCACGCCCTCGCCTTTGTGATCCTCGCCGCGGTAACCTCGCGGGCGTGCCGGTGAAGCAGCCCCCCAAGACTCGCTCCGGCGAGGCCAAGCAGGTCAAGGAGGAGACGAACTACATCACGCCCGCCGGGTTCCGGAAGCTCGCGGACGAGCTGACCTTCCTGCGCACCAAGAAGCGCCCCGAGGTGGTGAACGCGCTGTCGGACGCCGCCGCCGAGGGGGATCGGTCAGAGAACGCCGAGTACATCTACCGCAAGCGGCAGCTGCGGCAGATCGACAGCCGGCTGCGCTTCCTGTCCAAGCGGCTCGACAACGTCGAGATCGTCGACCCGACGTCCCAGCAGCGGCGGGATCGCGTCTTCTTCGGCGCCACCGTGACCGTCGAGGACGAAGACGGACAGACGGCCACCTACCGCATCGTGGGCGTCGACGAGTCGGACGGCGCCGCCGGCGACATCTCGTGGAAGTCCCCGGTCGGGCGCGCGCTGCTGGGCAAGACGCTGGGCGACACGGTCACGGCCCGCTGGCACGCCGGGCTGCGCGAGCTCACGATCGCCAAGATTGACTACGTCTGACCGGCTGCCTACTCGCCGCGCGGGAACAGCAGCGCGGCGGACCGGGGCTGCCGGCGGATCAGGACCACCGCCTTGCCGTTCGCCGCGGCGGCCGCCTTCCAGACGGGAAACCAGGGCTCGGCGCGCAGCGCCGGCAGCGCGTCGACCAGCTCCGGGACGTAGAGGTCGACCTCGCGGTACGCGCCGCCCGTGAGCGCGTCGATCGCGGGGCCGAAGCTGTACGCGGCCAGCGCGGGCGCCGGGGCGAGATCGTTGTGAAGCGCCCCGCCGTACACGAGCACCAGCGGCCGCCCCGCGGGCCGGGGAAGCGCCAGCCCCTGCTCGATCGCGCGCTGCAGGTGCGCCCGGGTCAGCCGCAACAGCCGGTCATAGTCGACGTGTCCGCCCGCCGCGACGGTCTGGTACTCGTGGCAGTCGACGTCCAGCACGTGCGGCGCGACGCCCAGCTCCTTCGCCCGCCGCAGCAGCCGGACGATCTCGTTCTCCGTCTGCGCCGGCCGCTCGGTGGTTCGGGCGACGTCCTCGGTCACGCGCTTCTCGGTCGCGCCGCAGGTCCCGCGCGAGACCCAGGTCTCGACGATCAGGTGCGCCGCCCGCGGCGCCATCGCCGGCAGGATCTCGTCGGTGAAGCGGGCCAGCGTCGACCGCACCCGGGCGGTGCCCGCCGTCTGGTGCAGCTCGCCGAACGCCACGACTGCTGCGCCACCAGCCGCGCCCACGTCACCGAGCGCCGCCGCCGCGGCGGCCGCCGGCGAGGCGAACGTCTCGGCGACGAGCGGCTGCGGCGCCCAGGCCGGCGGATGCGCCAGCGTCAAGATGACGGCCGCCGCCGCCGCGATCACTGCCCGCCGAGCGTGATGTAGCGCAGCCCGCTGGCCGTACGCAGGCGGACCAGGTGGCCGCCTCGGCGCTGCGTCGACAGCGCGGTCACCGCCTCCTCGGCGGTCGTGACCCGCTGGCGGTCCACCTCGAGGATGACGTCCCCCTCGGCGACACCGGCCGCCGCCGCCGCGCCGCCGGGGACCACCTCGGCCACGACCGCGCCGCGCGTCCCCGGCTCGAGCCCCAGCGAGTCCGCCAGCGGCGGCGTCAGCGTCTGCAGCGCCAGCCCCAGATTGCCGGGCGTCGCGCCGTTGCGCGCGTCCGCCGACGGCAGCTCGCCCAGCGTGACCTCGGCGGGCTGGCGTTTCCCTTCGCGCCAGAGTCCCACCGCGACCTTCGACCCGATGGGCCGGTTCGAGACCGTGTCGATCACGTCTCCCGCCCCCTCGATCTTCTTGCCGTCGATGTCGGTGATGACGTCGCCCGCCCGCAGCCCGGCGCGCGCGGCCGGCCCCCCCGGCGTCACCTGCGTGACCAGCGCGCCCGTGCCCGCCGGCAGCCCCTTGGCGGCCACCTCGCCCTCGTTCGGGTCGCCGACCAGCACGCCCAGGTAGGCGTAGCGCACGCGCCCCTCCTTGATCAGCGACTCCGCCACGCGCCGGACCTGATTGATGGGGATCGCGAACCCGTACGCGCCGCCCGGGCCCGTGTTGATGAGCGTGTTGATGCCGACGACCTCCGCCGACAGGTTCACCAGCGGCCCACCCGAGTTGCCGGGGTTGATCTTGGCGTCGGTCTGGATGTAGCGGCGCACGCGCCCGCCCGACATCTGCACGTGGCGGCCGACCTTGCCCTTGCCGCTGACGATGCCGGCCGTCACGGTCTGGTCCAGGCCCAGCGGGCTGCCGACGGCCAGCACCCACTCGCCGACCTCCAGCGCGTCCGAATCGCCGAGGCGCGCGGCGACCAGATCGCGCGGCGGGTTGTCCAGCCGGATCACCGCCACGTCGGTCTCCGAGTCCATGCCCAGCGTCTTGGCGGAGAGCTCGCGCCCGTCGGTGAACGTCACCTTCACGCGCGTCGCGCCCGAGACCACGTGCCGGTTCGTCACGATGTCGCCGCGCCCGTCCATGACGACGCCCGACCCGGTGCCGCGCTGGGGCCCGGGCGACGGCTCGGGCATGCCGGGGCCGAACTGGAAGAAGCGGCGCAGGAAGGGCGCCATCTGCTCGTCGTCGTCGTCGCCGTTCTGGGCGACCCGCGAGCCGCCGAGCTCGACGTCGATGCGAACCACCGAGGGGCGCAGCGCGCGCGCCACCGACGCGAACGCCGTCGACAGGACCCGCGCCTCGTTGGGGGCCTCGGTCTTGGGCGTCACCTGGGCCCCGGGCTGCAGCGCCGGCCCGGACGGGGGCGGCGTCTCCGGCCTGGCAGGCGCCTCGGCGGGCGTCGCGGTCGACGGGGCGGGCGCCGCGTTGTTCGACAGCCGCGACGCCAGGCGGTCGCACCCGAGCAAGGCGCCCAGCATCAACACCAAGCGCAACCCGACGGACGACTAACGGCCATGGCGGTCCATGGCCGGTATTTAGCGACCCCAGCCGGGGGTTCGCAAGCTCCGGGGACCAGGCAACGGATTACATTGCCCGCATGCGCGCGATCACCACCCGACCGGGCACGCCGGACAGCGCCCGCCTCGACGATCTCCCCGAGCCGGCCGACGACCCCCAGATGCTGCTCGTGCAGGCCCTCGCCGTGGGCGTTTGCGGCACGGACCTCGAGATCCTGAGCGGAGCCTACGGTCAGCCCCCGCCCGGGCACGAACGCCTGATCCTGGGTCACGAAAATCTGGGGCGCGTCGTGCGCGCGCCGGCCGGCAGCGGGTTCTCCGCCGGCGAGCTGGTGGTGGGCGTCGTGCGCCGCCCGGATCCCGTCCCCTGCCCCAGCTGCGCCGCGGGCGAGTGGGACATGTGCCGCAACGGCCGCTACACCGAGCGCGGCATCAGCGGTCGCGACGGCTACGCCGCCGAGCGCTACCTGCTGGAGCCCGCGTTCGCGGTCACCGTTCCGCCGGCGCTGGGGGAGCTGGGGGTGCTGGTCGAACCGACGACCGTGGTCGCCAAGGCCTGGGAGCAGATCGAGCGCATCGGCGCGCGCGCCATCTGGACGCCGCGGCGGGTGCTGATCACGGGCGCGGGCCCGATCGGCCTGCTGGCGGCGCTGCTGGCCCGCCAGCGCGGCCTGGAGGTTCACGTCTTCGACCGGATCACCGACGGCCCCAAGCCGGGGCTGGTCGCCGCTCTCGGCGCGACCTACCACACGGGTTCCGTGAAGGACTTGCCCGCCTGCGACGTCGCGCTGGAGTGCACCGGGGTCGGCGAGCTGGTCTTCGAGCTGATGGCCGCCGCACCGCCCGACGGGATCGTGTGCCTGACCGGGGTGTCTTCCGGGACGCACAAGCTGGCGGTCAACCTGACCGAGCTCAACAAGCAGCTGGTGCTGGAGAACAACGTCGTCTTCGGGGTCGTCAACGCCAACCTGCGGCACTATCGCTCGGCCGTGGACGCGCTGGCCCGCGCCGATCGCGGCTGGCTGGCGCAGCTGGTGTCCCGGCGCGTGCCGGTCCAGCGCTGGCATGAGGCGCTGGTGCGCGGCCCGACCGACGTGAAGCCTGTCATCACCTGGGGTTGAGCCCGGCTCTTCCGGAATCGGGGGTGGCGCCTTACGTTCACTCCGTGGGGCAGGTTTCGTCGGAGCGCGGAGGCTGGTCCGGTGGGGTGCTGTTGGCCGACACGTACCTGCTGGGGCGGCCCATCAGCCGCGGCGGCATGGGCGAGGTCTTCGAGGCCACGCACGCGCGCCTGCCCGGCCGGTATGCGGTCAAGATCCTGCTACCCGAGCTGATCGGCCACCGCGAGGCCTTCGCGCGGTTCTGCCGCGAGGCGGAGGTGATGTCCGAGCTGCGCCACCCGAACGTGGTGCAGATCTTCGACTTCAACACCACGCCCGACGGCCGCCCGTACTTCGTGATGGAGTTCCTGGAGGGGCGCGACCTGGAGACGCGCCTCAACGACTCCGGGCCGCTGCCGCTGCCGTTCGCGGTGCGCGTGGTCGACGCCGTGGCGTCGGCGCTGGCGGCGGCGCACGCGCACGGGATCGTGCACCGCGACCTCAAGCCGGCGAACATCTTCCTGGTCACCGTCGACGGGCAGCCCGACGAGCTGATCAAGGTGCTGGACTTCGGCATCTCGAAGGTGCGGGCGGCGGGGACGCTGCTCTCGACGCCCAGCGACGTGCTGGGGACGCCGCCGTACATGTCGCCCGAGCAGGCTCGCGGCGCCACGCACCTCATCGACGGCCGCACCGATCAGTTCGCGCTGGGGGCGATCACCTACCGCATGCTGACCGGGCACGACCCGTTCACGGGCAACGACATCGCGTCGCTGCTGTATCAGGTGGTTCACCAGGCGCCGCCGCCGCTGTCGCGCTACGTGCCCGCCTCGTGGGACACGCGCGCCCTGCAGGCGGTTCTCGACAGGGCGATGGCCAAGGATCCCGGCCAGCGCTGGACCGGCATGCTGGAGATGGCGCGCGCCTTCGAGGCCGCGTCCGAGCAGACCCTGTCGCGGCTGCCCGACGGGCAAACGCCCGACCCGGGCGCGGCGCGGCCGCTGGAGCTCAGCGACACGCTGATCGCCGCCCCGCCCCCCGCGCCGGCCTCCTTCCAGGGCGCGCTCGCGACGCCGACGCCGGTCGTGCAGCCGCTGCCGCTGGTGCGACAGGCGGCCCCGATGGCCACGACCGACGCGACGGCGCCGGCGCTGGTCACCGACGAGCCGCCTCCGGTGCGGACGCCGACCCCGGTCGTGTTGCCGGCGGCGCCCGAGGCGCCGGCGACGCCGCCCGTGCTCGCGCCCCGCGCCGCCCCCGCAGCGCCCGCTTTCGCGGGCCGCGGCGCGCCGGCCGTCCTGGGGACCGAACACACCCCTCGCCGGGACTACGACTGGGAGCCCACGGGGTCCCTCGACGAGCTGCCGCGGCAGCGTCGCGGTCTGGCCGTGTTCGCCGTTCTGGTGGCCGCGGCCGCCGTCGTTCTCGTGGTGACCGGGACCTACCGCCGCATCCCGGCTGCCATCGCCGCCGCGGTGCAGGTCGTGCGTGGCCGCGCCGCCACGCCGGCCCCGGCGCCACCGCCTGCGGCCGATACGGCACCCCCCACCGCCGCTCCGAGCCCCGCGCCCGAGGCGTCCAAGCCGACCGTGCCCGAGGACGAGCCCCCCGCCCGCTCGACCGCCGACCGGCCGGCGCGCACGACCTCCGAACGGCCGGCAAAGCGTTCGCGCGGGTCGCGGTCGGGCGCCGTCCACTACGTCGACCACCCCGGCACGATCGATCTGTCGCCGGGCAGCGCCGCCCCCGGCGAGGCGGCGCCCCGAGGCGAACCGACGCAGCCGCCGGGCGCAGACTCGGCCCCGTCCTTCGGCGGCGATCGTTCCAGCTCGCCCGCCCGCACGGCGCCCGCGCCGGCGGCGCCGTCCGCGCCCGGGTTCGACATCGCCCCGCCCGCGCCCCTGGGCGACACGCCGAGCCGCGACATCGCGCCCCCGGCCACCGGCGACGGCGACCAGCCGCTGCCACCGTCGGTCCGCTGACGGACGCGCCGCGGCGGCTTGCTTTCGACCGGGCGGCGGTTACGTTGCGCAACGGCCGATGACCCCTCGCATACCCAGCGCCACCTATCGCCTGCAGTTCAACAAAGACTTCACGTTTCGTGACGCAACCGCGCTGGTCGATTACCTCGCGGACCTGGGGATCACCGACGTCTACGCGTCGCCGATTCTCGCGGCGCGGCCGGGCAGCGTGCACGGGTACGACGTCGTCGACCACGGGCGGCTGAACCCCGAGCTCGGCACCGAGAGCGACCTCGACGCGCTGGCCGCCGCCCTCAAGGCGCGCGGCATGGGCATGGTCCTGGACGTGGTCCCGAACCACATGTGCATCGCCACGTCCGAGAATCACTGGTGGAACGACGTGCTGGAGAACGGACGCAGCTCGCCCTACGCCACGTTCTTTGACATCGACTGGAATCCGCCCAAGCCCGAGCTGCACGAGAAGGTGCTGCTGCCCGTGCTGGGCGCCCAGTACGGACGCGTCCTGGAGAACCAGGAGCTCTCGGTCGGCTACGAGGGGGGCGCCTTCTTCGTCCAGTACTTCCAGTCGCGCTTCCCGATCGGGCCGCGCACGATCCTGCCGCTGCTGGAGCCGATGGTCGCCGACCTGCGGCGCACGCACCCGGACGACCACCCGGACCTGCTGGAGCTGGAGAGCATCGTCACCGCGACGAAGAACCTGCCGACCCGGCTCGACACGGACCCCGACCGGATCCGCGAGCGGCAGCGCGAAAAAGAGATCGTCAAGCGCCGCATCGACGCGCTGGTCTCGAACAGCGCCGCCGTCCGCGACGCGCTGGAGCGCAGCCTGAAGGCCATCAACGGCGAGAAGGGCAACCCGCGCAGCTTCGACCAGCTGGAGGCGCTGCTGGCCGAGCAGGCCTATCGCCTGTCGTACTGGGGCGTCGCCGCCGAGGAGATCAACTACCGGCGCTTCTTCGACATCAACGACCTGGCCGCCATCCGCATCGAGGAGCCCAAGGTGCTGGAGGCGGTCCACGCCAAGGCGTTCGAGCTGCTCCGCGACGGCAAGATCACCGGGCTGCGCATCGACCACGTCGACGGCCTGCTGGATCCCTTGCGCTACCTGCAGCACCTGCAGCGCCCGCGCGACGGCGAGCCGCCCGCCGCGCCGGGCAGCGACCCGCGCCGGATCTACGTCGTCGTCGAGAAGATCCTGACCGGCGCCGAGGAGCTGCCCACCGACTGGCCGATCCACGGCACCACGGGGTACGAGCTGCTGAACGTCGTCAACGGTCTGTTCGTCGAGCCGGGCGGCTTCCGCCTGATCGACCGCTCGTACCAGCGGCTGCGCGAGGTGAACGGCACCTTCGACGACATGCTGTACCGCGCGAAGAAGCTGATCCTGCGCACCGCGATGTCCAGCGAGCTGTACGTGCTGGCGCGCCGCCTGGATCGCATCTCAGAGCAGCATCGCTGGTCGCGCGACTTCACGGCCAGCACGCTGCACCTGGCCCTGGGCGAGGTGATCGCCTGCTTCCCCGTCTACCGCACGTACGCCGAATCGGACACCCACGAGATCAGCCCCAACGACCGGATGCACGTGCTGCGCGCGCTGCGCGAGGCCAAGCGACGCAACCGGTCCACCAGCGAGTCGATCTTCGACTTCATTGGCGACCTCTTGCTGCTGCGCGATCCGGAAGGGATCTCCGACGCCGACCGCGCCGAGCGCCGCGAGCTGGTGCTGCGCATCCAGCAGCTCACGGGCCCGGTCATGGCCAAGGGACTCGAGGACACGGTCTTCTACCGCTACTTCCCCTTGGCCTCGCTGAACGAGGTCGGCGGGCGGCCCACGACCGGGGTCGTGCCGCTGGATCACTTCCACGAGTACTGCGCGCGCCGCCTGCAACGGTGGCCGGCCGCGCTGTCCGCCAGCGCGACCCACGACACGAAGCGCGGCGAGGACACCCGGGCGCGGCTCGACGTGCTCTCGGAGATCCCGCGCGAGTGGCTGGCGGCGCTGCGGCGCTGGGAACGCCTGAACCGCCGGGCCAAGCCGCGCGTCGAGGACGCGCCGGTCCCGGGCAGCAACGAGGAGTACTTCATCTACCAGACGCTGGTGGGCGTCTGGCCGCTGGAGGGCATCTCCGCCGAGCTGGACGACGCCGCCCACAAGACGCTGGTCGAGCGCGTGAGCGGCTACCTCACGAAGGCGCTGCGCGAGGCCAAGCTCCACACGAGCTGGGTGAACGTCGACGAGCCCTACGAGAAGGCCTGCCAGGAGTTCCTGGCCCGCGTGCTCGATCGGCGCAACGGCGACAACCCGTTCCTGGCCGACCTTCGCCAATTCCTGGGACGAATCGCGCTGCCCGGCCTCTACAACAGCCTCTCGCAGGCGCTGCTGAAGATCACGGTGCCGGGGATCCCGGACTTCTATCAGGGGACCGAGCTCTGGGACTTCTCGCTGGTCGACCCGGACAACCGCCGGCCCGTCGACTATGCCGCGCGCCGGGCGCTGCGCGGGCGGCTGACCGAGCCGGGGGCCCTCGGCGCGACGGTCGAGGGCGCCCTCGCCTCACCGGCCGACGGCGCGCTGAAGCTGCTGGTCACGACGCGGGCGCTGGCGGCGCGCCGCGAGCGCCAGGCGCTGTTCGACCGGGGCGCGTACGTTCCGCTGGAGGTGGTCGGCCCGAAGGCGCGCCACGTCGTGGCCTTCGCACGCGTCGGGGACCAGGGCGCCGTCGCCCTCACGGTCGTGGGGCGATTCTTCGCGGGGCTCGACGCGGCTGCCCGACGGCCGGTCGGAAGTGACGTCTGGCACGACACGCGCGTCGTCCTTCCGGACCAGATTCGCACTGCGGAGCTCCGGGACGTCATCGCCGATACCAACATCAAAATCGATGAACATTCAGGGGTTCGAACGTTGCCAGTGGCGGGGGCGTTTTCCATGCTTCCCGCCGCGCTTCTCGTTCCGGCCGAGGAGCCCAAGCACTGACCATCCAGGCAGCCGACAAAATTGCTGCTGCAAATTGCCAGTGGGTGTTACACTCGCGCCGGAAGAGCTGATGACGCAATGACATTCACGCACGCTGGTTACGACGACGTTCACCGTGGCCGCCACCTGTGCCTTCCCTTCGAGACCGACACCGAGAAGCAGGACGCCGTCGCCGCGTTCCTGATCGAAGGCCTCACCCAGGGCAAGCGCTGCCTGTTCGTGGGCACCGCGGAGGAGCTGTCCGAGCTGGGCGGCCCCCTGGAATCGGCCGGGATCTGCCTGTCGCGCGCGATGCAGCGGCAGCGGGTCATCTTCCGGACACGCGAGGAGGCCTATCTCGACAACGGCCACTTCAACCCGGACGTCGTGCTGGCGCGCATCGACCAGCACGTCCGGGACGCCGTCGCCGATGGGTTCACGGGCCTCTACGCGACGGGCGAGCTGGTGTACGTCCCCGCCGACGCCGACTGGCAGCGGATCGTCCAGTACGAGGCGCAGGTCAACGAGACGTTCGCCCGCCTGCCCCTCACGGCCCTCTGCCGCTACCCGCGCGCGGTGGTTCCCGCGCATCGCGTGCAGGACGTCCTGCGGACCCATCCCATCGCGATCGTCCGCAGCGAAACCTGCAGCAACCCCTTCTACGAGCAGACGCAGCTGGCGCTGTCCAACGACAGCCAGGCGCGCCTCGACTGGCAGCTTCGCCAGATGCGCGTCCAGAACCGGACCCAGCGCCGGCTCGAGGACCAGACCTACTCCGCCGTCACCGCGGCCGCCGACCTGGCCTCCCAGCTGGAAGCGCTGCGCGAGAAGCTGCGCGAGCTCGAGTCCTGAGCCGCCCCCCCGGGGGCCGGGCGCCCGGCATTTTTGGCGACCCCCTCCGGGCCGGCCCGGAGCAGTTCGCATCCTTGTTGCCATAATCCCGCGGCCGGGATATGGCCTGTAGGACATGTACATCCTCGTCAACACCGGGGGAGGCGACGCCCCGGGGCTGAACGCCGTCATCCGGGCGGTCACGTTGTCCGCGCTGCGCCGTGGCTGGCGCGTCACCGGCATCCGCCGCGGGTACCATGGGTTGCTCGAGAACCCGGCCGAGGGGCTGATCGAGCTCACGCGGGACAAGGTCCGCGGCATCGCTCACCTGGGCGGAACCATCCTGGGGACCGTCAACAAGGGCCACCCGTTCGAGTTCATCGCCGAGCGTGACGGCAAGAAGACGACCATCGACGTCTCCGACGACATCATGCGTCGCTTTCGCGAGATCGGCGCCGACGCGCTGATCGCGATCGGCGGCGACGGCGCCTTCCGGATCGCCACCCGCTTCACCGAGAAGGGGATGCCCATCGTGGGCGTGCCCAAGACGATCGACAACGACCTCTCCTGTACGCAGGCGACGTTCGGGTTCGACACGGCCGTCACCGTGGCCACCGAGGCCATCGACCGGCTGCACAGCACGGCCGAATCGCACGAGCGCATCATGGTCGTCGAGGTCATGGGGCGTTACGCGGGCTGGATCGCGATGCACGCGGGCGTCGCCGGCAACGCGCACGTCATCCTGCTGCCCGAGATCCCGTACGACATCGACCGGGTCGTCGATCGCATCAAGAAGCGGTACGCCTCCGGGCGGCGGTACTGCATCGTCGTCGTCGCCGAGGGCGCCCACCCCAAGGACGGCACCATCAGCGTCATCGGCGAGGAGCTGGGGCGCGAGGTGCGCATCGGCGGCCTCGCCGAGCGGGTCGGCCAGTACCTGGGCGAGCGCACCGGGTTCGAGACGCGGTCGCTGGTGCTCGGCCACCTGCAGCGCGGCGGCAGCCCCACCCACCGCGACCGGTTGCTGGCGCTGCGCTTCGGCGCCGCCGCCGTCCGGATGGTCGAACAGGGCAAGTTCGGGCACATCGTCGCCTACCACCCGCCGCACATGGTGCCGGTCCCGATGATGGAAGCCATCGCGGTCATGAAGACCGTCCCGCTCGATTCGGACACCGTGCAGACCGCTCGCGACCTGGGCATCTGCCTGGGCGACTGAACCGCGCAGCTGATGTATCATCGACCGGCGACGCGCCAGGTCGATGACCGTGACACAGGATCAGAATCCGACGCTGTCCGAGCTCGACCCCCTCCTGGGTCGAGCCGTGGCGGACAATTTTCGGATCGACAGCCTCATCGGCAGCGGCGCGATGGGGAACGTGTATCGGGCCGAGCAGCTGTCGCTGGGCAAGGCGGTGGCCATCAAGGTGCTGCACCAGCACCTGATGGGCGACGACAAGCTGGTCGCGCGGTTCAAGCGCGAGGCCAAGAGCGCCTCGATGCTGAATCACCCGAACTCGATCCAGATCATCGACTCGGGCCAGGATCGCGACGGGACGCTGTACATCGCCATGGAGCTGCTGGCCGGGCGGGACCTGGCGCAGGTGATCCGCGACGAGTTCCCGCTGCCCCTGCCGCGGGTGGTGCGGATCCTGTCGCAGGTGCTGTCGGCGCTGGAAGAGGCGCACGCGCGCGGGGTCGTCCACCGCGACCTGAAGCCCAGCAACATCATGCTGGTCTCGCGCCGGGACGAGCGCGACTTCGTGAAGGTCTGCGACTTCGGCATCGCCAAGGCGACCCTGGAGGACGGCAAAGAGGACGACCGGGCGGCGATGCTGACCATCCAGGGGCTGGTCTGCGGGACGCCCGAGTACATGTCGCCCGAGCAGGCGCGCGCCGAGACGATCGACGGGCGGGCTGACCTCTACTCGGTGGCGGTCATCCTGTACCAGATGGTGACCGGCGACATCCCGTTCCGCGCCGACTCGCCGGTGGCCATCGTCAGCCGGCACCTGGTCGAGCCGCCGCTGCCGCCCAGCCGCCGCCGTCCCGACCTGCGGCTCCCCAAGATCGTCGACGACGTGGTCCTCCGCGGCCTGGAGAAGGACCGCGAGCTTCGCTACCCGAACGCGGCCGCCTTTCGCGAGGTGCTGGAAGGCGTGCTGGGGGCGGCCGGCGGTCCCGCCACTCCCCTGCCCCCGAACCCGCGCGCCTCCAGCCCGACGATGAAGGACGTGAGCGGGACGTCGTCTCCCGGAAACGGTGCCGGCACGGCAACCGTCCCCGCGCAGCCGCCCGCGGCGCGCTTCGGCACCACCGCGAACATGACGGGGCGGTCGCGCCGGCAGACGCCGGTGCTGGTCGCGGGGCTGACGGCGCTGTTCGCGGTCTCGGTGGCCGCCGCCGTCTACACCTTCCGGACGCGCAGCCAGATGAGGCGCGCCGATCTGGCCGCGATGGCGGCGCTGGAGGCCGCGCGAGCGACGCCGCTTCCGCCGCCGCGACCCGCGACGACCGCCCCGGCT
>CAZPUH010000706.1:0-1234 GCA_964589215.1 uncultured Myxococcales bacterium | reverse complement strand
AGATCGTGAGCGATGGGCGCGTGACGGCCTCGCGGTCTTCGCGTTCGTTCCGGTGGGTGCAACGACCACCTCCGAGGATCGTGAGGGCGGCCATCCCGACAAGCAGCGCTGCGGATCGTCCGGACAACGGGTCAAGTTAAGTGACTGCAGGGCAGGGTGCGTCCTAACGGCGTGTGCGCATAGGGAGGGCGCACCGTCACGCCATCGGGCCGCCGGACGAGCGCGGCCCGCCCGTGACCCTCCGCGCAGACACGGTTAGGAGAACCGGTCGCCAATGGCGCTATGGTCGCCGTCCCTTTCGGGAGACATCCCCTAGGCCACGCTGGAAGGAGACCCGCCTCATGGCCCTCGGACGCAGGTCACTGCTGATTCCGCTGCTGTCACTGGTGTTGGTTACCATCGGACGCGGGTCCGCACGCGCCGGTTACGTCGGAAACAAGTACGTCGAACCCGGCACGGGTCTGGTGCTCGAGTACAACGTCTATGTTCCGACCGGCTACGATCCGGCCAAGAAGTACCCAATCATGCTGGTTTTGCACGCGGCGAATACCAACCAGATCCCGCCGCCCCGAACGTTGGCGAGCGACGGAGTGGGCTGGTCGGCGACGTTCGTCAATAGCCCGCATCAGGCCGCCGATCCTTCGTTCTTCATGGTCCCGATTTCGCAGACGAATGCTTCGGGCTGGGGGGATCCGCTTAGCCCGATAGCGGACCAGGAGAAGTTCGAAGGCCGATTGGCCGTGGTGGTGCTTCAGCAGGAGGTGATGGCGAAGTACAGCATCGATCCTGCCCGTGTGTACATCACAGGACCGTCCATGGGCGGACGCGGAACGTGGGACATCCTCCGTCGGTTTCCGGGGGTGTTCGCGGCGGCCGCTCCGGCCGCGGCCCCGGCGACTCCGGGCGATGCGGCGCTGTACGTCAACGAGAACATCTGGGCGATCTGCGGAGAAGTCGACCCGATCGTTCAAGGAGAGCGGGACACGATCACCGCCATTCGCGCGCTGGGTGGCAACCCGATTTATACGGAGCTCGCGGGGCACGGTCATGACAGCTGGCGATGGGTCTATCCCGATCCGCAATTCGTGTCGTGGATGTACGCTCAGCGCTTGGGCGTCCCGTGGTGGACGGTGAGCAAGCCACCCGTGGCTCCGTTTACCGGGAGCCAGCCGTCCGCCAACCTCACCGCCGGCTGGCCCGTCGTCGCGCCGCCAGCCGGATTGGGGACGAGCTT
>CAZPUH010000705.1:0-4874 GCA_964589215.1 uncultured Myxococcales bacterium | reverse complement strand
TGCAGCCAATCGTCGGTCTCGTGGCCGGGAACCGAACCACGCTGCAGATAAAGCTCGTAGGCGCGCTGAGAGATCGCTTCGTCGCTGGGACGCGCGTCCGCGCCCGATGACTTGGACTTGGCCATTTCCGTCCTCCGGGCCTGGAACCTAAGCACCTGAGACTTCGCTGCAAGTGACCCACTACCAACTCGAATGCGCTTGTGTAAGATGCGGGCCCATGGCCCCCGTCCCTGAATGCAACGTCCGCCGGGTCGGAGCGCCGCTTGCGCTCCTCTGCGCGTTCTTGGGTGTGCTGGTCGCGACCCCCTGGTCGTCGGCCCGCGCCGCCGAGGACACCGAAGAGCCGAAGGCGGCCAAAACGGCAACCGAGACCGCCCCCCAGGCGGAAGACACCGATCGCCCGCACGACAAGTCGCTGCTGGCCCCCAAGCCGGCCGACGCGGCCGTCGCGCAGAAGGCTCAGGCGGACGACGCCGCCTTCTATGAGAAGTGGCAGTTCTGGGCCATCACCGGCGGCATCGTGGTCGGGGTCGTCGCCGCCATCTGGGGCGGCGCGACCCTCTACCATTCGGCGAACGGCGGGGACGTCCGCCCGTGCAACAAGAGCTTTCTCGGATGCTACGGACAGGGGGAGCCACAATGACGCGCGCCTCTCGTCTGTTCGCGCTCGCAACCGCGGCGGCATCGCTCCTCGGCGTCGGGTGCAATTCGTATCACTACTACGACGTCAAGATTCAGGTCGATCAGAGCTCGCTGCCGCTCGAGAAGGCGGGCTACATGCAGCTCTGCCAGATCAAGGTCTCCGGCGCCGACAATGACCTCATCACGCTGCCCACCACCGGCAACGGAGCGGGGATGGCCATGCCGGCCTGCCCGTTCGGGTCCAACTACCCCGTGCTGGGGACGTTCGAGTACGCCACCTTCGCGGACTCGGGCAAGCTGCAGTTCAGCTTCTCCGGGTACGACAGCCAGCCGGTGATGGACAGCTTCCTCTGCGCCACCGGGTCGGTCGAATTCACCGCCGGCAGCACCATCACGCAGATGATGACTCTGATGGTCACGGCTGGCCCGCACGACTGCGTCTCCCAGACGCAGCAGTAGCCCCCGCCCAAAATGAAAAAGCGGGGCCCCGTTGCCGGGTGCCCCGCCGCTCAGTCGCGTTAGCTGTCAGTCGATCGCGAATTCAATCCAAGGTATCGTCGATCTGGACGCCGTCGCCCAGCTCGGACACCAGGTACTGGCGCAGGCGCTTCTTCAGGCGCTCCTCGATCTGGCGAACCCGCTCGCGGGTGACACCGAACCGCTCGGCGATCTGGACCAGCGTGGCCGGCTCGTCGTTGAGCAGGCGGTCGCGGAAGATTTCCAGGTCGCGGTCGCGCAGCGTGGCGCCGAAGGCGTGCAGCTTGTCCTTCAGGATGGCGCCAAACTCGCCGGACTCCACCTGCAGGTCGGGCCGCGACGACGGCGCCGCGCGCACGAAGTCACCCTGCGTGCGGTCGCCCTGCTCGTCGGACCGCATCGGCGCGTCCAGCGACGTCTCGGCCGCGTTCAGGCGGCGCTCCATCTCGATCACCTCTTGCTCGGTGACGTCGAGGGCGGCGGCCAGATGCTTGGCCTCGACCTGGAAGCCCTGCTTCTCCAGCTTCTCGCGCTCCTTGCGGAGGTTGAAGAACAGCTTTCGCTGGGCCTGGGTCGTCCCGACCTTCACGAGGCGCCAGTTGGCCAGGATGAACTTCAGGATGTACGCGCGGATCCACCAGGACGCGTACGAGGACAGCTTCACGCCGCGGTACGGGTCATATTTCTGAACCGCGTGAATGAGGCCGATGTTCCCCTCCTGGATGAGGTCCAGGATGTTGCGGTGAGCCCGCCGGTACTCCTGGGCGATCTTGACGACCAGCCGCAGGTTCGCCGTGATGAGGCGCGCCGCGAGGGCCTGTTCGGCCGTCTGCGAGTACCGCACCGCCACCTCGTGCTCCTCTTCCCGCGTCATGAGCGGGTAGCGCCGGAGCTCGTGGAGGTAGGCGCCAATCGTGGAGTAGTCCGAGGGGACCGGCTCCGCTTCGGCAGCGGCCGGGGTCTCGATCTCGGGCCCGGCCTCGATGGGCAGGCCCACCAGGTCGGTCATGGGGCTCGCGCCCTCGGCCCCCAGTTCCAATTCCGGAGTTTCGGTCGATTCGGTCTCGACCTCTTCGCCTTCGACCGCCTTCAGATGGCGGCTCTTGGCGGTCTCCGGACGAACAGCGCCTGCCTCGGAGGTCCGGCGGCGGCGCGGTTGATGACGTTTCGTTGAAGTCGTCGCGATGCTGAGCATGCCGGCCATCATCGCAAGGCCCATGCCACGAACCCGGCAGACGGGGCCGCGGAATCATGGGGCTTATCGGCCGGTCCGGCGGAGGAGGTTACGATCCAGTAGCGTTACCCCCCAGCCTCTCCGATCCTACGTAACCATCTCCACCCACGGTGTCTAGGTCCCGGGACCGAACTCAGGGCGCGCTATCGTAATGGTCGGTACGTCCAAAGATGTCGTCGTGATACCGGATGAAGAAATAGATCGAGACCACGCCCAGTACCGCGGCTGAGGCGAACGAGACGTTCGCGGCCAAAGCCAGGTTTCTCTTCTGGTCGAGATCGTCGGCCGCCTGGGCCCGGGTGGCGCCGCTCGGCTGAAGCTGCGAGAGCTCACCGAGGAAGCCGCCCGCCGCCAGCGCGGCCACTCCGGCTACGGCGGTTCCGTAGGCGGCGTACGCGGGCCAACCGCGGCGGCGCGGAAGGTTGTCGGGCGTCAGCCGGATCTGAAGCTCCTGCCCGGGGCGCACCTCGACCCGCGAGAGCCACGGGAAGCGCCCGTCCGCCTCGACGCGAACCCCGTGCTGGCCCGCCAGCAATGTCCCGGACAGCAGCGGCGTCACGCCCAGGTACGCGTTGTCGATCGAGACGCGCGCGCCGGGCGGCTGCGAATCCACCTGGATCTTGCCCGGCTCGACGTGGGGGCGGAACAGCTCGCCGCACGCCTCTTGAACGGCGTGGATCAGGTCCTCGACGCCGCCTTCCACCAGGCGGAAAACGCGGCTCTCGACCTTGCCCTGTTCGACGTTGTTCAAGTTCAGGTTGAACAGGAACTGCTTGCCGCGCGTGCCGACGGTGCCGGCCACGATGCGCCGGACGCCCAGCGACACCCCCGCGCGTCCCAGGCACGACAGATCGTCCAGGCACTGCTGGGCGCGCCGTTCGTTATCCACCCCGAGGCGCGCCCGGAACTCCTCCTTGCCGGCAATCTCGAAGCCTTCGTGCTGCGCGACGTAGGCGATCAGCACCTCGGTCAGGTTGTCGGCCAGCTCGGACTCTTTCTCTGAAGAGCCCAGCACCAGGACGGCGATCTTCTCCGCGGCGCGCGCCGGCCGGGCCGCCGCCGTCGCGGTGGTCACCAGCAGCGCCGCCAGCGCGAGCCGCCTCACGCGCCCACCGCCGCGCAAACGTTCCCGCCGCCCGAGGTGGTCATGTCCGGCTGGCAGACCTTCGACGCGCACTGTCCGTCGGCCGTACAGGGCGACCCCCCGTCGCGAAGGGGCAGGCAGACCCCGCTCGGCCCGCAGAACGACTGGCCCGCCGTCCAGCGGTCGGCCTGGCAGTCGTCGTTCGTCTGGCACAGCGTCGTGCAGTTCCCGAGCCGGGGCGGCGTCGCCGTGAGGTCGGCGCCCCGGCAGGTCAGGTCACCGACGCAGTTCGCGCTGGTCAGGCACGGGTACGGGAAGAAGCCGGGGTAGCAGCCGGCGGCGGGCGTGCCGGCGGACGTCGAGAACGGCAGGCAGGTGTGCCCCACGCCGGCGCGCGGCGCGCAGTCGTTGGTCGCGTCGCATGGGCGCAGGCAGGTGCCCAGCTCTTTCGGCGACGTCGGCGGCGACGTGAAGAAGCAGAACGTGTTCACGTCGCGCGTGCAGTCGGCGTCCGTGTGGCACGAGTTGCCGCGGTAGGCGTTCGGCATCTCGCAGTGGCCGCTCTTGCCCCCGACGCCCACGCCGATCGCGCAGAAGAACGTCCCCTGGTTGCTGTCGAAGATGCTGCACTCGTCGTCGCGGTCGCACCCCACGGTGCACAGCTTCAGGCCGTGATCGGGGTCGGGGTCCAGGTCGCTCTGGCAGGTGCCGACCAGGCAGTCGATGTCCGACTGGCAGATGAACCCCAGCAGCCCCGGGATGCAGATGGCCGGGTTCGCGGGGCCCGAGATCTTCTGGAAGCAGACGTGGTTGGGCGGGCAGTTGCCGTGAGCGTCGCAGTTCGGCACGCAGATGTCCGGCGCGTGCGCCGCGGCCGGCACCAGCAGCGGCAGGCACGACTGCCCGGGCGAGCAAGCCGAGCTTCCGCTCTGGCAGTTCTTCTGAAGGCAGTAGAGGTGGTCGGCGTGCATGGTCTGGTTCTTGGCGTAGAGCTCGGCCAGGAAGGTCGCCGCGCACGTCGAGCGCACGGGGTCCGTGCAGTCCGCGTCGACGGAGCAGGGGGTCATCGTGGTGCAGACCCCCTCCTGGCTGGTCACGTCGGTGCGCAAGCAGTCGAGCTGGCTGCTGCCGCACACGCCATCCGCGGCGGACGGATCGCAGAAGGCCAGCTCGGCGCCGCCCTCGACGCAGACGTTGCCGTTCGGCAGCGACATCGGCGTGTCGCCGCAGCCGGGCGCGCAGAAGTCGGTGCCGTCCAGCAGGCTGCCCGGGTAGCAGGTCATCGGTGTCCCCTTGGGGTCCTTGCCGCACCCCGGGTCGCGCGCCGACGGGTTGCAGGCGAAGACGCGCGCGTCGAACGCCGCCTGATCGACCTTGCACCCGCTGGCGACGACCGCGACTCCGAAGACGACCAACCAGAGACCTCCACCCCCGCGG
>CAZPUH010000704.1:0-3505 GCA_964589215.1 uncultured Myxococcales bacterium | reverse complement strand
GCACATCGGCACCGCCCCGCGCACGCCCTCGACGATGCGGACGATGTCGGGCGCGTGGCCGCGGACCGGCATGAAGTCGATGAGGCGGCAGGTGCCGCCGTCGGTGTCCATCTCGGTCTCCAGGATCAGCGTCCCCGGGCGGTAGCGCCGGCGGACGGCACGGACCGGAACGGAGGGGGCAATCCGCCAGCGGCCGTTTTCGCGGTGTCCGATCAGCGCGGCGAAGCAGGCGCCCGAATCGAAACGCGGGAAACAGGCCCAGTCGAGGGAGCCGTCGCGGCTGATCAACGCCGCGGTCTGCGTGTCGCCGACCAGAGCATAGTCTTCGATCCGGGCGCCCATCTGCGTTCGTGGAACCTGCGATCCGCCGGCGCCTTAGGCAAGCCTCATTCGGCGGGGGTGCGGCCTACGCACGCGGCCGGATTCGCGGTCATCCGCGGGCGCAGGTGGACGTGTCGGCGCGACGCCCGTTCGTTACCGGCGCGTGACCGCTTCGCAACGATCGCGCGAACGGACGCCGTCGTTACGGCGACTTGTCGCATCGGGTCGGCCGGGCACGCGCGGTGCTTGCACATCAGCGCGGCGGCGGGAGGTTGAATATGCGATTGACTGTTGGAGCGCTGGCGGCCGGGCTGGCTGTGGCGAGCGGCTGGGCTTGCACGCCCGACCGCATGCCGGCCTGGGGTGATCCGAACATGACCGACACCGCGCCCGCCACGTTTTCCGCGGCCGCCGCGGTCGCGCAGCCGGCGCCGAAGAGCCCGATCCCCGACGCGCCGACCGCCGGTGTGTCGCGCCTCGCGGGCGCGACGGTCGACGCGCGGGTCCTGGTGATCACGACGGACGGCACCGATCCGGCGGCGGCCGCGGCGCAGGCCGCGCTGAAGCGGCTGGGGACGCCGTTCGACGTGCACGACGCGACCCACGGCGCGCGGCTCACGCCCGATCAACTGGCGGCCGGCAGCCACGGCCGGTACAACGCGATCCTCCTCGACCGCGGCGCGCTGCTGACGGGCGGCGGCGCCAGCGCGTTCACGAACGCCGAGTGGCAGGAGCTGGCCGACTACGAAGCCGGCTTCGGCGTACGCCGGGCCGCCCTTTACACGCTGCCGGACGCGGGCTACGGCTTCGCGCCGGCGACCACGACGGCGGCCGGCACGGTCGCCGCGCACTGCACGTCCGACGGGGCCAAGGTGTTCGTGGGCGCGAACTGCGCGAATCCCATCGCGATCGCCAACGCCGTCGTGTACACCGCGGCCCCCGCAGACGCGTCGACCGTCCCGCTGCTGACCGACGACGCCGGGCACGCGCTGGCCGCGACCCGTCGCAACCCCGACGGGCGCGAGACGCTGGCGCTGACGTTCTCGCAGGCCGACGGGGCCGCGCACACCATGCAGCTGATGTACGGCGTGATTCGCTGGGCCTCCCGGGGTGTCTTCATCGGCGAGCGCCACACGTACGCGGGTGTGCAGATCGACGACCTGTTCCTGGCCAGCGCCATGTACGACGGCAGCCCCGCGGTGCGGATCACCGACGCCGACCTGCAGGCGTTCTTCGACTGGCAAACGTCCCGTCGCGCAAAGCTCGTGACCGCGGATTTTCGGGCCGCGTTCTGCGTGAACACCGCCAAGGCGGTGGCCGGAGACGCGCTGACGGCGAAGGCGCAAGCCATCGGGTCCGGATTCGCCTGGATCAACCACACCTGGGACCACCTGGACATGACGGCGATGGACTACGCCTCCGCGCTGTCCGAGTTCACGCGCAACGACGATCGTGTCGCGCAGCTGGGGCTCACGCCTTACAGCGTCTCCGTCGCCGTCACGCCCGACGTCAGCGGCCTGACCAACGCGAACGTGCTGGCGGCGGCGGCCGCCGCGGGCATTCATGACCTGGTCAGCGACACGTCGCAACCCGGGTACGACAACCCCAGCTTCAACGAAGGGATCCCCAGCATGCTGCAGCCCGGGATCCTGCTGATCCCGCGGCGCCCCACCGAACTTTATTACAGCGTGTCGACGACCGCGCAGTGGGTCGCCGAGTACAACGCCCGCCACAGCGCCAACCTGGACTACCCCGCGCTGATCGACAAGGTCAGCAACACGCTGCTCGGCTACCTGCTGCGCGGCGAGAACGACCCCTGGATGTTCCACCAGGCGAACACGCGCGATAACGGCGGCGGGCACAGCCTGCTGTCCGACCTGCTGGACGCCGCGTTCGACAAGTACGCCGCGCTCATGACGGTGCCCGTCGTCAGCCCCACGATGGACGCGCTGGGGGCGCGCGTGGCGGCGCGCGCGCAGTTCGACAGCGCCGGCGCGTCGGCGACCATCGCGGACGACGGCAGCGTCACCGTGCACGTCGCGACGAACGCGGCGACGGTCCCGGTGACCGGCCTCTGCGCGCCGGGCGCCGAGAGCTACGCCGGTGACTCGATCTCGTACGTCGCCGCGACGCCCGGCGCGGACGTGACGATCGCCGCCGGCAGTTGCGGCGGCGGGATGGCCACCCGTGCCGACGCCGGAACGCCTCCCCGCTCCGACGCTGGCGTCAGCGCCGGGCGCGGCGCGCAGCCGGACGGAAGCCCCGGGCGCCCCGATTCGGACGCGGGCCCGCCCATCGTCGCGGACGCGGGCGTCGACGGCGCCGACCCGATCGTGGGCGTGTCGGTCGTCCCGCACGCGCCGCCGCCGGGTGGCTGCGGGTGCGCCACCGGCGGACCAGGCGGCAGGCGCCCCTCCTGGGTCGCGGCGGCCGCCTTGTTGCTGGGGCTCCTCGTCCGCCCCAGGCGCCGCTGACCACCGCATGTTGTGGTCCATGGACCAACGACCCCCAATATTTTGTTGACGCGTGACCATACAGTGCGTTACGTTGCCTCCTGTGCTGGTGACCCGCGGGGATGGTCTCGCGGGCCAAAAGGGAACCCGGTCGAACTCCGGGGCTGCCCCGCAGCGGTAGGCGAGAACGAAATCCCCAAGCCCGGCGACCAGCCGAGCCGGCACTGATCCCTGTCGGGGTCGGGAAGCCGGGGACGTAGGCGCGCGGCCGAAAGGCCGACACGCTCGCGAGCCCGAAGACCTGCCAGCATCGACGCCGGGGAGACATCCCGGCGGCCGATCGACCTGAGCCTCGCGGGAGGCAGGAGGGGACGCATGCTGTCAGCCACGAAGACCGAGGCGGCGATGGTGCCGCAGACCACGATGAGGGTCCGCAAGCGCAACGGCGCCTCGGAGCCCGTCGACGTGAACAAGATCGTGCGGGCGGTGAACCGGTGCTGCGCCGGGTTGCCCGACGTCGACGCGATGCGCGTCGCCACGAAGACCATCAGCGGCCTCTACGACGGGGCCACGACGCGCGAGCTGGATCAGCTGTCGATCCAGACCGCCGCCGCGCTGATCGTCGAGGAGCCGCAGTACGCCAAGCTGGCGGCGCGCCTGCTGGCGACGACCATCGACAAGGAGGTCCGCGGCCAGGAGATCCACGCCTTCTCGCAGTCGGTGGCGACCGC
>CAZPUH010000703.1:0-2000 GCA_964589215.1 uncultured Myxococcales bacterium | reverse complement strand
TCGCGGATGGCGACGCCCGTGACGCGCTCGACGATGTCCTTGAGGCTCTCGAGGTGCTGCACGTTGAAGGCGCCGATCACGTTGATGCCGGCGTCCAGCAGCTCGAGGACGTCCTGGTATCGCTTGCGGTTGTGGCTGCCGGGGACGTTCGTGTGCGCCAGCTCGTCGACGATCACGATCTCGGGCTTGCGCTTGAGGATGTTGTTGATGCTCATCTCCTCGATCTCCACGCCCCGGTACTCGATTTTGCGGCGCGGGATGACCTCGAGCCCGGCGACCAGCGCCTGGGTCTCGGCGCGGCCGTGGGTCTCGACGAAGCCCACCACGATGTCGACGCCGCGCCGGCGCAGCGCGTGCGCCTCTTCGAGCATGCGGTAGGTCTTGCCGACGCCTGCCGCGAACCCGATGTACAGCTTCAGCCGGCCGCGCTTGCCGCGCTCGACGAGCTCCAGGAAGTCATCGGCGCGCGATCGCGCAGGAACTGCGGCTGGTGGCGTGTCATTTGGCACGATGCGCCCGAAGCGGGGGAGCAAGGAGCGTGCCGGGGCGGAGGAGCGTGAGAAGAGGCAGGAACGAGGAGCAGGCCGGGGACGCGGACGGGGGTTGCAATGTCGGGGCGACCTCGTCCCTGCGTTTTGCGCGATTCGGGGGGGCGGGGGAGCGGCGTGCGGGGCGCGTCGCAGTGGCATGTCTGTTGCTCACTCACCTGGGCACCATGAAAGACGTCGTTCTCGTCTTGGCCACCATTGGGTTCTTTGCCGTCGCGTGGGCGTACACCCGCGCGCTCGACCGCCTCTAGGAGATCGCGATGACACTCGACTACGGCATCGGCGCGCTGATGGCGGTCCTGCTGACCGGCTACCTCGTTTACGCGCTCATTCGACCGGAAAAGTTCTGAGGCTGCCATGACAACCGTCGGTTGGATTCAGATCCTGGTGTTCTTCGCGGCGATCGTCGCCGTGACCAAGCCCGTGGGCGTCTTCATGTACCGGGTGTTCGAGGAGGGTCGCGCGCCGCTGCCGAAGGTGCTGGGGCGGTTCGAGCGCTGGCTCTACCGGCTGTCGGGCGTCGACCCGGCGCGAGAGCAGACGTGGATCGAGTACACGTTCGCGCTGCTGGCGTTCAGCGCGGCCGGCGTGCTGATCACCTACCTGCTCCAGCGCGTGCAGCAGGCGCTGCCGTTCAACCCGCAGCACCTCGGCGCCGTCGAGCCGACGTCGGCCTTCAACACGGCGGCCAGCTTCACGACGAACACGAACTGGCAGGGGTACTCGGGCGAGTCGACCATGAGCTACCTGTCGCAGATGGCGGCGCTGGCCTGGCACAACTTCACCTCGGCCGCCGCCGGCATCTGCGTGGCGCTGGCCCTGGCGCGCGGCTTCACCCGACGGCCAGGCCCCGCCGGCGCCAAGACGCTGGGCAACTTCTACGTCGATCTCATCCGCGGCATCGTCTACGTCTTCCTGCCGCTCAGCGTCGTCTTCGGTCTGGTGCTGGCCGCGCAGGGGGTCATCCAGAACCTGTCGGCTTACGCGGAGGTGACGACGCTGGAGGGGGCCAAGCAGACCATCGCCCTCGGGCCGGTCGCGTCGCAGGAGGCGATCAAGCAGCTGGGGACCAACGGCGGCGGCTTCTTCAACGCCAACGCCGCCCACCCGTTCGAGAACCCGACGCCGTTCACGAACTTCCTGTCGCTGTTCATGATCTTCGCGATCCCGTCGGGGCTGACGTTCACGTACGGGCGGATGGCGCGCGACCAGCGCCACGGCTGGGCGGTGTGGGGCGCGATGTCGCTGCTGTTCTTTGCGGGCGTGGTGGCCTGCTATCACTTCGAGGCCAAGGGGAACCCGGCCTTCGCGGGCCTGCCCATCAGCCAGCCGCTGGGGAACATGGAGGGCAAGGAGGCGCGGTTCGGCGTCTCGGCGTCGGCGCTGTACGCGACGGTGACGACCGACGCCTCGTGCGGCGCCGTGAACGCGATGCACGACAGCTTCACGCCG
>CAZPUH010000702.1:0-19004 GCA_964589215.1 uncultured Myxococcales bacterium | reverse complement strand
GCCCGGCGGAGGCGCCGCTGGCCCGGCTGCGCGGGCGGTCGCGGATGCAGGTGTGGCTGTACGCCCACGACCGGCAGGCGCTGGCGGCCACCGCGCGGGCGGCAGCGCGCGCGGCGCGGCCGGGGGGCGATCTCCGCGTCGCCGTCGACGTGGACCCGCAGAGCGTGCTCTGAATGATAAAGTCCTCCGGGGGGATGAAGCTGCTGATCATCGCCGGCCCGTACGAGGCCGATCGCATCCGCAAGGCGGCGATCGCGGCCGGGTTCGAGACGCTGGCCGTCGAGCCCGGCGAGAGCCTGTCCGGGTGGATCACGGCGTCGCGCCCGGACCTGATCGTGATGGCGCCGCAGATCGTGCACCCCGACCCGGCGCTGGCGCTGGCCAAGGTGCGGACGGTGCCGCGCGGGCGTGTCCCCGTGTTCCTGGTCGGCGACGCCGCCGAGGAAGAGCGCATGCGCAACCTGGCCGAGGGGTTCTTCGTGCGGCCGATCGCGCCCGAGCTGCTGCTGGCGCAGGCGCGCGCGATCCTGACCCCCGCCCCGGCGGCGGCGCGCGCGCTGCCCGATTTCGAGCGCACGGAGATGGGGCTGGGCGGCGGCGCGCCGCCTCGGCCCGCGCCTCGGCCGCAGCCGGACTTCGAGCGCACCGAGATGGGGGTGGGCGCGCCCACCGTGGCGAGCCCGGGGCTGAAGCCGCTGGTCGCTCCGGCGCTGGCCGGCTTGACGCCGGCGCGGGGCGCTGACCCGAGCCGCTTGCTCGCCGAGCTGGGGGCGGGCATCGACGCCTTGCTGGACGCCGAGCTGGAGGCGATCGTGGCGGCTCGCCCGCCCAGCGAGCCGTCGGACTTCGGCGGTGAGCTCACGCGCAAGGCGGACCCCGACCTGATGGCGGACGCCGCCCGCGCCGCCCAGAAGAAGCGCGCCGCCGCCAAGAAGCCGGGACGCACGTCGCCCGGCATGCCGGTCCCGGCGGTCGCCCCGCCGCCGGCGGACGACCCGCGCGCCCGGCTGCTGCGCCGCCACGCGGTGGTGCAGGAAGCGGACTACTTCACGGTGCTGGGGGTCGCCCGCGCCGCCAGCGACGACGACATCCGGCGCGCCCATGCGGCGGTGCTGCGCGAGACGGCGGCGGTCGAGGGGCCGCTGGCCGGCGAGCTCGCCGATCAGATCGCCGACATCCGCGCGGTCGCCGACGAGGCCCTGCGCATCCTGACCGACGCCCGCCTGCGGCCGCGCTACGCGGCGCACCTTCCCCGATGAGCGCGCGCGCCTTGCGCACCGTGTTCTTCGGGTCGCCCGCGTTCGCGGTGCCGTGCCTGCGCGCGGTCGCCGCCGAGACGGCGCTGCAGGCGGTGGTCAGCCAGCCCGATCGGCCGGCCGGGCGCGGGCAGGCCCCGACGCCGCCGGCCGTGAAGGTCGAGGCCCAGAAGCTGGGCGTGCCGGTGTTGCAGTTCGAGAAGGTCCGCACGCCCGAGACGGCGTCGACGCTCGCGGCGTTCGCGGCGGACCTGTTCGTGGTCGTCGCGTATGGACGCATCCTGCCGCAGGGGCTGCTGGATTTGCCGCGCCTGGGTCCGTTCAACGTGCACGCGTCCGTGCTGCCGAAGCTGCGCGGCGCCGCCCCCATCCAGTGGGCGATCATCCGCGGCGAGACGGAGACGGGCGTCTCGATCATGCGGATGGAGGCCGGCCTCGACACGGGGCCGGTGGCGGCGGTGCGGACGCTGCCGATCGACGACGCCGACACGACCGGCACGCTGTCCGACAAGCTGTCGCGCCTGGGGGCCGATCTGCTGGTGGCGACGCTGCCGTCGATCGCGGACGGCTCGGTTCGGTTTCAGCCGCAGGACGATACGGCAGCGACGCTGGCGCCGCCGCTGACGAAGGCCGACGGCGTCCTGCGCTGGGACCAGCCTGCACGGCTGGTGTCGGCGCAGGCGCGCGGCGTCGACCCCTGGCCGGGCGCCACCACCACGCTGGGTGGCGAGCCGGTGAAGCTGTTTTCGCCTCAGGTCGCGGCGAGCGGGGCGGGGCAGCCGGGCACCATCCGCGACGTGGGCGCGGCCGGCCTGGTCGTGTCGTGCGCGGGCGGAACCGCCGTCGCCTTCGCGGAGCTGCAGTTTCCCGGGCGCCGTCGCATGGCCGCCGCCCTGGCGCGCGATCGCCTGCCGCCCGGAACGCCGCTGGGCTCGTGACCGGCGATCGGGAGACGCCTGCGCCACCGACGCCGCGCGATCTGGCGCGGGGCGTGCTGGCGCGGGTCGAGCGGGACGGCGCGTTTGCGGCGCGGGCGCTGGACGCGGCGCTGGGCCGCGCGCCGCAGATGTCGGCGGCCGACCGCGGCCTGGCGACCGAGCTGGTGTACGGCGTGCTGCGGCGGCGGGCGCGCCTCGATCGCGCGATCGGCGCGCTGGCGCACAAGGGGATCGACGCGCTGGACCTGGAGGTCCGGATCGCGCTGCGGGTCGGGGCTTACCAGCTGCTGTTCCTGGATCGGATCCCCGCCTACGCGGCCGTCAGCGACGCCGTCGAGGCGTGCAAGCGGGCGAAGGGGCGGGGCGCGGCCGGGTTCGCCAACGCGATCCTGCGGCAGCTCGGGCGCGCCGGCGAGCCGCCGCTGCCCGATCCGAACACCGACGTGGCGATGCACCTGGAGGTCGCGGTCGGATTCCCCGCCTGGCTGGCGCGGCTGACGCTGGCGGAGCTGCCGGCGGCCGACGCCATCGCCTTCGGGGACGCCAGCGTGGCGGCGGCGCCGCTGACCCTGCGCGCGAACACGGCGCGCATCGATCGTGACGCGCTCATCGAGCGGCTGCGGCAGGAGCGCCCGGACGCCGGCCTCGACCCGTCGCCGGTCGCGCCCGACGCGATCCTGGCCCGCCGGCTCGAGGCGCCGGCCACCACGACGGCCTGGGGGGCGGGGCTGTTCGCCGTGCAGGACGCGGGGGCCCAGGTCGTCGCCGAGCTCTGCGGGGCCGCCCCGGGCGAGCGCATCCTGGACGCGTGCGCCGGGGTCGGCGGCAAGACCGCGCACCTGCTGGCGCTGGGCGGGCCGCGCGCCCAGGTCACGGCGGCAGACATCTCGGACGCCAAGCTGCGCGAGGCCGCGCGCACCCTGCAGCGCCTGGGTCTCGGACCGGCGACGATGATGAAGGCCGACCTGACCGCGCCGCTGCCGGCGGGGACGCCGCCCTTCGACCGCGTCCTGCTGGACGCGCCCTGCAGCGGGCTGGGGGTGCTGCGCCGGCACCCCGAGGCGCTCTTGCGCCGGACGGCGGCCGACCTGACGGCGCTGGCGGCCGCCCAGCGCGGGATGCTGGCGACGCTGGCGTCCGCCGTGCGGCCGGGGGGGCTGCTGGTCTACGCGGTCTGCACCTTCGATCGCGCCGAATGTGAGGACGTCGTGACCGCGTTTTTGCGGGATCACCCCCGGTTTCGGGTCGAGCCGGCGTCGGCCGCCGGCGGACGGGTCCCCTGGGCCCGGCTGATGGTCGCGGAGGGGCCGCTGGCCGGCGCCGTCAGGACCTGGCCGCAACGCGACGACGCCGACGGCTTCTTCGCGGTCCGCCTGCGGTTCGAGGGTTAAAATGAAGATCGTGAGCTCCGCCAGCACGCGTCGCCCGGTTCGGGTTGCTCCGTCCATCCTCGCGTCCGACTTCGCGCGGCTGGGGGAAGAGGCGCGCGCGGTCGAGGCGGCCGGGGCCGACCTGCTGCACGTCGACGTCATGGACGGGCGGTTCGTCCCCAACATCAGCGTCGGCCTGCCGGTGGTGGCGGCCGTGAAGCAGGCCACCAGGTTGCCGCTGGACGTGCACCTCATGATCGTCGAGCCCGAGCGCTACCTGGACGCCTTCGCCAAGGCGGGCGCGGACGGCATGACCGTCCACCTCGAGGCGTCGCCCCACCTGCACCGCACCGTCGAGCACATCCGCGAGCTCGGCAAGAAGGCCGCGGTGGCCCTCAACCCGCACTCGCCGATCGACAACCTGGACGTCGTCCTGCCCGAGCTGGACATGGTCCTGGTGATGTCGGTGAACCCCGGCTTCGGCGGTCAGAAGTTCATCGACGCCGTCGTGCCCAAGATTCGCGAGCTTCGCGCGGAGATCGATCGCCGCGGCCTGTCCGTCGACATCGAAGTCGACGGGGGCATCGACCCCCACACCGCCCCGATCGTGATCGAGGCCGGCGCGACCGTCCTGGTCGCCGGCTCGTCCGTGTTCCACGCCCCCGGCGGCGCGGCGGGCTACCGCGCCGCGATCGCAGCGCTGCGTCCCTAGCGCGTCGCCGATCGGGCGCCGGCACCCCGCGGCCGCCGAGGTAGACAGGGGCCCGCGGGGACGCTAGTGTGCTCCCCCGATCGACCCATGGCGGACGCGCGCGAATTGAAGTCGACTTTGGCGATTCTGGTGCTCGACGAGATCGAGGCCATTCAACAGGTCCTTCCGAAGATCGACCGCAGCTGGGTCGACGAGATCATCGTGGTCGACGGCGGCTCGACCGACGGAACGATCGAGTATTGCGAAAGTCAGGGGCTGCAGGTGCTCCGCCAGCGCCAGCGTGGCTATGGGCGCGGCATGGTGGAGCTGATCGACCGCGCCAAGGGCGACATCATCATCGAGTTCATGGGCGACGGGAACTGCAAGCCCGAGACGATTCCCCTGCTGATCGCCAAGATCAAAGAGGGGTACGATCTGGTCATCGGGTCGCGCTACTCGGGCGGCGCGCGCAGCTTCGACGACACGATGATCACCAGGTTCGGAAACTGGGGGTTCACGCAGCTCATCAACATCTTGTTCCGCGCGCACTACGACGACGCCATGATGGGCTATCGCGCCTACCGCAAGGACGCGTTCCGCCAGCTCGAGATGGACAGCCCGGGGCTCTGCTTTCCCACCCAGGGGTCGATCCAGTTCGCGCGATTCGGCTTCCGCACCGCCGAGATTCCGTCCGACGAACCGCCGCGCCTGGGCGGACAGCGCAAGGCCAAGAACGTCCGCACCGGCCTCGAGCTGTGCGCGATGATCGCGCGCGAATTTTATCGCGAGTACGTGCTGCAGAGCAGCCGCGCCCGTCCCCGCAGCGGGTCCTGACCGCTCAGGCCGGCGTCTTCAGATCGATCACCCGGAGGTCTCCTTCGTTGAAGAGGACCCGGCGGCTGCGCGCCAGCGCCTGAAGCGTCGCGAAGCTGTCCAGCTCGAACCGCCCCTGAACCTTGTAGAAGTTGCCGCGGCCGTTCACGACGACGGTCGACGCGATCTTGCGCTCCCAGTAGCCGACGTCGTACTCGGGCGACGACGGCCCGATCTGGTAGGCGACGTACCGGATGCCCACGGACTGCAGGTAAGCGGCCAGCGCCTCGGGGCCCTTGAAGGCGGGCGGACCGCCATGCGGCCCCATCGTCCCCGGGTGATCGTAGTTGAAGACGGGGTTGCGGCGGCTGTCCAGCAGGTGGCTGTGATCCAGCATGACCAGGATCGGCTCACCGCGCGGGACGCTTGCCTGCAGGCGCTTGTATTGGTCGTCGGTCGGGGTATTCGGCAGGAAGGGGCCCCGCGACCGCACCAGATCGTTGAACGCGGTCACGTCGGCGAGGGCCAGCCGCAGGATCGTGTCCTTCTCGTTCAAGAACTGGTAGCCGACCCCCACCGCGACCAGACCGATGGCCGCCGCGACGGACCGCCGCCGCAACCAGACCGGGTCCTCGGAGACGACGCGCAGCGCGGCGGCCAGACAGAAGGCGACCGAGAAGGCGAAGTAGTAGCGGGCGATGCTCTCGGCGTCGCTGAAGGCGCGGAAGAAGTGCATCATCAGGCAGAACGCGCCCGCGTTCGCCAGCATGAACATTTGAATCGCCCGGTAGCGGCGCAGCGGCGGCAGCAGCGCGGCCGCCACGAAGAACAGCGCGATCGAGCTGACCGGGGTGAACATGAACAGGTTCGTCAGGGCCCAGCGCACCTCCTCGTCGAAGGTGACGTGCCCGCTCATGCCGAAGTCGGGCCTGACGTTGCCGCGCAGGACGGGGTAGAGCGGCGTGTGGATCGCCTCGATCGAGAGCACGATCCAGGGGAGCAAGAACACGAACGTCGCCCCGGCCGTGGCGAGCGCCTGGCGCCTCCAGTGGCGGGCGGGCCGCTCACCCGGGAACCAGACGAGCGCCAGATGGACCAGCGCCACGAATCCGATCGCCGCGCTCATGTAGTTCTGCCGCAGGGTGCAGATGGCCGCCGCCAGCAAGGCGGCCATCACGGCGTTCGAACGGAGCGACGCCTTCTCGAACTCCGGGTCGTCGTACACGCGGAAGAGCGCCAGGAAGAACATCAGGCCCGAGAACTCGCCGCCCAGGTTGTGCAGGTAGTACGGGAGGGTGACCAGCAGGAACGCCGCCAGCACGATCGCGGCGCGTCCGTTGCGGCCGCCTCGCCCGCGGTAGCCGGTGATCAGCCCGAACGCGCTCAGAAGGCAGATGCCGTTGTCGAGGATGTGAACCCGGTCCCGGTTCGAGAGGGCCAGCACGAACGCCTGCAGCAAGCTCTGGCCGCCATAGGCCCCCACCCGCCGGAACGAGAACCCGTCCAGCAGCGTGCCGGTCTCGAGAAACTGGCGGATGTACGACCGGTACGCCATCTCGTCGTCCCAGGGATTGAAAGACGCGTTCATCGCCGCGTGCGCGTACTGCAGCGCGACGGCGATGGACAGGATGGCCAGCGCCAGGGCAAAGACCGGCTGGAACCGCCGCACGGCCGTGCGGAGACTCTGGTCCAGCGGGGCCAGCGCGCCGCCGCGCCCCAGCAGGCGATCGATCGCGGCCAGCAGCGGCCCGGCAGCCGACCAGACCACGACCGCAGGGACCGAGACCAGGCGCACGCACGCGAGCGCCCCGAAGACGAACACCGTCGCCGCCATCCCCAGCGCGGCGTGCAGCCCCCAGCCGAAAGGCCGGTCGTCGCTCAGCGCGCTCGTGACCAGGCGTCCCCAGGCCGTGAACGACCCCAGCAGCACCAGCCCCCAGATGGCGGCCGAGATGCAGGCGCTCCACCGGCGGGTCGCCAGGCAGGCCACCAGTCCGACCAACCAGGCTGCCGCGGGCCAGACCCGCCGCGCGACCCAGGCGGCGCGGAACCGTCCTTCGGGCCCGGCGCCGTCCTCAACGGAATGACTCATGTCGCGGAACGAGATGGCGCCTTCTAGCATGACGGCGTCGGGGCGGGGAACACCCGCTTCCCTGACCGGGCGGCTTGATGCGACGGCGCGGACGGTGTATCGGATCGTATGCATCTCATTCACCGGAAGACCTGCCGGGTTTGCGGGTCCTCGGCCCTGACGAAGGTCATCGATCTCGGTGAGCAGTACCTGCAGGGCTCGTTCGTCAAGCCCGGCCGGCAGCAGCCGCCGCTGCGGCGCGTACCGACCTCGCTGGTCCGTTGCGATCCGATGCGCGACGAGAAGGCATGCGGGCTGCTCCAGATGGAGTTCACGGTTCCGCCCGAGGTGCTGTATTCGGTCTACTGGTATCGCTCGGGAACGAACGCCACCATGCGCAACCACCTGGCTGGCATCGCCGAGGAAGCGACGGGTCTGTACGGCAAGCCCAGTGGTCTGGTGCTGGACATCGGCTGCAACGACGGCACGCTGCTGTCGGCCTTCCCCAAGGGCTTCACGAAGGTCGGCATCGATCCCTCCGATCTCGCCCGCGAAGTTCCGGCCGACATCAAGGTGGTTCGCGAGCTGTTCCCGTCCGAGGAGCTCACGTCGGTCCTGAACGGGTCGCTGTGCGACATCGTGACCTCAATCGCGATGTTCTATGACCTGGAGGATCCGATCGCGTTCGCGCAGTCGGTGAAGAAGATTCTGTCGCCGACGGGCATCTGGTGCATCGAGATGTCGTACATGCCGACGATGCTCCGCATGACCAGCTACGACACGATCTGCCACGAGCACCTCGAGTACTACAGCCTGGCGGTCATCGAATACATCCTGCGGAACGCGGGGCTGCGTGTGGTCAACGTCGGCCTCAACTCCAGCAACGGCGGGTCGATCCGGGTGTACGCCACCCACGCTGCCAACGTCGCGTATCGCCGGGACGAGTTCACGCGGAACATTCGCACCATGCGGCAGCAGGAGTTCGACCTGCAGCTGGACACGGACAAGCCGTACCGTCACTTCCAGGAGCGGGTCAACGTCCACGGCGAGCAGCTCTCGTCGCTGCTGAAGAAGTTGCGCTCGGAGGGCAAGCGCGTGCACGTCTACGGCGCCTCGACCAAGGGGAACACGATCCTGCAGTGGTGCGGCATCGACGGTCGGCTGGTGGACGTCTGCGCCGAGCGCAACCCGGACAAGTACGGAGCGCGCACGCTGGGGACGGACATCCCGATCGTCAGCGAGGAAGAATCGCGCGCTGCCAAGCCCGACTACTACCTGGTTCTGCCCTGGCACTTCCGCGAGGAATTCATCCAGCGCGAGAAGGCGACGCTCGCGTCCGGGGTGGGGATGATCTTTCCGCTGCCCGAAATCGAAGTCGTCCGCGCGTGAAGGCGGTCGTCTTCGGGGCGAACGGGCAGGACGGGCTCTACCTCGTCGACGAGCTCCGGCAACGCGGCATCGAAGCCGTCGGCGTCTCGCGTGGCGGGCCCTGGCAGAGGGGCGACGTGTCGCGCCGAGAGGACGTCGCTGCCGTGTTGCGCGCCGTGCAGCCCGCGTTCGTCTTTCATCTGGCCGCCAACTCGACGGCGCGGCACGAGGCGCTGTTCGAGAACCACGAGACGATCTCGACCGGGACGCTCAACGTGCTGGAAGCCGCCCGCGTGGATTGTCCCGCGGCGCGCGTCTTCCTGGCCGGCTCCGCGCTGCAGTTCCGAAACGACGGCTCTCCGATCGACGAGGAGACGCCCTTCGAGGCGTCCAGCGCCTACTCCGTGGCGCGCATTCAGTCCGTGTACGCCGCGCGCTACTTCCGGTCGAAAGGGTTGCGGACCTATGTCGGCTATCTGTTCCACCACGACAGCCCGCGCCGCCCTCCGCGGCACGTCAGCCAGCTGATCGCCTCGGCCGCCCGCCGGATCGCGGCGGGCAGCTCGGAGACGCTCGAGCTGGCCGACGTCTCCGTCGTCAAAGAGTGGACGTTCGCCGGCGATGTGGCCCGCGCCATGCTGGCGCTGGTCGAGCAGGACGACGTCACGGAGGCCGTCATCGGCTCGGGCGAAGGGCACTCGATCCAGGAGTGGGTCGAGCGTTGTTTCGCAATCGCGGGGCGTCGCTGGCAGGACCACGTCAAGGTCGCGTCCGCCGCACGCGGGGACCACGGCCGCATCTTGTCGCGGCCCGACCGGATCCGCTCGCTGGGCTGGGCGCCGCGCGTCGGCTTCGACCAGCTCGCTCGAATGATGATGACCGAGCGGCCCGCTGAATGAGGAGACCGGACCTCCGCGGCCACCTGTCACGGCTGGCGCAGGCGGCGCGCGAGCAGGCGCGCGGCCTTCGCGAGCGGCCGCTCTGGTCGCGCCCCGAATTCCGCGCCGCCCTCGTTCCCGCCCTGGGAACGCTGGTCACCTTCATCGTGCCGGCCTATGTGTTCCTGCTCTTCAACGACGGGATGAGACACCGGGGAGGGTGGGGCGACGAAGGGTACTTCCTCTGGGGCGGGTGGGCGATCGGCAAGGGGCAGGTGCTGTATCGCGACTTCATGGAGTTCAAGCCGCCTTTCACGTTCCTCACCTTCGGTCTGGCGCTGGCGATCAACGGACTCGACGGATTTGGCTACCGCACGTTCTTCACCTATTTCCCGCTGCTGTCGATCCTGGCGCTGCAGGCGTCGTTGCGGACCCGGCGCATCGATCGCGTCCTGGCCATGGGCTTCTCGCTCGCGCTGATCCAGCTGTGGGTCAACGAGTTCTTCCACGACACGGCTCTCTCCGACACGGAGTCGATCGGTCTGGCGTACTACTACCTGGGCACGGCGTTCCTGCTGGCGCGGACGTCCTGGCCGGCGGCTGCCCAGGGCGTCGGCACGGCGCTGCTGATCGCGGCGGCACTCTCGAAGGACCCCTTCCTGCCGACCTCGGTCGTGACGTGGGCGGCCTGCTTCTTCGCCAGCGAACGCCGGGGCACCCTCCGCCGCGATGCGCTCGCCTACCTGAAGCACTCGTCGATCGGCGGCGCCGTGATCCTGGGTGGGCTGTGCCTGTACATGATCCCGACGGGCGCGATGAAGGCGTACCTGCACATGATCAGCCGGTACAACGTCCTCTACCGGGATCCCGTGCTGTCGTTCTGCGTCGCCGGCGGGGTGTTCAAGCCCACCACGCCCCTGAACGACCTGATGCGCCAGTGGACGACGCTGGTGAACGACTACGCCAACCTGCAGACGATGGGGTTCTTGATCCCGTTTCTGGCCGGGCTGGTGGTGTTCTTCAGGCGCCGCGCGTTGCCGCTGGTCGCCGGCGGTCTGCTGGCGCTGTTCATGTCGATGTTCGCCGTCGTGGCCAGCAACTGCCCCTGGCGGCACTACGACAACATGGTCCTGGCGGGGCTGTTCTTCCTGGTGGCCGTGGCGCTGGACGCGGCCGCTCCGGCGGTCAGCGCGCTGGCGGCAGGCACGCGCTGGCTGCTGCGGGTGGCGACGCTGACGGCGCTCGCGATCGCGCTCTGGCCGCGCATCCAGGCCGAGCGTCCCGTGTATGGGACCCGCACCATGCCCTCGCCGATGGTCGAGCCGTTCCCGGGCGCGTTCGACCTGATCCAGAAGAACAGCGGCCCGAACGACCGGATCGCGACCAACGGGAACCCGATCCTGTACGTCCAGGTGAACCGCCTCTCAGCCGTTCGCGAGAGCAACTTTCTGGACCCCGTGCTGGGTTATTACGTCGGCAGCACAGACGAAGAGAAATTGCGCCCGGTGTACGAAGAGCTCGAGCGCAATCGCCCCAAGATCGTGGTCCTGGATCCCAGCTTCGGCTACGCGCGAGAGCGCCACCAGCGGGCGCTGTGGATGCCGTTCCTGACCAACCACCACTACCGGGCCCTGACGCCCGAGGTGTACGTCCGGCCCGACTGAGTCGCGCGACCGCCTATGCGGCCGCCACCGTGCCGGGCGCCAGCGCGACGCGCTCGCCGCGGGTGCGGAGCCACCGGCGGACGGGCCGCTCGAACCCGTAGTGCGTCGCGGTCGCCGCCGACACGAGCACGACAGCGAAACCGGCCAGGAGCCAGGGGCTTTCTGTGGGGATCTCCCAGTGCACGGTGCGCGCGATGGCCAGGAAGATCATCTGCATGGGGACATGGATGAGGTAGACGGCGTACGAGATGTCGCCCAGGAAGGTCAGCGGACGCAGCGAGAGCACGCGCGCCAGCGGCGGCACGCGCAGCGACGCGAACACGACCAGCGGAAAGACCGCCAGGGCGTTGGGCAGCGGCGTCGAGCCGATCAGCTCGTGAAAGCCGATCAGTGACGCCAGCACGCAGATGACGGCCAGCACGGCGAGGCAGGCCCAGCCGAAAATCGCCCCCTGGCCGCGGCGGTCGAGGGCGCGCATGGCCATGAAGCCGAGCGAGCCCAGGAAAAATCCGACCAGCGCCCGTCCCAGCTGCGAGTTCAGGATCGGCAGGTTCCACCCAGGGCTCTGAAGGGCGATGCCCAGAACCACCATGCCGACCGCCAGCCACACGTACCGATCGCGGCCGCGACGGGCGTAGACGAAGAACAGCACATAGGCCAGCACCTCGCCCGAGACCGACCAGGACGGCTCGTTGAACGACCACCCGTGCTCGAAGAACGTGTGCAGGTAGAGCAGCTGAAGGGTGAAATGATAGAGGTCGTTGTTCCCCTGATAGATGATGGTCGGTTCGTGACGCGCGAGGCACGTCCACTCGACCGCCGCGCACACCAGCAGCGCCGCGACGTGCAGCGGATACAGGCGCGAGATGCGCAGGTTCAAGAAGCGGCGGCCCTCCAGCGCCCCGCTGGCGATGGGCTCGAGGTAGCGATACGTGAGCACCACGCCGCTCAACACGAAGAAGAGATCGACGAAGAGCCAGGCGTTTTCGTAGACCCAGTGAGTGACGAGCAGGTTGCTGAGCGGGTACTTGGCTTTGTCGCCGCCGAAGTGCTGGTAGTGCGAGAAGACCGACACCCCCAGCGCCGCGAGGCCGCGCAGGGCGTCCAGCGGCGCGAGCCGTTCCTGTCCCTTCGCGTCGCTCATGAGGCGGAGGCCGAAAGGTTGGAGTCGAGCCGCGTTCTGGCGGCGTCCTCTCCGGGCGCGAGCGCCCGCTCCACGAGCTTTCCGCAGCCCAGGCACTGCGCCCGGCCCGGGCTGTCGACCGTGGGTGGAACCAGCTCCGTGAAGAAGACCGAACCGCAGTCGGCGCACGGCGCGGCCGAGGGCGGCGCGGTCGTCGGCGCGGGCGGCGCGACGCCCCCCGCCAGAAAGGAGGTCGCCCGTTTGGCGGACAATCGAAAGAGCGTCGAGAAGCCCTTCCAGATCTCCTTCTTCGAGATCTTGGAGGACCCGGCGCGCCGGTCGGCGAACCGGATGGGGAACTCGGCCATGCGCACGGGCGGCGTCCCGGCGCGCGACAGCAACGCCACCTGGTAGATCGCCTCTACGAAGTACGAGTAGCCCTCCGACTGGATGGCGTCGACGTTCATTCGCTCCAGCAACCACCGGCGGAAGCCGCGGTAAGCCGTGGTCGTTTCGTGGACCGGAATGCCCAGCAGCTGATGCGTCAGCGTGTTTGCGACCCGGCTCAGCAGGACGCGCGACAGCGGGTACTCGCAGCTGCCTCCCGCGACGTACCGCGACCCGGTGACGAAGTCGGCGTTCTCGAGCTCCTGCATCATGCGCGGCAGGTAGCTGGGATCGTGGGAGAAGTCCGCGTCCATCGTGACCAGCGCCTCGTATCCGTGCGCCAACGCGTACTTCATCGCGATCTTGTGGGCCGTTCCGAGACCGTTCTTGCGCGGTCGGTGCACGACGTGCAGGCGGGGGATGGTCGCCGAGAGCCGATCCAGCAGCGGCCCGGTGCCGTCCGGCGAGTTGTCGTCGACCACCAACATCTCACTCTCGGGGAGGATCGAGAGCACCGCGTCCACGAGGGCGGGTATGTTCTCTGCCTCGTTGTAAGTGGCTGTGAAAACGAGGACCTTTTTCATGGACGGCCTGCTCTTTGCCTGATCATTTCTTCGCGCGTCCGATGGCGCCAAGCCCGCTAACATAGACAATTAGCCTGTCCTTGACCAGCCACAGCTGTGCGCACCGAATTCGACCGCAACGGGTGAGGTGCAGCGCTGGGCGCCGGTGGATATCGTGTGAAGCGTGAAGACGGAAACCGTGCCTGTGGCAGGAGCTGGATCCGACCCGCGCTGGGCGGCCGTGACCGCGCGCGACCGCGCGGCGGACGGCGCCTTCGTCTACGCGGTCCGCACGACCGGGATTTACTGCCGGCCGTCGTGCGGAGCGCGCCTGCCGAGACGCGAGAACGTCGAGTTCCACGCGAGCGCGGCCGCGGCCAGGCAGGCCGGGTTTCGGCCGTGCCGGCGCTGCCGGCCCGACCAGCCGCCGTCGCTGCCGGCGGCCGAGCTTGCGATCCTCGGCCTCTGTCGGGCCATCGACGAAGCCGGCGGACCGGCGGCTGTTAGAGCGGTCGCGCGCCGCGCGGGTATGAGCGCGTTCCACCTGCAGCGCCGATTCAAGGCCCTCACCGGGCTCACGCCCACGGCGTACGCGAACGGCCGCCGGGTCGAACGCCTGCGCCGCGCCTTGCGGCGGGAGACGTCGGTGACGGCGGCAGTCTATGGCGCGGGGTATGACTCTGCCGCAACCGCTTACCGGCAGGCGGGGCGCTGGCTGGGGATGACGCCGGCCGCATACCGGGCGGGCGGGGCGGAGGTCCGGATGGCGTTCGTGACACGCCCCTGCAGCCTGGGATGGCTGCTGGTCGCCGCGACCGAACGGGGGGTCTGCTGCGTCCTTCTCGGCGACGACCCCGGCACGCTGATTGCCGAGCTGGCGCGACGTTTCCCGCGTGCCGCGCGCGCCGAGGGGGGGAGTGGGATGGAACAGCTGGTCGCGACCGTGCTGGGCCTGGTGGAAAACCCCGCGGCGCCCGCCGTGCTGCCGCTGGACGTCCGGGGAACCGTCTTTCAGCTGCGCGTCTGGCAGAGCTTGATGGCCATTCCCGCGGGACAGACGATCTCTTACGCTCAGCTGGCCGCGGCCGTGGGCGTGCCGAACGGGGCCCGCGCCGTGGCCCGCGCCTGCGCCAGCAACCATGTGGCCGTGGCCATCCCGTGCCACCGCGTGGTTCGCGGTGACGGCGACCTCTCGGGGTACCGCTGGGGCGTAGCCCGCAAGCGGGCGCTACTCGAGCGCGAGCGCGCGGGCAAGCCCTAGCGTCGGCCGAGCGCGGTCCCCACCTCGTGGACCAGGCCGCGGAACCAGGCGTGCGGCGGCGAGGCGTCGGTTCGATCGTGCCAGATCATGCGGACGGTGCCGCCCCCCACGTCGATCGGCATCTTCAGCACCTGAAGGGGCAGGGTGCGCGCGAAGCCGCGGGCCACCACCTCGCTGAGGGCGGCGACGTAGTCGGTCGCGGCGATGACCGCCGGCACCAGCAGGAAGTGGGACAGCCGCAGGACGACCTGCCGGCTGAGGCCGCGCTGCGCCAGCGCGTCGTCGACGATGCCGCGCGCGTTCGGCTCGTGCGAGACCAGCACGTGGGCCAGCTTGGTGTAGGTCGCCAGCGTGATGCGCCCGCGCACGCGCGGGTGCCCCTGGCGCGCGACGAACACGAAATGGTCGGCGAACAGATCCGTCCCGTGGTGGCCGGGCGGCAGCGCGCGGCTGAACCCCAGCACCAGGTCGGCGTCGCCGCGCGCCAGATCGGGGGGGACGACGTGCTCCTGAAACGCGCGGACCTGCAGCCGAACCTGCGGCGCTTCGCGCTGTAGCCGGGCCAGCAATCGCGGCAGCAACGCGAACGCCACGAAGTCGTTGGTGACGATGACGAAGTCGCGCGCGGCGGTGGTCGGATCGAAGACGGCAGGCGGGGCCAGGCTTTGCTCGATCGCCGCCATCGCCGCCCGTACCGGCTGCGCCAGGGCCAAGGCCCGCTCGGTCGGGATCATCCCGTTCGCGCGCCGCACCAGCAGCGGATCGCCGATCAGCGCGCGCAGCTGCGCCAGCGCGTTGCTGACGGCTGGCTGCGAGAGCCCCAGGCGGGCCCCCGCCCGGCTGACGCTGCGCTCGGTCAGCAGCGCGTCCAGCACGGGGAGCAGGTTCAGGTTCACCGCCGCGATATTCATCAGACAAATATAACTCATATAAACCATCCATTTGTCGAATGGGCGGGGCGCGCGCATCTTCAGGGGTGAAAGGAGCTTCCACATGACCACCGCCAACACCTTCGATTCTTCCGCCACCCCGCAGGCCCTCCCCGTTCCCGCGCCCGCGACCGCTCGCAGCTGGGACATCGACACCGCGCACGCCACCGCCGGGTTCCGCGTGCGCCACCTGATGGTCTCGCACGTCCGGGGGCACCTGGGCCCGGTCAGCGGAACCGTCTTCATCGACGAGCAGGACGTCTCCCGCTCGCGCATCGACGTCAGCGTCGACGTGCGCGGCATCGACAGCCGGGACGCCAAGCGGGACGAGCACCTGCGCAGCGCCGACTTCTTCGACGTCGAGAATCACCCGACCGTGACGTTCCGTTCGACGCGCGTCGAGGCGCCGCGCGGCCTGGCGGGCGACCTGCGCGTGACGGGCGACTTGACGATCCGCGGCGTCTCCCGGCCGGTCACCCTGGAGGTCGAGGCCCTGGGGCCGGCGATTCAGGACCCGTGGGGCAACGCCCGCCGGGGCGTCAGCGCCCGTGCCCGCGTCAACCGCAAGGACTGGGGATTGAAGTGGAACCTGGCGATCGAGGCGGGCGGCGTGGCGGTGGGCGACGAGGTCGCCATCGAGATCGACGCCGAGCTGGTGGCCCGAAACGGCTGAAAGGGGTGTAAGAATGGCCCCAGCCGGGGTCTCTGGTGACCGCGCATGATCCACCTGACCTGAACGAATCTCTGGTCGAACTGGCCCGGCGGGCGTCCGCCCTGAAAAGCGCGCCGGGGCCCGGGTTGTCCGCCGAGCAGGCCGCCGCCCTGGCGGCGCTCGAGAGTCAGCTCCGCCTGGTCCTGGAGCGGGCGCGCGACTTCGCCGGCGGCGCGCTGGAACGCTCCGAGCGCGGGCGCGAGCGGGCCGAGGCGCGCGAGCGGGCCATCCTGGCGGTGAACAACGCCATCATCTCGAACCTCACGCAGGACTCGTTGCTGCGGTCGATCTCGGAGGCGCTGTTCCGGGTCGTTCCGTTCGACCGGGCGGCGCTGGCGCTGCACGAGCCGAGCACCGACGTCATGCGCGTGCTGGCGCTGGCGGGCCGCTTGCCGCCCAAGACTTACCCGGTCGGCGTGGCGCTGGATCGCAAGGACAGTCACGTCGGGTGGGTGTTCGACCACCAGCGCACGCTGCTGCGCCGGGACCTCGCTCGCGAGATGGAGTTCACGCCCGAGCGGCGCCTGTACGACGAGGGGATCCGCTCGCTCTGCACGGCGCCGCTGGTGATCGACGGGCGCAGCATCGGGACGGTCACGCTGGGGAGCCAGACGGCCGGCCAGTTCACGGAGGACGACGCCGGGTTCCTGGCGGCCGTGGGGAACCAGATCGCGCTGGCCCTGGCGAACATGCGGGCCTACGAGGAGATCGCGGCGCTGAAGGCGCGCCTGCAGGCCGAGAACCGCTACCTGCAGGAGGAGATCCGCGGCGAGCACGACCACTCGGAGATCGTGGGCACCAGTCCGGCGCTGCGCGAGCTGCTGCGCCAGGTCGAACAGATCGCGGCCGCTGATTCGACCGTGCTGATCGCGGGCGAGACCGGAACGGGCAAGGAGCTCATCGCGCGGGCGCTGCACGACCGCAGCAGGCGCAAGGACCGCCCGCTGGTGAAGGTGAACTGCGGCGCGATCAGCGCTGGGCTGGTCGAGAGCGAGCTGTTCGGGCACGTCAAAGGGGCGTTCACGGGCGCGCTCGCCCACCGGGAGGGGCGGTTCGCGCTGGCCGACCAGGGGACGATCTTCCTGGACGAGATCAGCGAGCTGCCCCTGGAGGCGCAGGTCAAGCTGCTGCGCGTCCTGCAAGAGCAGGAGTTCGAGCCGGTCGGCAGCAGCCGCACCGTGAAGGTCGACGTGCGGGTCATCGCGGCGACCAACCGCGATCTGGGCGCGGCGGTGGCGGCCGGCACGTTCCGGGGCGATCTCTACTATCGGCTGAACGTGGTCCCGCTGCGCGTGCCGCCGCTGCGCGAGCGCGACGGCGACGTCGAGCTGCTGGCCCGGTTCTTCGTGGGCAAGTTCGCCAAGAAGCTGGGGCGGCCGGTGGCGGACCTGTCGCCGGAGGCGCTGCAACGGCTGCGCGCCTATGCCTGGCCCGGCAACGTCCGCGAGCTGCAGAACGTGATCGAGAGGGCGGTGGTCCTGTCGCAGGGGGACGTCCTCGCGCTGGCGAGCGATCTCGGCGAGCCGGCCGCCGCGCCGGCGCCCGCCGCGTCCCCGGGCGTCACGCTGGAGGACGTCGAGCGACGTCACATTCATGCGGTGCTCGTGGATCGAAACTGGTTGATCGAGGGGGATCGCGGCGCCGCGAAGGCGTTGAACCTGCACCCCAACACGCTGCGCGGGCGGATGCGCAAGCTGGGGCTCAAGCGCCCCACGCCCGGAAACTGAGCGCGCGTCGTCTACTCGCCGCGCGGGCGTCCGAGGCGGACGAGAAACGGCAGCCACAGCGCGCCGAGGACCGCGCCGATGACGACGCCGCCGCCGTGCGCCAGCCCGACGTGCGCCGCCCCGCCGTAGGGGCAGAGGCCGTGCAAGGTCAGCCCGGACAGCGCGCCGGCGGCCGCCCCGATCGCGGCGCCCACCCGCACCAGGTTGGCGACGGCGAGGTTGCGGAACACGAGCGCCCCGGCCAGGACCGCGGGCACCGACACCTTCAGGCTGAACGAGACGCAGTGCCACCACAGGTGCAGGAAGCCGGCCCAGGTGGTGCGCGGCAGAATCGTCATCCCCGGCGCGTCGACGGTGAACAGCAGGCCGACCAGCACCAGCGTCAGCGACGCGAGCAGCGCCGCCGCGCCGGCGCGCCGTCCGTCGGGCAGGACCTGGCCGGCGCGGGGCAGCAGGGCCGCCGCCAGAGGGACCACGAAGCCGGCGGCCCAGACCAGCGCGACCGCCGCCACCCAGAGCGGCGGCAGCGCGTGCAGGTCCTTGCGGAACGGGTAAACCGCAATGGCCGCAACCGGGTAGACGGCGGCCGCCGCCGCCACGATCAGCAGCGTGCGGATCGGGACCCGCGTGCGCACGGGCCGGGCGCGGCCGACGGCGGCCAGCAGCGCCGGCGACGGCCCGGGGGGCGCGGTCGTGGCTTGCAGGAGGCCCATGCCGACGAGATCGGCGCCCTGGTCGTCAGTCATGGTGCCTTTCACGGGGCCTCCGCCAGCGTGACGGCGCCCGCGCCCGGCGTGCCGAGCAGCTTGCGGCGCAGCGCCTGGTAGCCGCGGTGGGCGCGCACCTTGATGGCGCCCACCGTCGTGCCCGCGATGGCGGCCGCCTCCGCCGTGGAGTGGCCGTGGATCTTGGTGAGCAGCACCGCTTGCTTGAGCGGCTCGGGCAGGCTGGCCAGGGCGGCCATGCCGCGCGCGACGGTCGCCTCGTCGGCGCCGGGCGGCTCCGGGTTCGCCAACCCGGAGATGTCGACGGCCGGCTCGTGGGGGAGGTTGCCGTCGGCGCTGACCCGCACGCGCGCGCGCTTGCGGCGGCGCAGCTCGTCGAGGCAGGTCCGGTGCGCAATCGTGTACAGCCAGGGGACGGGATTGGCACCCCTCACATACGCCGACCGGCACTGGTGAAGTTTCATGAAAGTTTGCTGCAGGAGATCTTCGGCGGTCGCCTTGTCACCGGCCAGCCCCGTCAGGTACCCC
>CAZPUH010000701.1:0-13933 GCA_964589215.1 uncultured Myxococcales bacterium | reverse complement strand
GACCAGAGCGAGAGCCACGATCGCCTGGGCCTGGACGAAATGGTGTATCCGATCCTGGAGGTGCAGGTGCCGCTCTTGCGCATTCCCGTCAGTCCCGGCCGCAACGTCAGCTCGCTGATCGAGGTGGCGGCCCGCAACCGGTTGCTGCAGGTGCGCGGGCACCACTCGGCGCGCGAATTTCAGGAGCGGCTCGACCGCGCGCTGGCCGACGCGCGCGAGCGGCGCTGGCGGGACGACGTCGAATGAGGCTGGTCGTCGTCACGGGGGTCTCCGGCGCCGGCAAGTCGACGGCGCTGCGCGCGCTGGAGGATCTGGGCTTCTACGCGGTCGACAACCTGCCGCTGCCGCTGGTGTCGGAGTTCATCGAGCTGTTCCAGGCGCGCACGGACATCGACCGGGCGGCGCTGGGGCTGGACGCGCGAGGGGGCGCGTTCCTGGCGGGCGCGCCGGCGCTGTTCGCGAACCTGCGCAAGGCCGGCCACACCGTGGAGGTCCTGTACCTCGACGCCTCGGACGAGATCCTGATCCGGCGCTTCTCGGAGACGCGGCGGCGCCACCCCCTGTCCGACACGGACATCCGGGCCGGCATCGCGGCCGAACGGGAGGCGCTGGCCGAGCTGCGTCAGGCGGCTGACGGCCTGGTGGACACCGGAACGCTGACGGTCCACGTGCTGCGCGCGCTGATCCAGGAGCGTTACGGGCGGGGCGAGGGCGAGCTGTCGGTGACGTTCCTGTCGTTCGGTTTCAAGCACGGCATCCCCGCCGAGTCGGACATCGTGCTGGACGTGCGCTTCCTGCCGAACCCGTTCTTCGTGCCGCAGCTGTCGGCCCTGTCGGGGGAGGACGAACTGGTGGCCCGCTTCGTCCTGGATGCCCCGGACACGAAGGGGTACCTGGAGGAGGTCGAGAAGTTCCTGCGGCTCTCCATTCACGGGTTCCTGCGCGAGGGGAAGTCCTACGCCACCGTGGCCATTGGCTGCACGGGCGGCCGGCATCGCTCGGTCACCATCGCCAAGGAGCTGGCGCGTCGGATCAGCGGCCCCTTCAGCATCTCCGTCCGCCACCGCGACATCCAGCACGGCGGGTCGGCTTAGTTAGGAGTAAACTGGGGGGCCGATGGCGTCCAGCGAGCAACAGTCGAGTCCGATGGTCGGGCTCGTCGTGGTGACCCACGGCGGCAGCGGCGAATGCCTGCTGGCGGCGGCCGAGGGGCTGGTCGGGAAGATTCCCGCGTCGGCGGCGGTCTCCATCACGTTGGACGATTCCTTCGAGCAGCAGGTCACGCGCATCGAGGCCGCTTGCGGGCGCGTGGACGCGGGCGCGGGGATCCTGATCCTGGCCGACGTGCACGGGTCGTCGCCCTTCCGCGCCTCGCTGGCCATGCTGGACGGCACCCGCGCGGTCGAGATTGTCTGCGGTATAAACCTGCCGATGCTGATCAAGCTTGCCACCGTCGACCGCCGCGCGTTGCGGCCGGTGGAGATCGCCGAGATCGCCAAGGAGGTCGGCAAGCGGTCGATCCGGCTCGGCTCCGAGTTGACGGGAAAAATGACGATTCCGCGGGAAGAGCGGCACTAGAGATGGCGCGGTCAGAGCGTGACGTGCAGGTGCGGAACCGGCTGGGGATGCATGCGCGGGCGGCGGTCCGTTTCGTCCAGACCGCGAATGGGTACAAGAGCGAGGTGAAGGTGGTGAAGGACGGCCAGGAGGCCAACGGGAAGAGCATCATGGGGCTGCTGACGCTGGTGGCCGCCCACGGCGTCGCGATGAAGTTGGTGTGCGAGGGTGAAGACGCCGAGCAGGCGGTGACCGCCCTCGCTGATCTCGTCGCCAGCGGGTTCGGCGAGGGGATCGACCCCTGATGCAGCGTCTGACCGGCGTCGGCGCGTCCCCGGGGATCGCGATCGGCGTCGCGCACGTGCTGACCAGCCGGGTCGACATTCACGAACGGCGCATCCCCGCCAGCGAGGTCGACGCCGAGATCGCCCGCTTCGAGCAGGCGCTGCTGGACACGGACGAGCAGCTGGCGCGCATCCAGACGCAGCTGGCGGCGACGGAAGGCGACGACCACCAGTACCGCATCCTGGAGGCGCACCGGCTGATGCTGTCGGACGTCCACCTGGTCGAGCGGGCGCGCCGCCTGATCCGGGAGGAGCAGACGGCGGCCGAGTGGGCCGTGCGCAAGGCCCTGGACCAGATCCAGGCCGTCTTCGAGAAGATCGAGGACCCCTATTTCCGCGACCGCAAGAGCGACGTCGCGCTGGTCGGCGAGCGCCTGTTGCGCACGCTGGTCGGGCGGCGCGAGCACGCGTCGGCCGAGCACGCGCCCAAGGGGTGCATCGCCGTCGCCCACGAGCTGTCGCCCGCGGACGCCGCGCAGCTGGGGCGCGCCGAGGCGGCCGGCTTCTGCACGGAGGGCGGCGGCCGCACGTCGCACACCGCCATCGTGGCGCGCGCGCTGGGGCTGCCCTACGTCGTCGGCGTCGAGCGCCTGGGGCACGAGGCCTGGTCGGGGATGACCGTCGTCATCGACGGGTTCCGCGGCGAGGTGATCCTCGACCCCGACGAGGAGGCGCTGCGCCGCTACCAGGCCCGGGCCGAGGTGCACCGCGCCCGGTCGCACCGGCTGGCCGCCATCCGCGACCTGCGCACGCAGACCCAGGACGGGACCATCGTCCACCTGTCGGCGAACGTCGAGATGCTGGAAGAGATCCCGATCGCCGTCGACCTGGGCGCCGAATCGGTGGGCCTGTTCCGGACCGAGTTCCTGTACCTGGAACGCAACGAGCTGCCGACCGAGGACGAGCAGTACGCGCACGCCGTCGGCGCGCTGCGCAGCGCGGGCGGGCGGCCCAACACCTTCCGCACGCGGGACCTGGGCGGCGACAAGCTGCCACCGTCGGTGCGCATCCCCGTGGGCACGAACCCGGCGATGGGCCTGCGCTCGATTCGCTATTCGCTGAAGCGCCCGGACGTGTTCCGCACCCAGCTGCGCGCGCTCTACCGGGCCGCAGCCGAGGGGCCGACGCAGATCCTGCTCCCGCTGATCTCGGGCGTCGCCGAGCTGCGGGCCACCAAGGAGCTGTGCGCGGAGGTCCACGAGGACCTGCACCGGCGCAACGTCCCGCACGCGGAGACGGTGCCACTGGGCGTGATGATCGAGACCCCCAGCGCGGCCCTGATCGCGGACCTGCTGGCGGCCGAGTGCGACTTCCTCAGCATCGGGACCAACGATCTGATCCAGTACGCGCTGGCGGCCGACCGCGAGGACGAGCACGTCGGGTACCTGTATCACCCGCTGCACCCGGCGATCCTGCGCGCGCTGCGCCAGACGGTCGTGGGCGCCGAGCGGATGGGCAAGCCGGTCGCGATGTGCGGCGACATGGCCGGCGACCCGATCCTCGCCTGGGTGCTGATCGGGCTGGGGCTGCGCAACCTGTCGATGGCGCCGCGGCAGATCCCGGTCGTCAAATCGATCATCCGCTCGACCGAGATCGCGGACGCGGAGCGGCTGCTGGCGCAGGCGCTGACGATGTCGACCGAGACCGAGATCGAAGACCTGGTCTACGGAGCGATGAACCGGCGGTTCGCGCTCGAGCTCACCGACGGCGAAGACGACCGGCCGCCCGGATGACCGGCGCCGGCGAGGTCACCCTCCGCCGGGGCTTGCACGAGGACTGGCCCGGCATACAGGCGCTCTTGCGCGAGATCGACGAGCTGCACGCGCGGCTGGCGCCGTCCTTCTTCCGGTCGGCACCACGCGCCGAGCTCGAGTGGCGGCGGTTGCTGGGGGACGCGCACGGAGCCGCCGTCGTCGCCGTCGACGAGCCACCCATCCCGGCGGTCCTGGGGCTGGTTGCGGTGCGCGTCTATGACACGCCGCCCGAGCCGCTGATGCACCCGAGGCGGCGCGGCCACGTCGAGACGCTGGTGGTGGCCGCCCGCCACCGGCGGCGCGGCATCGGCAGCCGCCTGCTGTCCGCCGCCGGCGAATGGGCCCGCGCCCGAGGCGCCACGGAGATGGTGTTGACTGCCTGGTCCGGCAACGAGGCCGCCGACGCCTTCTACGAGCGCCACGGCTACCGGGTGCTCTCGCGCGTCCTCTACGCGCCGTTGTGAATGATCAGGCCGCGACGGGCGGGCGGCGCCGGCCGCGCGCGCGCCGCGCCCAGACGACGTACAGCAGCGGCGCGGCCAGCAACGAGTACGACAGCACATGGCCGATCTTGCCGTCGGGGCCCAGCACCTCGGTCGCGTCATGGAACGACTGGCTCCCCTTGATGACGCCGCTCTCGGCGAGCTCGTGGACGCCGTAGACCACCAGCTGCAGCAGGAACAGGCCCAGGAACAGCGCGGTCACCTTGAGGATGATTCCCAAATTCAACCGGTGGCCAAAACGAGTCCAGCCCCAGGCCGCCACGCCCGCCCCCGCGAGGCCCAGCACGGCGCCGACCACGATCGCGACGCCCTGACCGGTGCCACGAAACGCGAGCGCCTGGACGCCCAGGTAGAACACCGCCTCGAGCCCCTCGCGGGTCACCAGCAGGGTCGTCACCGCCGCGACGGCGACCAGCGCGCGCAGCGACGGGCGCGCGTCCGGTCCTGCGTCCGCGCGCGGGGCGGTGGCGCGCGCCACGCGGGCCTCGATCTGGCTCTTCATGTGGCGGCCCGAGCGCACCATCTGGACCAGCAGCACCCCCACGACCAGCGCGGCGGTCAGGGCGGCGATGCCCTCGTAGAGCGGCTGGTTGGGGACCTGCAGCCACAGCCAGGCGCCCGCCAGGCAGGTGACCGCCGAGATGGCCAGCCCGACCTTGACGCCCCGCAGGAGGCCGGCCCGGCCGGACTTCTTGAGGTAGGCGGCGACCACGCCGACGATCAGGAACGACTCGATCCCTTCACGGAACGTGACCAGCAGCGCCTGCAGCATCGGTGCGCGCCGACTATAGCACCCGCCGGCGACTGCCCGGCGCCCGGACCCCCGGCGTGATACGCTGACGCGCGGAGGACGGCATGAGACGGTCCACCTTGCGGATCCTGACCCTCGTCCTGGCGCTGCTCGGCCCGCGACTCGCGCGCGCCGACGAGGCGGCCGGGCACTACAACCTGGCCTTGCAGTACAAGCGCGAGGGGAAGATCCCCGCGGCCGTCGAGGAGTGCGAGAAGGCCATCAAGGCGCGCCCGGACTACGCCGCCGCCCACTTCACGCTGGGCAACCTGTACCGGGCGCAGGGCGACTACGCCAAGGCGGCCGGGGAATACGAGACGACCGTCAAGCTGCAGCCGAAGGACGCCGAGGCGCACGCCAACCTGGGCGCGGCCTACGTGCGGCTCAAGAAGACCGACCAGGGCATCCGGGAGCTGGAGGATTCGCTGGAGCTGAAGCCCGACAACTACGAGGCGGAGCTGTCGCTGGGTTTTGCCTACAAGCAGGAGGGCGACTACAAGCACGCCATCGAGCACCTCGAGAAGGCGACGGCGCTGAAGCCCGCCGACCCGCAGGGGTGGACCAACCTGGGCGTCGCCAAGTCGAAGACCGACGACAAGGAGGGGGCCATCGCCGCTTTCCGGAAGGCGCTGGCCATCAAGCCGGACGACGCCGAGCTGCACTTCGACCTGGCGGTCGTCTACCGCCGCCAGCGCAAGACCGACGAGGCGATCTCCGAGTATCAGGTCGCGGTGCAGAAGAACCCGCGCCTGGCCAAGGCGTACTACGACCTGGGCATCATGTACTCGCAAGAGCGGCGCAACGCGGAGGCGCGCGACGCCTTCCAGAAGTACCTGGACACCGGCACCAGCGAGGACGCCGCCTCTCGCAAGGACGCCGAAGAGCGCCTCAAGACCTTCAAGTAGCCGCGCGTTTTAGAACTTGACGCCCAGGTTGACGCGGACGATCTGGGCGGCGCTGGCGTTGGCCGCGTCCTGGCCCCAGAGCGGCGACGGGCGGTCCAGCGCGGCGAGCGGCCAGAAGACGCCCCACACGAAGCCGGCGTAGAAGCCCTCGGCCGTGTTGCGGTACCCGAGCCCCAGGTCGGTCTCGACGCCGTACATCAGCGCGTCGCCCGGCGTCGACACCGGCACCTGCGCCATGCTGAAGATCGCGCCGCCGTTGATTCCCACGGCGCGCGTGCGGCCCAGATCGAACCAGTACGCGGCCTGCGGCTTGACGTAGGTCGCGTTGGTGACCGTTCCCAGGATGTGGCGGAAGAAGATCTCGTCGACGTGGTAGTCGGGCGAGAAGTGGAAGTCGTTGATCGAGTGGTCACCCGCCGGCTGCTGCACGAACCGCCACCGGTAGTTCAGGTACTGCCCCGGGGCCGCGGCCTGGTCGCCGGTCGCGCCGCCCACCTCCAACCCGACGAAGAACGCGTCGTGGAACAGGCGCAGCTCGCTGGCCACCACCCAGCCGGCCTGCGCCAGCGTGAGCTGCTTGTCGTCGACGGCCAGCGCGCCCGGGTGCTGGATGCGGCCGAAGATGCCGATCCCCTCGGCCTCCAGCGTGAACGACTTGTAGTACAGCTTGAACCACAGGTCCGGCGTCAGGCTCCACGCGCCGTAGTCGACCAGCGCGGGGAGCTGGTCGGGCTGCAGAGCCTGCCCGCCGTAGTTGGACGTGACCGTCGGGTCCGCGTTGGTGCTGGGCGGGACGCCGATCTTCCCCTGCTCGCGGTAGACCACCTGCAGGCCGTAGTTGGCGACCACGTCGCCCCGGTCGATGCGCTCGCGCAGCGTGATCGGGTTGTCGATCCGCGTGATCGACCCCATCAGCTGCAGGACGTCGTCGTTCTGCGACAGGTCGTAGGGGTAGCCGCTGGGATCCAGGCGACCCAGCGACAGCTGCTGGGTCGTCATCCCCTGCGCGCCCAGGTCCCACGCCAGCGCAATCTGGTGTCCGTAGATGGTGGTCAGCCCCATCACGCGGTCCACCGTGGTCCAGACGTCGCAGTCGGCGCAGTTGCCGTCGTTGTAGAAGAGGCCGCGCCCCCAGTGCCAGGGCATGCGGCCGAACCGGATCGAGCCGAACTCGGTGTCGATCTCGGCCCAGGCGCGCTTGGCCCGGATGCTGGAGGTGTAGCCGTTCTGGCCAATTTCGGGCGGATCCTGCGTGGTGGCCTGGAATCCGGTCGGCGCCACGCCGGGCAGCGACGTCGGCGAGATCGGCTGGCCGGTGGTCGACGACACGGCCGGCGGCACGTTGTAGCCCTGGATCCCGGCCAGCGAGTCCGGCGTCGAACCGAGGATGGTGTTGTCGAGGACGTCGATCTGGGCGTGCACGCGCACCTGGTCGGTCACGTTCAACGTCGGCTGCAGGCGCAGGCGCAGGTTCGCGCCGCCGATGTTCTTTTGCCCGCAGTTCTGCCCGGCGTTCGGCGTCGCCGCGTGCGGATCGATGATGCTGCCCTGGGCGGGCGCCGGGCAGTCGAGCGGCACCGGGAACGGCGGGAGCCCGTAGGTCTGCCCCGGGATCATCGACTGGCTGGGGACGTTCGAGTAGCCCAGCCCCAGGAAGAAGTCGTGCATGAAATCGCTACGCAGCCGGATGTAGCCGTCGATCTCGAAGATCTGCATCTTGCGGCGGCTCTGTTCCGGGTAGCTGGCCAGCGGCTCGAGGTCGGAGGGGCGGTTCTCCTCGGGCGCTTCCTCGGCGGGACCTTCCTCTTTTTCGCTGTTCTGCCCGGGTGGGGGCGGGGGCTGCATGCCGCCGCCTGGACCCATGCCACCCATCTGCCCGAGGGCGGGGCGAACTAGCAGCGCCGACCCCAGGGCCAGCGTGGCGACCAGCCCGTCGCGCCTCGACCACCGTGACACTTTCGAACGCCTCACGCCTCGGACCTCTGGCATAGCTCGATGAGCACGCCGCCCGTCGCGGCGGGGTGCAGGAAGCCGACGTGGTGGCCGCGCGAGCCGAGGCGCGGTTCTTCGTCGATGAGACGCACGCCGCCGGCCTTGAGGGCGGCCAGCGAGCCGCGCAGGTCGTCGACCTCGTAGCAGAGGTGGTGCAGCCCCGGGCCGCGGCGATTCAGGAACCGCTCGAGCCCGGCGTTTCCGCGCGGCGCGCAGACCTCCAGCCCGCATCCGGCGCCGTCCGCGTCCCCCGCGGGGTAGAGGAAGGTGACGTCGGTGGCCTGACTGGCGACGTGCTCGCGCGCGCCCTCGGTCAAGCCGAACAGCGCCGCGAGCTGGGCGCTGGCTTCGTCCCGTTCCGCGACGACGATGGCGACGTGATCGATTCGCTTGACCTTGATCATCTGTGACGTGTCGGCGAGAGCGGCGGGAAAAGGGGCGTCCGGGGCGAAAAGGCCCGCACCTTATATCAGCCCTTCGAACATTGGAAAGTGGATTGCGGGACCGCCGGACTTAAAATCTGGCGATGCGTACGACCGCGCAGCCTGGTGCCCCGTTGCCTGCTCTCGGGTGGACCCCGTGAAGCTGGCGGCGCAGGTGGGCCAGCTCCTGTCCGTCGGCTTCGACGGGCCGGCGCTTCCCGAGCAGCTGCGGGCGCGTGTCGCCGCGTCGGAGGTGGGGGGTGTGATGCTGTTTCGCCCGAACATCGCCGATCCCGTACAGGTGGCCGGCCTGGTGGCCGCGCTGCGCCGGGCGGCGCCCGCCGACGCGCCGCTGCTGGTGTCGATCGACCAGGAGGGCGGGGTCGTCCAGCGCGTGCGCGCCCCGGCCACGGTGTGGCCGCCGATGCTGGCGGTCGGCGCCGCCGGGGACGCGGCGCGCACGACGGCCGTGGGCCGTGCCGTCGGCGAGGAGCTGGCCGCGCTGGGGATCGGCTGGGACTTCGCGCCCGTGCTGGACGTCCACACCAACCCCGCCAACCCGGTCATCGGCGATCGGGCGTTCGCGACCGAGCCGGAGGCGGCGGCTGCCCAGGCGCTGGCCTTCTGGCGCGGCCTGCGCGGCGCGGGTCTGGTCGGGTGCGGCAAACACTTCCCGGGGCACGGCGACACGCGGGCAGACTCGCACCACGAGCTGCCGGTCGTGCCGCACGACCTGGAACGGCTGCGCCGGATCGAGCTGGCGCCGTTCGCGGCGGCGGCCAGGGCGGGGATGGAGGCGCTCATGACGGCCCACGTGCTGTACCCGGCGCTGGACCCCGATCGCCCGGCCACCCTGTCGCGGCGGATCGCGACCGACCTGCTGCGGGGCGAGCTGGGCTTCCGGGGCGTGCTGGTCTCCGACGACCTGGGAATGAAGGCGGTCGCCGATCGCTACTCCATCGAGGAGCTGGCCGTGGGCGCCGTCGAAGCGGGGGTCGACCACCTGTTGGTCCGCGAGCCCGTCGATCGGCAGGTCGCCGCGTTCGAAGCCATCCTGCGTGCCGCCGAGTCCAACCCCGCGTTCCGCGCCCGCGTCGAGGAGAGCGCGACCCGCGTGGCCGCCCTGAAGGCCACCTGCACGGTCTCCATGCCGGCCCCGGCCGCCATGCTCGCCTCCCTGCTGGGGACGCCGGCCCATCGCGCGCTGGCCGGTTCGTTCCCCGCGGTTGGCGCGTCAGCCGCTTCCAGCTCCCCGGTCGCGAACTGACGGCGGTCAGGCGCGCGTGCGGCCGCGCCGGAAGCGCAGGGTGAGCAGGGACTCCATGAGGACCAGGCCGATGGCGGCGGCGCCCAGCAGGTGCCACAGCTCCATGCGCCGCTGCGGGGCGGGGCCCGAGCCCGCGCGGCCCCCCGCGCGATCGGGACGCCGCTCGTCGGGGAGGCGCGCCGGATCGGATTCGCCGGGGTCCAGGTCGACGACGAAGGACGCGTCCGGCCGCTCGGCGACGGTGCCGTCGGCGCGGGCCGCGCGCACCCGGTAGAACCCGGGCTCGTCGGTCTCCGTGAACACGACGGCGCGCCGCGCGCGGGGGTCCGGGCGCGACGGGGGGATCAGCCAGCGCGAATCACCGCCCGGTCGGACGACCTCCAGCCGGCGTTCGTCGGGTCCCAGCAGGATCTCGCGCTTCTCCCCGACGGCCAGGGCCGCCGTCGCCTCACCCGAGGGGGCGCCGGCCAGGTAGCGGGCCGCCTCCTGAACCAGCGGCAGGAACCCCGGGCGGATCGGCAGGTCGGTCCACTCGCGGTCGACCGAGGTCGTCAGCAGCAGCACCCGCCCGCGCCCGACCTGGGTCTCGACCAGCGCCGGGGCTCCGCTCTCGTAGCGCAGCAGGATGCGGCGGGCGGGCGCGTCGGGCACGGGCGCCAGCAGCATGTACTCGAAGAAGCGCGCCGACGAGAGCCCCTCGCCGCGGGCCGGAAACGCCGAGAGCAGCGGGTGGCGCCGGTCGAACGGGGCCAGCCGCTCGGCGGGGCGGGTGACGACCGTCTCCCCCTCGGCGCGCGCGCCGGGCAGGGCGGCGGCGCTGCGGGCCAGCGACAGCGGCTGCGGCAGAAGGCCGCCCAGGGCCTGGTTCCATCCGTCGGCGTCGACCTTGTCGCCGACCGAGATGAAGAGCCCGCCGCCCCCGCGCACGTAGCGGTCCAGCGCCGCGGCCGCCGCCGGGCTGGGCCGGCTCACGTTGGCGATGAAGATCGCGCCCGTGGCCGAGAGGTCCCGCTCGCTCAGCTGGTCGGGCAGCACCGTCGCGACGGAGAAGCCGCTGCCGCCGGCGCGCAGCGCCGCCTCCAGGAAGAACGTCTCGTCCTCGGTGCGCACGGTGCGCGGATCGCCGTCGACGACCAGGATGCGCAGCCCGCGCGCCGCCTCGACCAGCGCCACGCGCCGGTCGTCCAGCGGGAAGTCGTCGTGGTCGATGGCGACCTCGGCTTCATGACCACCGGCGGCGGTCAGCACGAAGCGCTTGCGCGCCCGGCCGTTGGCGGGCACGTCCAGGAAGCCGCGCGCCGTCTCGGCCCCGTCCAGCGCCAGCGTCACGCCCAGGCGCGTGGCCGGCTGCGCCGAGAAGTTGGCGATCTCGGCGACGACGGCCAGGCCCTGCGTGCCTTCCTCTGGCGCCGGCTCGGCGTGGACGTCCAGGACGGCGCGGTTGCTCCAGGCCGCCCCGTCGCTGGCGTCCATCACGACGATCTCGGGCACGCCTGCCAGCGTGGCCGGGGTGACGCCGCCCCAGCCCGCGGCCTGCAGGTCGGTGGCGACGTAGATGAGGCGCTCGGCGCGCGTCGAGCCCGACAGGATCTGGGCCGCCCGCCGCAGGGCCGCGCCGAAGTCGGCCGCGCGGGCCGAGCTGGTCACCGCGTCCAGCGCCGCCAGCACGCGCGGGCGATCGCCGGACAGCTCCGCGATCGGCGCCGCGGTCCCCTCGGATGCAAGCACGATCGCCACCTCCGAGTCGGGCGACAGGTGCTCGATGACGGCGCGCGCCCGCTCGCGCGCGACGGCGAACGGGGTGCCGCCGCTCGTGTGCCGGCGCAGGCTGGCCGAGTCGTCCAGCACGATGACCGCGCTCTGCGAGCGCCCTGTCACCGCCGGCAGATCGGAGCGCACCAGCGCGAAGGGGCGCGCGAACGCCAGCGGCAGCGCCATGGCCAGCGCCGTGCGCGCGAACAGCAGCAGACGGTCGCGCAGCTTGCGCCGGGCGGCGACCTCGCGGTCGGCGCGCATCAGCAGCTCCATCGCCGCGAAGCGCACGGGGCGCGCGCGCCGCCGGCCGATGCGGTGGATCAGCGCGGGCAGGGCCGCGGCCAGTAGCCCCAGCAGCAGCGACGGCGCCAGGAAGTGCACGCTACCTGCGCCCCCGCTGCCGCGCGAACAGGAAGGACCGCAGGACGTCGGCCGGCCGATCGGCGGTGGTCGCGAACTGGTACTCGACACGCGCCTCGATGCAGGCGCGGCGCCAGCGCTCGCGCAGGGCGGCCGAGGCCTGCTTGAACGACACCGCCAGGTCGCGCGGATCGACCAGCAGGCGGCGGTCGTCGCCCGGTTCGATGCCCTCGAACTCGGTCAGATCGTCGAACGGCAGCTCGATCTCGTCGGGGTCCAGGATGTGGAACAGCGCCACGTCGTGCCCGCGCGCGCGCAGCTGGCGCAGCCGGTCCGACAGCTCCGCGGGCGCGTCCAGCAGATCCGAGAACAGCAAGATCAGGCTGCGCCGGTCGGCCAGCTCGGCGACGTACGACAGCGCGCGGGCGGGGTCGGTGCGGCCGGCGGGGTAGACCGCGTCCAGCGCCGCCAGCACGTCGCGCACGTGCCCGCCGCGCGTGCGGGGCGGCAGCATCTGCCGCGTCTCGGCGTCGAAGATCAGCAGTCCCGCCGGGTCCCCCTGCTGCGCCAGTAGATACGCCAGCGCCGCCGTCAGGTAGGTGGCATAGGCCAGCTTGGTCGGCCCGCGGCGGCCGTAACCCATCGACGCCGACGCGTCGAGGAGCAGGAAGGTGCGCATCTCGGTCTCGTCCTCGAAGCGCTTGAGGTAGTAGCGATCGACGCGGCCGACGGCCTTCCAGTCGATGCGGCGGATGTCGTCGCCCGGCGCGTACTCCTTGTGCTCGGAGAACTCGATCGACGACCCGGCGTGTGGGTTCTGGTGCAGCCCCGCGAACGCGCCCTCGACGATGACGCGCGCGCGCACGCTCATCGACTCAAGCCGCGCGATGTCCAGCGGGTCGAGCGCCAGGCCGGGCATCGCCGCTAGGCCGGGGGAACGGCGGCGATCAGGGCGTCGACCAGCTTGTGCGCCGTCCAGCCGTCGGCTTCGGCGTGGAAGTTGGGCAGCACGCGATGGACCAGAACGGGGGCCGCGAGCGCGCGCACGTCTTCCAGGCTGGGGGCGTAGCGGCCGTTCAGGATCGCCCGCGCCTTGGCCGCCAGCACCAGGTACTGCGACGCGCGCGGCCCGGCCCCCCAGCCCACGTACTTCTTGATCAGGTCCGGCGCCCCCGCGTCCGTCGGGCGGCTGGCGCGGCACAGGGCGACGGCGTGCTGCACGACGTGCGGCGCCGCCGGCACCCGCAGCACCAGCTGCTGCAGCTCCAGGATGCGCTCGGGTGAAAGAACCTTGCGCAGCGCCGGGCGGTAGCCGGTCGTCATCTGGTTGACGATCTCGACCTCCTCTTCCGCGGAGGGGTACCCAACGTCGATCTGGAACATGAACCGATCCAGCTGCGCCTCGGGCAAGGGGTATGTCCCCTCCTGCTCGATCGGGTTCTGGGTCGCGAAGACGAGAAACGGCTGCGGCAGCGCGTAGGTCTGCCCGCCGGCCGACACGCGCCCCTCCTGCATCGATTGCAGCAGGGCCGCCTGGGTCTTGGGCGGGGTGCGGTTCACCTCGTCGGCCAGCACCACGTGCGCGAAGATCGGCCCTTTGACGAACCGGAACACCCGGCGCCCGCTGGCGCGGTCCTCTTCCAGCACGTCCGTGCCCGTGATGTCGGCCGGCATCAGGTCGGGCGTGAATTGAATCCGCCCGAACGACAGGGCCAGCGCGTCGGCCAGCGTCTGGATCAACAGGGTCTTGGCCAGACCGGGGACGCCGACGAAAAGGCAGTGGCCGCGCGCGAACAGCGCGATGAGCAGGTGCTCGATGACCTGGTCCTGGCCGACGATGCGCTTGCCGATCTCGGCCTGCAGGGCCCCCCGCGCGGCGGCCACCTCGCGGACGGCGTCCAGGTCGCGCTCGGTGTCCGCATCGGAAAAGGAGGTAGGGGCCGGATCCGACATGTGCGCGGCCAGGATGCCATGGGGGCCGCGCCGTTGCCACGAAGCCCCTCCCGAAGCCGGCGCCGAGGGAAATTTTGACGGCTCGTCCGGCCCGACGCGGGTTTTCTTACCGCCCGCGGCAGAAAGCGGCCCGGCGGGCCTGGGATTCCATCGGCACCCGGCTTGCTACAGCTCCACCTCGGAAAAGAAAGCGAACTCGAAAGGAGCCAATCGTGAAGCTGCTACTGGTGGACGGATCGACGATTTTTCGGATGGGGTTGCGAGCCTTGTTCACGGGCCCCGGCGCCGGTGATTTGTCGGTGGTCGGCGAGTGCGGCGACGGCGCGCAGGG
>CAZPUH010000700.1:0-7563 GCA_964589215.1 uncultured Myxococcales bacterium | reverse complement strand
GACGATGTCCCCCTCTTTGACATCTTCGTGTTTGAGGGACTCTTCGAACAACGCCGCGAAGTTCTCCTCCTCGTGTGAAGTGGTTTGACGGGTGGTCGGTGAAACCATGCGCTAGTCCTCTGCCTTCCGGGCCCCGAATGGTTTGTGGGGGCCATGCTTTGATGTCCCGCGACGCGCGGGGGTTCGGGTTTACATCGCGCACGCCGAGGAATTCGGCGCCGCGAGGCTTCAAAGAAGGGGCGAAACTTAGCGTTGCCGCCCCGCGATGTCAACGCGGTCGAGTCCCTCGAAACCCTCTGGATTCAGGCCTGTCGGGCGGGTGTGCGTCCCGGGACCCGGGACTCGACGATCTGGGCCATCCGGGTGACGACCTCGTCCGGGCCCATGGTCGACGAGTCGATCTCCACCGCGTCGTCGGCGCGGCGCAGCGGCGCGGCCGCCCGATTCGAGTCCCGCTCGTCCCGGGCCAGGATTTCGGCCTTGGTCTCGGCCAGATCCGCAGGCCGCCCGCCGGCCCGCAGCTCTGCGACGCGGCGCCTGGCCCGCTCGTCCGCGCTGGCCGTCAGGAAGAACTTGGCCTCGGCATCGGGGAAGACCACCGTCCCGATGTCCCGCCCCTCCACCACCACGCCGCCGGGGGCGCCAATCCGACGCTGCAGCCCCAGCAGAGCCGCCCGCACCTCCGGCAGCGCCGAAACCCGTGAGGCCCCGTCCGAAATTTCCGGGGTGCGGATGGAGCCGGTGACGTCCTCGCCGTTGGCCACGACGCGGTTGACCTGGCCGTCCAGCCGGAACGCGAGCTCCAGGCCGTCAGCCAGCGCCGCCACGCCCGGGCCGTCGTCCCAGCCGATGCCGCGCTGCCGCGCGCGCAGGGCCATGGTCCGGTAGATGGCGCCCGTATCCAGCAGCGCGTAGCCCAGCCGCGCGGCCAGCAATCGGGCAGCCGTGGACTTTCCCGCCCCTGCCGGGCCGTCGATGGCGACAATCAACCGCGAGCGCAAAAACCGTTCTCCGCTCGCGCGTCCGCCGGCGTCAGCCGTTCTTGCGGAAGCGCGAAGGGTAGGCTTCGCCGAATTCTTTTTCGGGATGCAGCGACTTGGCGCGCGTGATCAGCGCGTCCTCGGTCTCGACGTTCTTCGGGTCCGGCAGGCAGCACTCGACCGGGCACACCGCCTGGCAGGCCTCGTGATCGTGAAAGCCGACGCACTCCGTGCACAGCTTTGGGTCGATCACGTAAATGTCGTCACCCTCGCTGATCGCCTCGTTCGGGCACTCGGGCTCGCAGGCGCCGCAGTTGATGCATTCCTCGGTGATGTAAGTGGCCATCGATTTCAGCGCGGAGTCTAGGGGAGTGCCGGAGCACCGTCAATCGGCGAAATGAGCACCGGGCCGTCGAATCTGGCGGAAAAACCTAGGCCTGCGCCGGCGCGGGCTCCGTGACCACCTGCGCGCGCCCAACCTTGCCGCTCGAGCCGTTGCGCAGGTTGACCGCCACCAGCTTGGAGACGCCCGGCTCCTCCATCGTGACGCCGCACAGCCGGTCCGCGATCTCCATCGTCCGCCGGTTGTGCGTGATGATGATGAACTGCGAGCGGTCGGTCATCTCGCGCACGACCTGATTGAACCGCCCGACGTTGGCCTCGTCGAGCGGCGCGTCGACCTCGTCCAGCACGCAGAAGGGCGACGGCTTGACCAGGAAGATCGCGAACAGAAGCGACACGGCCGTGAGCGCCTTCTCGCCGCCCGACAACAGCTCGATGTTCTGGCTGACCTTCTTGCCGGGCGGGTTGGCGACGATGTCGATCCCCGTCTCCAGCATGTCGTTCTCGTCCGTCAGCGCCAGCTTGGCGTGACCACCGCCGAAGAGACGCGGGAACATCGCCTGGAACTCGGCGTTGACCGCGTCGAAGGTCTCGCGGAAGCGCTTGCGCGAGGCCCGGTTGATCTTGTCGATGGCCGTCTCCAGCTGCGCGACGGCCGACTCGAGGTCGGTCCGCTGGGTTGTCAGGAAGTCGTACCGCTTCTGAAGCTCCTCGGACTCCTCGATGGCCGTCAGGTTGATCTCGCCCATGCGGTCGATGAGGCCGCGCAGCTCGGTCGCGCGCTGCTCCTCGTTGCCGCTGAACAGCGGCCGGAGGTGGTAGTCGACGACCACCAGCCCCAGCTGCACGTCGCGATAGCGATCGGAGATCTGCTCCTCGATGCTCACCCGCCGCATCGCGGCCTCCTGGGCGCGCAGCTCGAGGCGCGAGGCCAGCTGCGCGAGGCGCGACACCTCCGCCCGGGCCGCCCGCAGCTCGGCTTCACGCGCGGCCAGCGCGCCGGTCCGGCTCTCGAGCGCGCCCTGGCGCTCGCCGTGGGCGCGGGCCAGCGCCTCGGCCTCGGCCTGCGCCAGCTCGGCTTCGCCTCGCAGCTCGACCGCCTGCGCCGCCAGCAGCGCGGCGCGCGAGAGATCCTCTTGCGACGTCCCCTCGAGGCGCGCCGAGCGCGCGTCGTCCTGGGACTGGTCGGACACGAGGCGGTCCAGGGTCTGGCGCGCGTTCTGCCGCCGCTCGGTTGCCTGCGTCGCCGCGATCTTCAGCGTGGTCAGCACACCGACGCCCCGATCCACCTCGTCAGCCAGCGCCACGGTCTGCAGCCGGAGCTCGCCGGCCCGCATCTCGGCCTCTTCCTGGGTGGCCCGCGTCGACTCCAGCTCGGCGGCCGCCTTGGCGACGCGCGCGTCGTTCTCGTCGGCCGCGCGCGCCAGGTCCAGCGCTTGCGCCGCCAGCGCGGCCCGCCGGCTCTCGAGGCGCCGCCGCTCGTCGACCAGCCGCTCGAGGTCCTTGCGCTGTCCCAGCAGCGCCATCTCGTCGGTGCGCAACGCCGCCGCCGCCTCGTCGCGCGACCGCGTCAGGTCGGCCGCCGCCTGCTTGCGCTCGACGTGCTTGGCCAGGGCCTGCTCGACGTCGGCGTTCAGGCGCTCCATCACCGCCTCGAGCTCGCGGATCTCCCGCTTCTGCTCGAGGACGCCCGCCAGCGCCGACTCCCGCGAGCCGCCGGTCACGACGCCGTGCGGGTCGATGACCTCGCCCTCCAGCGTGACGATGGTCTTGTCGGTGCGCGTCTCGCGCCACAGCGCCAGCGCCTTTTCGAGATCCTCGACCACCAGGACGTCGCCCAGCAGGTACGTCGCGACCGCGTCGTATTTCCGGTCGTAGCCGATCAGATCCAGCATGCGCCCGCGGACGCCCGGCGCCTCCGGCCAGACTCCCGACACGGCCGCCGGATCGACCAGCGGCGTCTCCGCCGGAGCGCCGTCGATCGACGTGCCGCCGCTCGCGTCGTACAGGACCTCGCCGCGCGTGGCCCGCAGGGCGCGCGGGATGAACGACGAGCGCCCCTCGCTCTTGCTCTTCAGGAACTGGATGGCCTCGATGCCGGCCTCGTGCGATTCGACGATCACGTTGCCGAGCCGCTCGCCCAGCACCGCCTCGACGGCGGTCTCCAGCTCGGGCGGCGGCCGCATGATGTCGGCGACCAGCCCCTCGATGCCGCGCGCGCCCTGCCCTTGCTGGTGCTCGCGCATGATCGCGCGCACGCCGCTCTGGAAGCGCTCGTAGCGCTCTTGAATCTCTTTCAGCGACGCCAGCCGCGACCGGCGCCGGTGCGCCTCCTCGCGGAGCGTCTCCAGCTCCAGCTCGCCGCGCGCCAGCTCGCCGCGGACAATGGCCAGGGCCGCCTCGTCGTCCTTCACGCGCTGCCGGGCAGCCTCGACGCGGGCGCCGATGGCTTCGACCTCTTCGCCGAGCGCGGTCTCCTCGGCGACGAGCGACGCCAGCCGCTCCGACGCAGCGCCGTCCTCGCCCGCCAGCCCGTCGAGCCGCGAGCGGAGGTCGTCGCGCCGGTGCTCGGCCGCGGCCCGCTCGGCCTCGATCCGCGCGATGCGCGCCGTCGCCGATCCCATCTCGGCCAGCGCCGCCTCCAGCGCGCGCCGCGCCTCGGACAGCGACGCCCGCCGATTCTCCTGCACGGCGGCTTCTTCGTCGTGCTCCTGCCCCTTGCGTTCCGCGTCCGACTCGATGTCGCTCAGCCGGTTCCGGATCTCCTCGATCTCGGCGGCGCGCAGGACCGCCCGCGCGCGCAGCTCTTGCGACTCCTTCGCCGCCGCCTCGGCGCGCGAGCGCAGGTCCGCGGCTTCCGCCTCGTGGTGGGCCGCCCGCTGCATGCCCAGCTGCGCCTTGTTCGACAGCGCGAAGAGGTCGTCCTTGGCCGTCGCCAGCTCGTTCGCCTCTTCGGACACGGCCAGCCGCTCGACCTCGACGGCCGCTTCGTCGGCCGCCAGCGTCGTCGCCTGCGTCTCGTGCAGCTCGCGCACCTGCACCAGCTCGGCGGTCGCGGACTTCTCCTCGGCCAGGTGACCGAGATAGCGCTGCGCCGACGACCAGAGGTCCAGATCGCGCAGCTCCGCCTTGTAGCGCTTGTAACGCTCGGCCTTCTGCGCCGCCAACCGCAACGAGCGCAGCCGGCCTTCGATCTCGGTGACGACGTCGGAGACCCGCAAGAGGTGCTGGCGCGTCGAGTCCATGCGCCGCTCGGCCGCCTTCTTCTTGGCCTTGTAACGGGTGATGCCCGCTGCCTCGTCGATGAGGCCCCGGCGATCTTCCGGCCGCGACGACACGATGAACCCGATGCGCCCCTGCTCGATGATCGCGTAGGCCTTCGAGCCCACGCCGGTGCCCAGGAAGAACTCCACCACGTCACGGAGGCGCGACGGGACGCCGTTCAGCAGGTACTCGCTGTCGCCGTCGCGGTACAACCGCCGGGTCACGACGATGTCCTCCGGCGCCGCCAACCCCCACGCCACGCCGCCCGCCTCGGCGTCGAGCCCCAGCCCCCGGGCGTCGAACGTCAGCGAGACCTCGGCGAAACCGGCCGGCCCCCGGCTCTCGGAGCCGGCGAAGATCACGTCCTCCATCGCGCGGCCGCGGAGGTGCTTGGCCGACTGCTCGCCCATGACCCAGCGGATCGCGTCCACGACGTTCGACTTGCCGCAGCCGTTCGGACCGACGATCGACGTGATGGGGTCCGGGAAGCTGATGCTCGTCTTGTCGACGAACGACTTGAAGCCGCAGATCTCGATCCTCTTGATCTTCACTCAGCCCTCCGCTTGCGGGTCGGCGTGCCGCGTGGCCATACGTGCGACGTATGGTCACGGCATGAACCCTTCTTGTAGCACCCGACCGGTGGTTCTGTAAACAGCGTCGCGCGCGCCGAATCGATGCGCAAATTCGCCGCTCGCCCGCGGCAGGCTTCGGCGTTTCCGCCGCGCCGGGCCGCCCACGTTTCGTGATAATCTCCCACCCCCCCGATGGACCTCTCGTCAATTCACCTCCGCGCGACCGAGCTTTATGAGCTGATCGGCGTCGTGGGCGGCCTCGGCGTGACCGGGACCCTGGGCGTCCTGTTCGTTCGCCGGGCACGCGACCGGCGCCGCCGCCAGATCGAAGAGTCCGATGGCCCGCCGGCGCTGGGCCGAAAGGCCGGCGAACGGACGGCCAAGGCGCCCCGCCCCAGCGATCGCCTGCCGGAGCCTCAGCCCGAACCGGAACCGCGCGGGCACGAGCGCGGGGGCGCCGCCCCGGCGCGCGCTCCCGAGCACCGCCCGCTGCCGCCGCCCAGCCGCGACCCCGACCGCGCGGCGCAGGTCATCCCGTTTCCGTCTCCGGCGCCCGAGCCGCAACCCGAGCCGGCGCCGAAGAAGCGAGCCAATGCGCTGGCCCCGGGGCTGGCGCGGACGCGGTCCGGCTTCGTGGCTCGCCTGGGCGCCGTCTTCACGGGACGCAAGCAGATCGACCCGGCGGTGGTCGACGAGATCGAGAAGATCCTGCTGACCGCCGACATCGGGGTGAAGACCAGCCAGAAGCTTCTCGAGGAGATTCGCAGCTCTCTGTCGCGAAGCGAGCTGAAGGATCCGGACGCGGTCTGGGCCTTCCTGCGGCAGCGCAGCACCGAGATGCTGTCCCTCCCCGCGCCGGCGGTCGACTTCGGCTCAGCCAAGCCGTTCGTTTTGCTGGTGATCGGCGTCAACGGCAGCGGCAAGACGACCACCATCGGCAAGCTGGCCGCTCGGCTGGCCGGCGAGGGCAAGAAGGTCCTCATGGCGGCGGGCGACACTTTCCGCGCCGCGGCGGCCGAACAGCTGGAGGTCTGGGCTGGCCGGACCGGCGCGGCGATCGTCCGCGGCAAGGAAGGGGCCGACCCGTCGTCGGTCATCTTCGACGGCATCAAGCGGGCCGCGACCGAGGGGTTCGACGTCGCGATCGCCGACACCGCGGGCCGTCTCCACACCAAGACCGATCTGATGCAGGAGCTCCAGAAGGTCCGGCGGGTGCTCGGTAAGGCCACTCCGGGCGCGCCCCACGAGACCTGGCTGGTGATCGATTCGACCAGCGGCCAGAACGCCATCGCCCAGGCGCAGATCTTCACCGAAGCGATGGCGGTCTCGGGTATCGTCCTCACCAAGCTGGACGGAACGGCGAAAGGCGGCGTCATCCTGGGGATCGCAGATCAGCTCAAGATCCCGGTGCGCTACGTCGGCATCGGCGAGAGCGTCGACGACCTGCGTCCCTTCGACCCGGCGGAGTTCGTGGAAGCGCTATTTGCCCCGCTGGAAAGCTAGTTTGCGGCGCATACGCGATCAGGACGCCGGGTGCAGCTCAGCATTTTTAGTTGCTTGGAATTTTTTACGCGTGCTATAGTGCGCGAAATTCCGAACCCGGCCGTAAGTCTTTGAAATTTTTTGGGTTTTAGCCCCTTCGGCGGTTTTTCCCCACCCCCCCAGAGACAGCGAGGGATCATGAAGCGACCGGCCATCAGCCTACTCGTATGCTTTGCCCTCAGCGGATGGGCTGCAACGAGCCACGCGAAGAAGGGCGGCGGGAAGGCGGCGGCGGCACCGGCACCGGCAGCAAGCAGCGACACGGGTAGTGGCGACAGCGCCAACGGCGGCGATCCCGCGGCCGGCGATCAGGCCGGCGCCGCGCAGGACACCCAGCAGGACGCCAAGGCGGCGGGCAGCAAGGAATCTGGAACCACCAGCGAGAGCCTGGAGACGGACGAGTCTCAGCCGGCCAAAGTCGAAGAGGACGTCGCGGCCCCCAAGGCCAACAAGACGACCTCCACCGGCAGCTGGAAGGACATCGTCGTCATCCCGCGCAAAGCCTTCCTGAAAGGCGGCCGCGTCGAGCTGCAGCCGTTTGCCGGGATCACGATCAACGACAACCTGATCCGGCACTACGTGTTCGGCCTGGATCTGAACTACTTCCTGACCGACGTGTTCTGGGTCGGCCTGGAGGGTCAGTACTACATCCACCAGCTGACGAACGAAGAAGAGCTGCTGGGCAGCGAGTACAACCTGGCCCCGACGCTGAACGAGTACAAGTACGGCGGCGCGCTGAACTTCGGGTACGTCCCGGTGTACGGCAAGTTCGCGCTGTTCAACCGCTCGATCATCAGCTGGGAGATCTGGGCGTCGGCCGGCATCGGCGTGACGATGACCAAGGTCATCCCGCGCGACCCGTC
>CAZPUH010000699.1:0-1692 GCA_964589215.1 uncultured Myxococcales bacterium | reverse complement strand
CCCGACCACCGGTGCCTGCGGGCACTCCGCCCGTTCCGGCCGGCGGCGGCGTCGAGCCCGCCTGGCCGGCGCGTCCTGCCGAGGCGAGCTGGCCGCCGGCGCCCGCGGACGCCGCGGCTGCGCCGGCCGCTCCAGCGGTGTGGATCGCGATGCCGCCGCCGCCCGTGACGGGCGTGCCCGGCCCCTGCCCCGCTTGGCCGACCGCCGTTCCTTTGAGGGCGTCGTAGTCGTAACCGCAGGCGCTGAGTCGCAACCCGAGCCACGCCAGCCCGACGGCCATGACGCCGATCCTGGCCCGCACTAGAACCTCCAGACCCCGGAGAAACCCGCCTCGCGCGCGTTCACGTAAAACCCGGCGCCCGCCGCCGCGGCCACGACGCCCGCGCCGACCCAGAGGACAGTCGTCCGGTTCGCGCTCGAGCGGACGTCGTCGATCTGCGCCTGCGAACAGCCGGCCGGCGTGGCCCCGCACGAAGTCCGAAGCTGGTCGTACTGCGCGGAGGCGGACAGACCCGAGATGGTCGCGGCGATCGCCAGCCCCGCTGTCGCGGCCAGCCCCGCCCACGGCAGCCAGCGTGGCAGCGGGGGGCCGGAGGACGGCGTAGCGGTGGTCAATCCCACCGCCGGCTCCGGCGCCGGAGCCGGCGGGGGCATGCAGGCCGACGGGGGCGCGAAGGCGGGCGCGGCGGACGGGCTGGGCGCCGCCGCCGCGGGGGCGACTGGCACGGAGACGGCGGTGGGCGCGCCGACCGGCGCACCGGGAGGTTCAGCCAGCGTTTCGCCGGCGGCCTCCGAAGCGGCTGGCGCGTGGTTCTCCAGGGCGGCGATTCGTCGCTCGGCGGCCACGCGATTCTTGCCGCCGGGATCGCGCGTCAGGTACGTGCGGTAGAGACGCAACGCGCGGACGTCCTGGCCGAGACGGCTGGTCAGCTCGCCGAGGCGAAAGAGCAGCTCGGGGTCGCCGTCCACCTCGTAGGCGTGTTCGAGCTGAAGGACGGCCTCTTCGAGGCGGCCGGCGGCCTCCGCCTGGCCGGCCTGTTCGACGGCGGCGGCCGCCTGCGGCGACGCGCTCCCGGCGCCGGCCGGCGCTACAACGAACCCGACGATCCCGACCAGCACCAACGTTCCACGGCGCCACGCGCGCCGACCCTGCCGCTTCCGCAACTGTGATCTCCTGCTGCCGGCACCATATGAAACCGGCTTCGCGTTCGTAAACGGAATTGACGAACGTCGATGAGCAGATCCGGACATGCATATGAACATTCCTGCCAAGCGTACTGGACGCCGCAGAGATCAGGATTGTTCTTCCAGATGCTTACAAACGCACACGCCGGCGGCGGTACATGAGGGGAGGCGGTTCGGTACGTGCAGCTCGGTGGTTCGTCGGGGGAGCGTGGACAGGCGGTGACATCCGCACGGCGAATCGCCGTCATCCTTCTTGCGGCCTGCGTCACGCTGGCAGCGTCCTGCCGCGGTGGGTCCGGCGGCGGTACCGATGGTGGCGCGGGCGCGGCGTCGGCCGGCGGTACGGCCGGGGCGCGGTCGAGAGCAGGCGGCGCGGCGGGCTCCGCGCGCAGCGCCGGAGGTGCGGCGGGGGAGCCCGTCACGACTGGCGGCGCGGGCGCTGGCGGCGGGCCCGGCGGTGAAGCAGGCGGCGCGGCTGGCCGGGGGGAGAACGGCGGCCAGGCGGGC
>CAZPUH010000698.1:0-2205 GCA_964589215.1 uncultured Myxococcales bacterium | reverse complement strand
GGCCGAATAGAACTTCATGTTGTAGAGGGCCTTGCCCATCCAGAACTCGGCCTTCTGCTTGTTCGGCTCGCTGTCCCCCGACTCGCCCTCGATCACCTTGCTGAGCTCGATCGACGAGGAGTAGTAGTCCTCGCCGTCGTAGAGCTTGAGCGCGCGGTCGAGCACCTTCGACGGCTGATCGCCGCTGGGCGCCGCGCCGCCGGCCTCGGGCTGAAAGTCACCGCCACCACCCTCCGCGGCCGGTTGCTTCTTCTTCTTGGCCGATGCAATCGGACCCGTGAGGAGCAGACAGCTGGTGAGGACGATGCCGATCGCGCGCTTGCGGCTCATGCGGAGACCTCGCTGGTTGTGCTCGGGAGCACAGGGCTAGTAGAGCGACTGGGGGGAGAGGCGGATTGGGAGGGGTCGGACGGTCGAACCTTTGGGGCGGACGTTTTTACGACAGACGGACGGCGGACGAAACCGAAAGCTTCACGCGTCTGCGACCTACATGACCCGCCACCACTCCACACCCGCGTGGGCCGACGTGGAGAAGCACACCCAAAACCGCGTCATCCTACGAAAGCGCGTTCCGCGCTGTCAAGGGCCCTGCCGCCGAAATGCACGGATAAGCTCGCGAAAACCGGGGTTCGCGAGGGCGGTCGCGCGGTGCGACGGGTGCCCGTCGACGCTGGTCAGGCCGGCGCGGGATGTCACCAAAGTGGCTCGGGCGCCGGCTGAGTCCACGCTTGACACGGGGGTGCATGTGGGTAACATGGCGCAGCCTTTTTGTCCCAGCTTTAGGCCCCAGCCACCGAGCCGGCCGCGCTCGGGATTTCCCTTCCGGACGCAAGGAGTCCTCATGAGGATCGCTTCCCGACCCTTCGCTCGCGCTGGTGTGTCAGCGCGGGGCTACTTCCTGATGATGCTGGGAGTGCTGGTGCTGGGTGGGTTGGGGACGACGGGTTGCGAGGACAAGCACATCGGCCGCCCCTGCGAGGTGAACGCCGACGCCGGGACGACCGGCGCCTCCGGCGGCCCCATCGCGATCATCTCTTCGCCGGTCCTGGCCTGCCCCAGCCGCATCTGCCTGCTGCCGGGCGACGTGCTCGGCGCGGCGGCCCGGGGAACCGGCGCCACCTGCACGGCGAACTGCAGCACCGACGACGACTGCTCGGACGCAGAGACCTCGAGCACCGCGGGCGACCCGCATTGCAAGGGCCACTTCTACTGCGGGTACCCCACCACCGCGGGCCCCTTCGCCTGCCAGAAGCTCTGCATCTGCAACGACTTCGCGCCCGAGCACGCCGGCGGCGAGCCGAAGCCCGCGTCCTGCCCGTAAGGTCCCGGGCGCGAGCCCGGGCGATCAGCCCAGCTCGAAGGCGTTCGGGATGTGCACGAGCTCGGGCGGTCGGTCCGGCCGGAAGGTCACGGCCACGACGTCGAAGCGGTAGCCCGTCGCGCCAGGCGTTTCTTCCGCCAGGTACAGGCGCGCAGAGTGAATCACGCGCGAGCGCTTGTGCGCGGTGACGGATTCCAGGGGGTGCCCGGAGGCATCGCCCGTGCGGGAGCGGACCTCGACGAACACGCACGTGCCCTGGTCGTCCGCGACGATGTCCAGCTCGCCTGACGTGGCGCCGCGGCGGCACCAGTTGCGCGCGACGATGCGCATCCCCGCCGCCACCAGGAGATCGGCGGCGAGGTCCTCGGCCTGGCGGCCCAGGCCCGGCCGGCGGGAGAGCCGATCGGGCATGGCCGCGGGCGCCTCAGGAAGCGGGCGCGGCGGCCGGAGCCGGCGTGGCGGCCGGCGGAGCGGCGGCGGGCGCTTCCTCGGCGGCAACGACCGCCGAGCTTTCCTTGCCCTTGATGCGGGCGGCCTTGCCCTGCAGCTCGCGCAGGTAGTTGAGGCGCGCGCGCCGAACTTCACCACGCGACAGCACCTCGATCTTCTCGATGCGCGAGGTGTGCAGCGGGAAGATGCGCTCGACGCCGACGCCGTAGGAGATCTTGCGAACCGTGAAGGACGCGCGCGATCCGCCGCGGTGCTGGCCGATGACGACGCCTTCGAAGACCTGCACCCGCTCTTTGTCGCCTTCCTTGATCAGCGTGTGCACGCGCACGCTGTCACCCGAGCGCAGCTCGGGCAGGTCGGTTCGGCGGTAGCTGCTCTCAATCTCACGCAAAAGCGGGTTCTGGCTCATGGGAAAGCCCGCATATCTAGACGGG
>CAZPUH010000697.1:0-6094 GCA_964589215.1 uncultured Myxococcales bacterium | reverse complement strand
AGCGTCGAGGACGGACTCCCCAAGCAGAACGACGAGTTCACGCTGGTCCGCGCGGGCGTCGGAGGCCGCTACCAGGGGCAGCGCACCGCACAGACCCTGTCGTACACGTACGCGGGGACTTTTTACGTCGACACCAAGGCGGCCAACGCCCACGCCCATGACCTGCTGTGGACGTTGCTCGCCAGCCCGACGGCGCGGACCGACCTGCAGGCGCAAGTCGACGGATCGTACGGCAGGCTGAACAGCATCAACCCGGTCGCCGCCGTGGGCGGTGTCGGGGCCGTGAACTTCACCGGCATTCCGACGGGCCCCGTGACCTATGCGTCCACGACCGCCACGCTGGGCACCACTTATCGGCCGACGGCGGTGAAGACGTGGTCCGAGCTGACGACCTTCACGACCTTCATCCCCATCAGCGGCCCGGCGGCGCGGTCCTTCGTCGTCAATCAGTCCGGCCACTTCGAGCGGTCCTGGGGGCGCGACGCGCTGACGGTGGACGTGCTGGGCAGCTACTTCGATTCTTCGACGACGGCCGACGAGCTCGCCGCCCAGCTGCCCGGCGCCGAGCGGGTGGTGGACGGGCAGGCGCTGGTCGGCTGGCGGCACGAGTTCTCGCCGGCCGCCTTCGTGGGCGCCAGCGCGGGCGTGCTGGTGCTGGACACGCTGGGCGGCGGCGGCGGCTTCAACGTCGAGCCGGTCGCCACCGGGATCGCCCACTACCAGACGAAGGTGGCGCTGGCGGAGCTGATCGTCTCGCAGTCGCTGCAGCTGAACGTCTATCTCGGCCAGCCGCTGCTGGTCGACGGGGCCAGCGGCCGGCTGGTGATCCCGATCGACCGTCTCGAGCGGCTGAATCTGGTCGGTGTCGGCACGGCCCAGCGCCAGTGGTCCTTCGGCCCGCCGCTGGCCACCGCCGTGGACCTGCTGGCCGCCGACGTCGGCCTGGCGTTCAGGCCCCTGACATACCCGTTGCTGGCCGCGCTCGACTACACGGCCCAGGAGCAGATTGGCCACACCGTGGGCATGACGCCCTACCCGAGCCTGCACCGGCAAGTCGTGATGTTGACACTGACCGCGACGTGGGGAACCGACCAGCGCGTCCGTTGACAGGTCGGCGCGGTGCGTGGGACCATGAGCGACCCAAAATGACGTTGCTCGATCGGATCAAGACAAAGGAAGCGCGGGTTGTGGTCGTCGGTGCCGGCTACGTCGGGCTGCCGCTGGCCGTGGAGGTCGCGAAGGCGAAGTTCCAGGTCACCGCCTACGACAAGTCCGTCGAGAAGGTGCAGCTCCTGAACAAGGGCGTCTCTTACATCAAAGACGTGCCCTCGTCGACGCTGGAGCCGCTCGTCAAGGCGGGGACGCTGACCGGGTCGGCGGACCCCGAGGTCCTCGGGTCGGCGGACGTCGTCATCATCTGCGTGCCGACGCCGCTCAACAAGACCAAGGACCCCGACAACTCGTTCATCATGGACGCGGCCGAGATGCTGGCGGCGCGCATGAACCGGCCGCAGCTGATCGTCCTCGAGAGCACCACGTTCCCGGGCTTCACGCGCGAGGCGCTGCTGCCGCTGTTCGTGCAGGCGGGGCGCAAGCCGGACGAGGACTTCTTCCTGGCGTTCTCGCCGGAGCGGGTCGATCCCGGCAATCCCAAGTACTTCACGCACAACACGCCCAAGGTGCTGGGCGGCATCTCCCCGAAGAGCCTCGAGGTCGCCAAGGCGATGTACGGGCACTTCATCGAGACCATCGTCCCCGTGGCGTCGACCGACGCGGCCGAGATGGTGAAGCTGCTCGAGAACACCTTCCGCGCCGTGAACATCGGCCTGGTCAACGAGGTCGCGATCATGTGCGGCAAGCTGGGGCTCGACACCTGGGAGGTGATCCAGGCGGCCGCGTCCAAGCCGTTCGGCTTCATGCCGTTCTACCCGGGGCCGGGCCTGGGCGGTCACTGCATCCCGATCGACCCGCTGTACCTGTCGTGGAAGCTGAAGACGCTGAAATACAACGCCCGCTTCATCTCGCTGGCCGACGAGATCAACTCGTCGATGCCGGAGTTCGTCGAGGTGATGGTGGCCGACGCCTTGAACGCGCGCCGCAAGGCCGTGCGCGGCTCGCGCATCCTGGTTTGCGGCGTCACGTACAAGCGCGACATCGACGACGTGCGCGAATCGCCGGCGCTGGACATCATCGAGCTGCTGGAGCGGCGCGGGGCCGAGGTGAGCTACACCGACCCGTACGCGCCCACGCTGCGCATCGGGGAGCACGAGATGAAGAGCGTGCCCATCGAGACGGCCGGGACTTACGACTGCGTCGTCATCACCACCGACCACCGCAACGTCGACTACGCGGCGCTCTGTGAGCGCGCCCAGCTGGTCGTCGACACCCGCAACGCGACCCGCGCCCTGCGGGAGAAGCACGCCGACAAGATCGTCTCGCTCTGAGAGCGAGCGACGCGGGGACCTGAACGGGTCCCCCGCGCCGGCGTCCGGTTCGCTCAGTACCAGTTGAAGCCGATCATGACGCCGAACTCGTTGGCGTCACCGTCCCCGCCGTTGGCGCGCGAGTCATAGGCGACGTTGCCGTAACGAAGCTGCAGGTCCAGCGCGAAATTGTACGCCTGCACGATCTCGATGCCGGCCGCCAGCATGAACGCGAAGCCGCTCTCGTCGTCGACGGTGTCGTTGTAGGGATCCGCGTAGTCGCTGGAGATCTGGACGCGGCCGAAGCCAATGCCGCCCTTCACCCAGATGATGTCGTTCAACCAGAACTGCGCGGCCAGCGTGTAGATGCCGTTGTAGATGCCGCCGCTGCCCAGCGTCGCGTCGCCGGAGTAGTAGCGGCCCGCCTCCCAGAAGTCGCCCATGATCGCGAGCCGCGGCGACACCATGCCGCCGATGTGGATCTCGCCCATGCCGACGACGCCGCAGACGGTGCCGCAGTCGGGCATCGTGAGGCCGCCGAGACCCAGCGAGAAGCCCCACACCAACCCGCTGCGATACACCCCGCGCGGCGGCGGGGGAGGCGGGGGCGGCGGCGGGTAGTAGTACGGACGCGCGTACTGGGCCTGGGCGGCAGGCGCCGCAGCCAGCGACGCCGCGAGCACGATGCCGACGCTCAGGGCGAAGGTGAGGGTTTTTCGGTGCTGGCTCATCGTGAGTCTCCTTGGTGGCGCGGACGCCGGCAGGCGCCCCGTTCGTGCTTCATTAAGTTTGGTTGCCGATTTTGGCAACCTTTTCCGATCCTGGCGGTGTCGGCGGTCACGGCCCGGTCGAACGTGCTAAACGCATCAACGATGGCCTGGTACCAGACGCAGATTCGGCTGAAGCCGCGGGCGCGCGGCTTTCACCTGATCACCACGGAGCTGACGTCGTCGCTCCCCGAGCTGGCGCGCTTCAAGATCGGTCTCGCCCACTTCTTCATCCAGCACACGTCCGCCTCGCTGTGCGTGAACGAGAACGCCGACCCGGACGTGCGCGCGGATCTGGAACGCTGGTTCGACCGCGCCGTCCCCGAGGGGGCCGAGTACTTCCAGCACACCGCCGAAGGCGACGACGACATGCCGGCGCACGTGAAGTCGGTCGTGGCCGGCGCGTCCGTCATCCTCCCGATCCGCGACGGGCGCCTGGCGCTGGGGACCTGGCAGGGGATCTACCTGGGCGAGCACCGCGAACATGGCGGCGCCCGCACCGTCGTCGTCACCCTGAACGGCGACCGCGACTGAGGCTCAGTCGACGCGGTTGCGCCGCTCGCCGGCGAAAAACGCGGCGACGTTGCGCGTGACCTCGGCGACCAGCCGCGCCCGCGCTTCGACGGTTCCCCAGCCGATGTGAGGCGTGATCACGACGCGTCCGGCCCACGGCGCGCGCGGATCGGTCAGCGGGTGAGCGGGGGGCGGCGGCTCGACGGCCAGCACGTCCAAGCCCGCGCCGCCCAGGCGGCCGCTCTCGAGAGCCTCGATCAGCGCCGCCTCGTCGACCAGACCGCCACGGCTGGTGTTGATGAGGATCGCTCCCGGCTTCATGCGCGACAGGAACGCCGCGCCGACCAGCCCGCGCGTCCGCTCGGTCAGCGGGCAGTGCAGCGACACGAAGTCACCCGCCGGCAGCGCCTCGTCCAGCGGCGTGCGGACCTGCCCGGGACGCGGAGGCGAGCCCGGAACAGCCGCGCGGATCACCCGCATGCCGAAGGCCTCGCCGCTGCGCGCGACGGCGCCGCCGATCGCTCCGGCGCCCACCAGAACCAGCGTCTTGCCGGCCAGCTCGATCAGCGGCTGCCGGAAGAAGCAGAAGTCCGACCAGGACGCCCACACGCCGGCCTTCACCGAGGCGTTGTGGCCCGCGACGTCGAACGCGAACTTCAGGATCAACCCGAAGACCAGCTCGGCGACGGACTCCGTCGCGTACCCGGGCACGTTCGTCACGGCGATGCCGGCCGCGCGCGCGGCGTCCAGATCGACCACGTTCGTGCCGGTCGCCGTGATCCCCAGGTACCGGACCTGCGGCAGCGCCTCCAGGTCGGCGGCTCCCAGCGCCACCTTGTTCGTCAGCACGGCCACGGCGTCGCGCGCGTGCGCGCCCACCTCGGCCGGGTCGGTCTGCGGGTGCACGACCAGCTCGCCCAGCTGCGCCAGCTCGTGCCAGGTGGTCTCGGGCTCCCCCTGATCGATCGCGAAGCTGTCGAGGACGACGATGCGCGGCCGAACCGCCGCCGCCTGCGTCATTTGGCGCGCTCGGCGTCTTTGAGCGCCTCGGCCTGGAAGTGGGCGCGCAGGCTGTTGATGACCTCCTCCAGGTCGCCGTCCAGAAGGCCGGGCAGGTTGTGGCGCGTGAGCCCGATGCGGTGATCGGTCAGGCGGTCCTGCGGGAAGTTGTAGGTCCGGATCTTCTCCGAGCGGTCGCCAGAGCCGATCTGGCTGCGGCGCGCCTCGCGCTCGGCCGTCTGCCGCTTCTCCTCTTCGATGTCGTACAGCTTCGCGCGCAGCAGCTTCATGGCCATGGCCTTGTTCTTGTGCTGCGACTTTTCCTGCTGGCAATGCACGATGAGGCCGCTCGGCAGGTGGTGAATGCGCACCGCCGAGTCGGTCGTGTTCACCGACTGGCCGCCCGGACCGCCCGACCGCATGACGTCGATCTTGAGGTCCTTGGCGTCGATCGCAATCTCGACGTCCTCGACCTCCGGCATGACCGCCACCGTGGCCGTCGAGGTGTGAATCCGCCCCTGCGCCTCGGTCGCCGGCACGCGCTGCACGCGGTGCACGCCCGACTCGTACTTCAGCTGCGAGTAGGCGCCGCGGCCGTTGATGCCGGCCACGATCTCGCGGATCCCCCCGGCGGACGCGTTCGAGCTGGAGAGGATTTCCACGTTCCAGCGGCGGCGCTCCGCGAACCGGCTGTACATCCGGAACAGGTCGGCGGCGAAGAGCGCCGCTTCCTCGCCGCCCGTGCCGGCCCGGATCTCGAGGAGGATGTTCTTCTCGTCGTTCGGGTCCTTGGGCATGAGCAGCTCTTTCAGCTGCTTCTCCAGGCGCTCCTGCTCGCCGGAGAGCTCGGTCTCTTCCTGGCGCGCGAGGTCGCGCATCTCCGGATCCTTCTGCAGCTCGCGCGCATCCGCCACGCGCCGCGCGATCTCGCGGTGCTGGCGCAGCACGTCGATCAGCTCGCGCAGATCGGCGTGCTCCTTGCTGAGCTTCTGCATCTGCTGGCGGTTCGCCAGCACGTCGGGATCCGACAGAAGCCCCGACAGCTCTTCGTAGCGCGCTTCTACAGCAGCCAGCTTGCCGAGCAGCAGATCGTCGAGCAAGGGCTACGACGAGGCGGGCGCGGTCTTGGCCTTGCCGCCGCCGTACTTCTTCTGAAATCGCTCGATGCGGCCGGCGGCGTCCACGAACTTCTGCTTGCCCGTGTAGAACGGGTGGCAGTTGGAGCAGATTTCGACCATGAACGTGCCGCGCGTCGAGAACGTGTCGACTTTGTTGCCGCAGGCGCAGGTGATGGTCGATGCCTTGTAGACGGGGTGAATGCCTTTTTTCGCCATGATGTGTTCCCGAGGAACGGGGTTTTATAGAGGGACAGGGGCTAAGATGCAAGGGGGC
>CAZPUH010000696.1:0-1682 GCA_964589215.1 uncultured Myxococcales bacterium | reverse complement strand
CGCGACGGGTACGGGCGGCGCGGACACCGTCGGGACCGGCGGCGCGGTCGGCTCCGGCGGAAGCACGGCGACCGGCGGCGGCCCCGGCAGCGGCGGCGCGACGTCGACGGGCGGCTCGTCCGCCACGGGCGGCAACGGGTCCGTCTCGACCGGCGGGAGCCCCGGCACCGGAGGCGACGACACGTCGACGGGCGGCTCGGGCCAGACCGGCTCGGGCGGCGGCTGCAGCTGCCGAACGGGGCGCGCGAGCGGCGGCGGCAGCGCTAGCCTGCTGCTGATCGGGGCCTGCCTTCTGCTGCGGCGGCGACGAAATCGCGACAAGTTGGAGCGGCGGCGACAGATCCCTGCATGAAGCGATCGCTCCCGGGCCTGGTCGCGTTCGGCGCGCTGGGCCTGTTGTCGCGCGCCGGGGCGGCAACGACCACATTGACGGTCGATCTGTCGGCGGTCGTCCGACCCGTGACGCACGCGGCAAGCGGGTCGTTGTACGGCGTCCTCGAGAAGCAGCCCGCCGACATCACGGCGCTGGTGGCGCCGCTGCACCCGAACATGTTCAACAACCCGGCCACCGACGTGCAGCAGCCGATCGGCGACGCCATCGTCGTCGCGGGCCGACTGGCGCCCGTCGGGGCGCGCGTCACGATTCGCCTCGCCGACTGGTTCCCGAGCTGGCCCTACGCGTTCACCAACGTGAACGATTGGCTGACGAAGGTGGGCCAGACCGTGTCGCGCCGCCAGGCCGCCGGGCTCACGAACATCTACGCGTATGAGATCTGGAACGAGCCCGACGGAACCTGGAAGAGCCAGAGCCCGGCCTTCAACGACCTGTGGAAGCAGACGTACGCCAAGCTTCGCCAGCTGGATCCTGACATCAAGATCACCGGGCCGTCGATCTCGTACTTCAACCAGTCGTACCTGCAGAATTTCCTTTCTTACTGCAAGACCAACGACTGCCTGCCGGACATCGTCGGCTGGCACGAGCTGGGCGGCGGGAACGTCACCGCCAACATCACGAACTACCGCAACCTCGAGAAGCAGCTGGGCATCGGTCCGCTGCCCATCACGATCAACGAGTACAGCGGCGGGGCCGATCTGTCGGTCGAGGGCCAGCCCGGCGCGTCGGCGCCGCTGATCGCGAAGTTCGAGCGGCTGGGCGTCGACAGCGCGTGCATCTCGTTCTGGGACGTCGCGCACCCCGGGCGGCTGGGCAGCCTGCTGGCGACCAACACGGATCCCAACGGCGGGTGGTGGTTCTACAAGTGGTACGGCGACATGGCGGGCAGCATGGTCGCCACGACGCCGCCCAACGCGTCCAGCGCGACCGCGCTGGACGGCTTCGCGAACGTCGACGCCACGGCGCAGGCGGCCAGCGTCCTGTTCGGCGGCGTCAACGACGGCAGCGTGCAGGTCGTCGTGAAGGGCTTCGCCGCGACGCCGTTCTTCGGCGCGAAGGTCCACGTCGTCGTCGAGCACACGCCGTTCGTGAACCGCACCACGGTGGTGAAGGCCACCAACGTGGTGTCGACGGCCGACGTCGACGTGGCGGGCGGTCAGATCACCGTGGCGGTCTCGGGCGCCAACAACACCGACGGGTACCGTGTCAGCATCACGCCGCTCGGCGGGGGCGCCGGCGGCGGTACGGGCGCGGGCGGCGCCGCTGGCCACGCGGCGGCGGGCGGGCG
>CAZPUH010000695.1:0-3954 GCA_964589215.1 uncultured Myxococcales bacterium | reverse complement strand
GCAACGAGGCGACGCTGGCCGGCTACCAGTCGCGCTGGTCCACGGCGGAGTCGCGCCGAGACGTGGCGCTCGTCGCGGCGTCGGTGGGCGCGGCGGCGCTCGTCGCCGCCGGCGTTCGCTTCGCGCTGGTGCGCCGGAACGCCCGCCGCGCCGAGGCGCCCGCGCTGTCGCTGTGGCTGGGGCCGGGCCTGGTGGGGGGGACCTTTTGAGCGGCCCGCGCTCCATCAGCGTCGTCGGCCTGCTCGCGCTCTTCGCCGGCTGCCTGGGCACGCCGAGCTTCGTCTGTCACGCGGACGCCCAGTGCGGCACCGATGCTTTCTGCGAGAGCGACGGCCACTGCAGCGCGCGCGACCCGGCTTGCCCGTCGCGCCGGCGCTATCTGGGCGCGGCGGGCGACCGCTCGAACGCCTGCGTGCCCGCGACGTGCGCGGAGGATTCGATCGTCGCGCTCTCGGCGGGCGGCGCCCACGCTTGCCTGCTGCGGCAGGACGGCCACGTCACCTGCTGGGGCCGCAACAGCGACGGGCAGCTGGGCGACGGCACGCTCACCCCTCGCTCGTCGGGCGCGCGCGTGACCGGGCTCGAAGGCGCCGCCGCGATCGCGGCCGGTGAGCGTCACGCCTGCGCCGTCCGGGCCGGCGGCGCCGTCGCGTGCTGGGGGGGCCGACGACACCGGCCAGCTGGGCGACGGCGGCGGCCCCGATCGCCTCACGCCCGTCGCCGTGCCGGGGATCGTGGGCGCCGCCGCGGTCGCCGCGGGCGCCGGGTTTTCGTGCGCGCTGCTGAACACCGGCGGCGTGGTCTGCTGGGGCGACGACCGCAACGGCCAGCTGGGCGACGGCGCGCCCGCCGCCGCCCCGCGCGGGCCCACGGCCGTCGTGGGTCTGGCGACCGCGACCGCGCTGGCGGCGAACGGCCAGCACGCCTGCGCCATCCGTTCCGACGGGTCGCTGGTCTGCTGGGGCAACAACGCCACCGGGCAGCTGGGCGACGGGACGCTGGTCAACCGCCCCCAGCCGGCCGTCGTCGCGGGACTGCACGACGTCCACGCGGTGGCGCCCGGTCTGTCGCACACCTGCGCGCGGTCGGCCGCCGGGCTGTCGTGCTGGGGCAGCAACAGCCAGGGGCAGCTGGGGACGGACACCGGCACCTCGGCGGCGCCCGTCACCGCGCCCGTGCCCGTGCCGCTGGTCGCGAGCCCGATCGCGATCGCCGCCGGCGCCCAGCACACCTGCGCCGTCCGCAGCACGGGCGCCGTGCTCTGCTGGGGTCAGAACGGCACCGGTCAGCTGGGCGAGGGTTCGATGAGCAGCCTGGCCGAGCCCGTGCCGGTGACTGGCCTCGACACGGGCCTCACGGTGGCCGCCGGCGCGACCTTCTCCTGCGCGGCCACCACCGACGGCGCGGTCTTCTGCTGGGGCGACGATCACGACGGCGAGCTCGGCACCGGACGCGGCGTCACCCAGCGCCGGCCCGTCGCGCTGCCGGGCGACGCGACGGGGATCGCGGCCGGCGGCGCGCACACGTGCGCGGTGACCCCCAGCGCCACGACCGCCGGCGGTCTGGGTTTCGCCTGCTGGGGGTCGAACCAGGCCGGCCAGCTGGGCGACAACGACGGTGACGACCGCGCCCACCCGGCGCCCATCGAGCAGCCGCTGGTGGCCGGAACCGTCGCCGCGGGCGCGCTCCACACGTGCGCCGTCGACGCGAGCGGCGGGCTCTGGTGCTGGGGGCGCGGCAGCAGCGGCCAGATCGGTCCCGCCCGCATGGTCGACACGATGGTGCCCGTGCGCGTGCCGCTGCCCGCGGGTGCCACCGCGGCCTCGTCGGTGGCGGCCGGCGACGCGCACACCTGCGCCGTCGCGGCCGGACCCGCCGGGACGCCGCTGGTCGCCTGCTTCGGCGCCAACGATCGCGGGCAGCTGGGGGACGGCACCACGACCGGCCACGCGACGCCGGCCGCCGCCGTCTTCGCCGGCGTGCCGCCGTCTGCGCCGGTCGCCGTGGCGGCGGGCGGCGCCCACACCGGCCAGACCGACGGCACCGGGCGCCTCTGGTGCTGGGGGCGCGGTGACCGAGGCCAGCTCGGCACCGGCGCGACCGACGACCATCCGTTACCCGGCGAGGTGGCCCTGCCCGACGGCAACACGGCCGCGTTCGTGGCGACCGGCGAGGCGCACACCTGCGCCGTCGACGGCGGGGGTCGGGTCTGGTGCTGGGGCGCGAACGATCGGGGCCAGGTCGGCACTGGAGCGGCCGGCCCCGACGTGACGGCGCCGGCCCCGGTGAGCGGCCTGCCCGGCCCGGCCGTCGAGGTGTCGGCGGGCGGCGCCCACAGCTGCGCCGCCCTGAAGGACGGCCGGATCTTCTGCTGGGGCGCCAACGAGAGCGGGCAGCTCGGCGACGGCACCGCCGCCGACCGCGCGCGCCCGGCCCAGGTGCCAGGCGTCAGCGGGACCGTCGAGGCCGGCCAGGCCCACACCTGCGCCTTCACCGCCGACGGCCACGCCGCCTGCTGGGGCGCGGACAACAGCGGCCAGCTCGGCGACGGCGTGACGCTGACCATCAGCGCGCCCCAGCTGACCCAGCTGGCGTGTCCGTGAGCTGACTTGCCCGTCAAAGGGAGCAGACAGGAACCCTGATCCGCGAGCGGTGTTAGTCTGTGGCGGGATGGGGGCCGAACAGACACTCACGGCCGTGCAGTCGCCGCTGTCGCCCGGCGAGCAGAAGGACCGCGCGGTGCTGCTGGTCGTCGGCAGCGCGGAGGCGCCCGCCCTGCCCGCCCGCGCGCGCCTGCAGATCGCGGGGGACGATCTCTTCGTCGGACGCCGCGCGGACGCGCCGCCCGGCGGGGCCGACGCCGCCGTGCTGGACGACGGCCTCGTGTCGGGGCAGCACGCGCGCATCACGCGCGTCGCCGGCGGGTACGACCTCGAGGACCTGGGCAGCAAGAACGGCACCTGGGTCGACAACACGCGCGTGCAGGGCAAGGTCCGGCTGCGCGACGGCGCGCTGGTGTTCATCGGCAACCACGTGGCCGTGTTCCGGATGGTGTCGGCGATCGAGCTCGAGGCGATGAAGGCCGAGCTGGTCTCGCCGTTCGGGCCCGTCCCGACGGCGTCCCCCGCGCTGGCCGTGGCCTGCGATCGCCTGCGGCGCCTGGCGTCCTCCGAGGGCGAGATGCTGATCGTCGGCGAGACCGGCGTCGGCAAGGAGGTGTACGCGCGCGCCGTCCACACGGCCAGCGGGCGCAAGGGGCGGTTCGTCGCCATCAACTGCGCCGCGATCCCGCGCGAGCTGGTCGAGAGCGAGCTGTTCGGCTACCGGCAGGGCGCGCACTCGACGGCTCATCAAGCCAAGGTCGGCCTGATCGAGGAGGCCGAGGGTGGAACGCTGTTTCTCGACGAGATCGGCGAGATGTCGCCCGAGGCGCAGATCAAGATCCTGCGCTTCTTGCAGGACCGCGAGCTGACGCCGCTGGGGTCGACGCGGCCGCGCCGCATGGACGTGCGCATCCTGGCGGCCACCAACCGCACCGCCGCGGGGCCCGGCAAGGGGCCGAGCGGCATGCGCGACGACATCGTGGCCCGGCTGGGCGCCGCGCCCATTCACCTGCCGCCGCTGCGCAACCGGATCGAGGACCTGGGCGCGCTGGCCGCTCACTTCCTGCGCGCGAGCCCGACGGCCCGCTTCGAGCAGCCGGCCTTTCGCGCGCTGGCGCTTTACGGCTGGCCGCTGAACGTGCGCGAGCTGGAGAAGATCATCGGCACCGCGGCCGTGCTGACCGGCGGCGACAAGCCGATCGCGCTGCGTGACCTGCCCGAGCCGATCGCGCGCGCGCTGGGCGCGGCGCCGGCCGTCAGCGCGCGCCGCCCGAACGGTCCGTCGCCCACGCCCGCCCAGCTGGAAGAGCTGCTGCGCCGCTACGACGGCAACGTGGCCGACGTCTCGCGC
>CAZPUH010000694.1:0-1865 GCA_964589215.1 uncultured Myxococcales bacterium | reverse complement strand
CCGTCGACGGCGGGGATGGCCTTCGAATCACCGCAGCCGAGGCCTGCCACCGTGCCACCCAGCGCCAGAGCCAACACCATCGTCATCGATCGTCTCATACTCGTGTCCCTCGTTAAGCGCGCACGCGGATGCGCGATTCGATCAGTTTCTTCCCGAGCAGCGTCAGCAACGCGAGCACGGTCAGCAGGGACGCGACCGCGAACGCGCCCGACAGGTTGTATTCGTTGTAGAGAATCTCGACTTGCAGCGGGATCGTGTTGGTCTGGCCCCGGATGTGGCCGGACACGACCGAGACGGCGCCGAACTCGCCCATCGCCCGCGCGTTGCAGAGGATGACGCCGTAGAGGATTCCCCAGCGCACCTTGGGCAGCGTGACCTGAAAAAGGATCTGCCAGCCGTTCGCGCCCAGCGTCAGCGCCTGCTCTTCCTCGTCGCTGCCCAGGTCCTGCATGATGGGCAGCACCTCGCGCGCGACGAACGGGAACGTGATGAACGTCGTCGCCAGCACGATGCCGGGCACCGCGAAGATCACGTGAATGTCGTGCGCCTCGAGAAAAGGGCCGAAGACGCCGCGCGCGCCCAGCAGCAACACGAAGATCAACCCCGCGATGACGGGCGACACGCTGAACGGCAGATCGATCAACGTCAGCAGTGCCTTCTTGCCCGGGAACCGATACTTCGCGATCAGCCAGGCCGCCGCGATGCCGAACACCAGGTTCATGGGCACCGAGATGGCCGCGGTGATCAGCGTCAGCTTGATCGCGGAGATGGTCTCCGGATCGCGGATCGCTTCCCAGTAGGCGGCGGCCCCCTTGCGGAACGCTTCCACGAACACCGCCACGATCGGCAGCCCGACGAACAGCGCCAGGAACGCGAACGCCACGGCCAGCAGGAACCAGCGCAGCAGCCGCGGATCCTTCATCGCCCGTCCTTGACGCGGATCTTCGCCTGCAGCGCGTTGATCGCGAACAGCGCGACGAACGACGCCAGCAGCATGACCAGCGCGATCGCCGTCGCGCCCTGATAGTCGAACTGCTCCAGCTTCGTCACGATCAGCAGCGGCGCGATCTCGGTCTTCCCCGGCATGTTCCCCGAGATGAAGACGATCGACCCGTACTCGCCGACGGCGCGCGCGAACGCCAGCGCGAACCCGGTCAGCGCCGCCGGCAGCACCGCCGGCAGGATCACGCGGCGCAACGTGTAGAGCCGCGAGGCCCCCAGCGTCGCCGCGACCTCCTCCATGTGCAGATCCAGATCCAGCAGCACCGGCTGCACCGTCCGCACCACGAAGGGCACGCCGACGAACACCATCGCGATGACGACCCCCGCCGGCGCGAACGCCACCTTGATCCCGTGCGGCTCCAGGAAACGGCCGATCCACCCCTGCTCGACGTACAGCGTGGTCAGCGCGATGCCGGCCACCGCCGTCGGCAGCGCGAAGGGCAGGTCTATCGCCGCGTCGACGATGGTCCGGCCGGGGAAGTCGTAGCGGACCAGCACCCAGGCCAGGATCATCCCGAAGACGACGTTGATCGCGCCCGCGATCAGCGCGCCGCCGAAGCTCAGGCGATAGGCCGCCAGCGCGCGCGGCGACATCACCGCGCGCGTCAGCGCCGCCGCGTCCATGCCCGCCGTCCGCCACACCAACCCCGCCAGCGGGATCAGCACGATCAGCGACAGGTAAGTCACGGTCACGCCCATCGACAGGCCGAACCCGGGCAGGCTGCCCCGGGCCGACCGTCGCGCGGGCGGCGCGCCCACGGCTGGAACGGCGGCGACGCTCATCACGAACCCGGCTGGTAGATCTGGTCGAACGTCCCGCCGTCGGCGAAGTGCGTCGCCTGCGCCTTCTGCCAGCCGCCGAA
>CAZPUH010000693.1:0-2152 GCA_964589215.1 uncultured Myxococcales bacterium | reverse complement strand
CAAGATCAAGATGAAGTCGAACAGCAGCGCGAAGAAGCGCTTCAAGCTGACCGCCAAGGGGCGCGTCAAGCGGAAGAAGGCTTATCTGCGCCACAACCTGACCTCCAAGACGACGGCCGCGAAGCGCCGCCTGCGCCGCGGCGGCTACATCAGCAAAACTCAGGAGCATCAGATCAAAGCGATGCTGCCGTACGCTTAGGGATAGGACGACGTCATGCCCCGCGCAAAAGGTGGATACAAGTCTCGTCAACGCCGGAACCGGATCCGGAAGCACGCCAAGGGCTTCCGCGGCGGCCGGTCCAAGCTCTGGAAGGCGGCAGTCGAAGCCGTCCATCGCAAGTGGCGCTACGCGCTGTTTCACCGGCGCAAGCGCAAGCCCGACTTCCGTGGCTTGTGGATCGTTCGCATCAACGCCGCCGCGCGCGAGCACGGGGTCTCGTACTCCAAGCTGATCGCGGCGCTGGACAAGGCCAACGTGGCGCTGGACCGCAAGATCCTGTCGGACCTCGCGATCAGCGATCCGGCCGCCTTCAAGAAGGTCATCGAGACCGCGCAGGCCGCCGCCTAGCGGCGCGTCCGCCCGGTCTGACCCGCGGACAAGACGCGTGGCCAGCGCGGACACGAAGCCGGTCGGGGCTGATCTGATCGCCGAGCTCGATCGCTTGGCGGGGGAGTTCGCCGCCGAGATCGGCGGACTGGCGTCCGAGCAGGAGATCCGCCTGGCGCAGGCCCGCTACCTGGGGCGCACGGGCAAGGTCTCGGAGCTGATGAAGGCGCTGGGGCGCTTGCCGCCCGCCGAGCGCCCGGCCGTCGGACAGGCGGCCAACCGCGCCAAGACCGGCATCGAGAGCGCTGTCGCGGCGCGCCTCGAGGCGCTGGACCAGGCCGAGCTGGCCGAAGACCTGGCGCGCGTCATCGACGTGACCCTGCCGGGGCGCGGGCGACCGCTGGGGACGCTTCACCCCCTGACGCTGGTCCGGCGCGAGATCGAGCAGATCTTCCTGGGCCTGGGATTCGAGGTCCGCACGGGGCCCTGGATCGAGACGGAGTGGAACAACTTCGACGCGCTCAACACGCCGCCGGACCACCCCGCGCGCGACATGCAGGACACGTTCTTCGTCGAGGGGGGGCGCATCCTCCGCTCGCACACGTCGCCGGTCCAGATCCGCACGATGCTGGCCGGGCCGCCGCCGGTCCGGATCATCGCGCCGGGCAACGTGTTCCGCCGCGACGACGACGCGACCCACACCCCGATGTTCCCGCAGATGGAGGGGCTGCTGGTCGACCGGCAGGTGTCGTTCGCCGAGCTCAAGGGGACGCTGCTGCACTTCGTCCACCGCTTCTTCGGACCCGGGCTGGGCATCCGCCTGCGCCCCAGCTACTTCCCGTTCACCGAGCCGTCGGCGGAAGTCGACGCCGCCTGCTACCTCTGCGACGGCGGACGGAAGGTGACCGCCCGGACCTGCCGCCTCTGCAAGGGCAGCGGTTGGATCGAGATCGGCGGCGCCGGGATGGTGCACCCCAACGTGTTCCGCGCGGTCGGCTACGACCCGCAGGCCGTGTCGGGCTTCGCCTTCGGCGTCGGCCTGTCGCGCATGGCGATGCTGAAGTACGGCGTCGACGACCTGCGCTCGTTCTACGAGCACGACGTCCGCTTTCTGGCGCAGTTCCGGTGAGTTGAGAGGCAACCGTGAAGATCTCCTTCAACTGGCTGCGCGAGCTGGTCGACCTGAAGCCGGGCGTCACCGCCGACAGCGTCTCGGAGAAGCTGTCGCTGGCGGGGCTCGAGGTCGAATCCATCGAGCGGCGCGGGCGCGACCTGTCGGGGGTCGTCATCGCCGAGGTGCGCGGCAAGCGGCCGCACCCGGGCGCCGACACGCTGACGCTGGTCCGGGTCGTCGCCGGCGGCGGTGAAGAAGAGGTCGTGTGCGGCGCGCCCAACGTGCCGGCCCCGGGCGGCAAGGTCGTCTGGGCGCCGCCGGGCGCCAAGCTGCCGGGCGGCCGCACGCTCGACCGGCGCGACATCCGCGGCGTCAGCTCGCCGGGCATGCTCTGCAGCGAGGTCGAGCTGGGCATCGGCGAGGACACCGCCGGGATCCTGATCCTGCCGCCCGACGCGCCCGTGGGCGCCGACCTGGCCCGCCACATCGGC
>CAZPUH010000692.1:0-12954 GCA_964589215.1 uncultured Myxococcales bacterium | reverse complement strand
CCTTTGCTGCCGGCTGACGCTCCCGTGGCCGCGGTGGCGGGCGGCGGCGTGGCCACCGCCAGCGGGTCGATCGCCAGCGCCGCCGTCAGGGACAGCGACTGGACCACCTCGGCGCAGGTCGCGCCGTCGACGCGGCGGGCTTCAGAGTGCCCGCCCGGGTTGTTGATCCGCAGCTCGCCGTGGACCTTGGCGCCTGCGCGGGTGAGGCGCACCGTCATGCGCATCGCCGCTTCCCCCGGACGCGCGGCGCGGGCCCGCTCCGTGCGGCTGGAGATGCCTCCCCAGAACACGTCGCCGTCCGCGCACCCGGCGGGCGCGGAAAAATCGATTCGGACCGGAACCGGTCCTGTCGCTCCGTCGGCGGTGGCGAGGGCCATCCACGTCAGGATCGCGACCAACCCCGCAAACACGCCCCCACCGTGACACGGATCGGCGGCTCATCGCCAGTGGCAGCCGGCTACTCGAAATCGCAGCAGTACAGGGTCGCCGGGTAACCGGAGGCGCTGGTCCCGGGAACGCCCGGGCCGCTGCAGCGAATGGGCGGGTAGTCGTCGGGCGGCGTCTCGGGCCCGTAGCAGGCGAACCCGAATTTCGGGAACGGGCAGTTCGGGACGGTGACGTCGCCCCAGCAGGACCCGCCCGGGGGCAGCGGCGCCGGTGGGAAGCAGCAGTAGTTTTCATATTTGACGTTGGGCGCCGGTGTGGAGGTCGAGCAGAGGAGATAGTACTGGTCGGCGCGGCTCTTGTTGGCGCCCAGGTTCTCGCCCTTGGGCACGCTGCCCACCGGGCAGGTCCAGCCAATGAGGCCGCCCGAGCAGGCCGCCAGGCCGTCGTTCTCGCTGCACGCCGGCGGCAGCGTCGCTCCCGAGCAGCAGTAGGTCACGGTGTCGTCGCCCCGGATGCCCTGACCGCAATGAATCTCGGGGTTGTACGACTCGGGGCGGTTCACGTTCTGGCATTCGTACGCCGTCAGCCCGGGATCGCAGACGGCGACCGGGTCGTGCACGCACGGCGTGGTGGCGGCCGTGCAGCAGTAGCCGCGGGTACCCGACGAAGCGCCGCCGTCGGCGCCCGGCACCGGCTGGTCCGCGCACACGATGCCCTGCGGAACGCCCTGGATGTCGTGGCCGTCGTCGTCGGGGCGCTTCGCGCCCGTGCAGGCGTACCCGACCAGCCCCAGTCCGGTGGGCGCGCCGCCGTCGACGCCGGCCGTGCAGGTCGCCTCGAGGGCGGGGTCGCGCGTGCAGGTCCCGTCGACGGCGGGCGCCGACGACGCGCAGCCCGCCGCCAGCACGGCGGCGGCCACGGCCAGAATCGCGAGGCGGATCATCGCAGCCACCCCGGTGGCGGTTGCGGCGCCGGCAAGGGCGGGAACACGCAGTGGATGGGCGCGCTGCTGCCGGCGGCGACGTTCGAGGTGACGGTCACGCCCGGCCCCCCGGGGGTGAAGTTCACGTCGCCGGGGCCCAGCACGATGTTCGCGTACTCGGACTCGACGGCGCCCGGGCTCAGGTTGTCGATGGCCACGTTGTCCAGCGTGATCGGCCCGGCCGGGTAGAGCGTGCTGAAGCCGTTCAACGTCACGACCGGCAGACGGGTGTTCATGCAGGTCACGCCGTGGATGTCGTGGAAGGTCATCGCGCCGAACTGCGGGTAGAGCGTCCCCGAGAACAGCGGGTTGTAGGCGGTCGAGACCAGGATCGCGTTGTTCACGTCGCGCATGCAGACGTTGCGGAACACGATGCCGTCGACGACGCCGCCCCGGCTGGCGTCGGACTTGACCCGGATGCCGTTGAAGTCGCCGGGGCTCGCGTCGTTGCCGACCGGCCGCGAGTCGGCGTCGATGGTCAGGTCGCAGACCGTCAGCCCGTGCACGCCGCCGTAGGTCTCGCTGCCGATCGACATGCCGTGCCCCGTGCCGAAGTGGTTGTGGGCGACGATGATGTTGTTGACGCCGTGGCCGCCCTTGATGGCGATGTGGTCGTCGCCGGTGCTGATCGTGTTGTGGACCAGCACCCCGCAGGTCGCCAGCGCCGTCTCGCCCGGGTCGATGCCGTCGGTGTTGCGCGCGAAGTGCGGCGACATCTCCAGCCCCTGGCTGTTGAGCCAGCGCGAGGGCGTCAGCACGGTCACGCCCCAGACGATGAAGCCCGACCCCTGCGTCGTGCAGGGTGCCGTCGGCCCGCCCGGCGGGTTCGAGGTGATCTTCACGTGGAACTTGGGCGAGTTGTGCAGCGTGATCCGGTACAGCAGGAACTGCGTCGTGCCGCTGGTCAGGTTGATCAGCGTCGGGTTGCCGATGCTGCCGTCGATCGACTGCAGCGCGCCCGAGAGCTGCCACCACGAGTACTTCTGGTTCAGCAGCGGCTCGCCCCCCTGCCCGTCGATGACGCCGTCGCCGACGATGCCCGGCGCGGCGCCGCCCACGGTCAGGAAGTTCTGGCAGGCGCCCGAATCGTTGACGCCGACCTTGCCGCAGTCGTCGTGCCCGGGGATCTGGTAGTTGTCCGGGTTGCGCGAGGCGTAGAGCGTGACGCCCTTGTCGACCCACAGCGTGGCGCTGGTGATGGTCAGCGGCCCCGAGACGAACGCGTTGTCGGCGCCGGCGGTGACCAGCTTGACGACCTTGCAGCGGCCCAGCGCGTCGCGCAGCCGGGCGGTGTCCAGGCTGGTCTCGTCGGGGAGCCAGCTCGTGTCGGTCGTCTGCTGCTGCGCGGCCAGGATGCAGCTCGCGTCCGCCGGATCGGGCGGCAGCGACGGCTCGGGCGGCAAGATGGCGTCGATGTCCGAGCAGTCGTCGGGCGTGCCCGCGATCCCCTGCGCCGCCTCCGCCGCGGTCCCGCAGCTGTACTCGAGCGGCGTCGGGTCCCCGTCCAGGTGACAGCCGCCGGCGAGCAGCGCGCCGAGCACGAGCGCGAAGTGGGCGTGGTGGACGTCGATGGGGCGCAAGGGGGCTCGCGTGGTGCCGGTCGACTCGTCGGCGTCAGCAGCCGTTGCCGGCCGGGCAGGGCCACGAGCCGTTGGTGCTGGTCGCGCAGCTCCAGGTCGGGTTGGCGGCGCCCGACTGGCAGACGCAGTAGCCGACCTTCGGCGACATGGTCGAGTCCAGGTAGCCGGCCGTGGCGCCGCACACCGTGCAGTCCGGAACCGTGCAGGGGGTGCCCGCCATGATGGCCGTGGTCGGGCAGGCCGCCGGCTCGGTGGCCGGGATCTTGTAGCAAGAGTAGTTCTTGGCCGGGTCGAACTGGCAGTTCCCCTCGGCGTAGAGGCCGCCCGTGCAGGTCTCCGACTTCACGCCGGCCTTCTCGGGGCCGCAGGTGTTGTAGCAGAGCTGCGGATCGGCAGCGACGCAGGTCCCGCCCTTCTTGACCGCAGCGCCCGTCGACGTGGCCGCGCAGGCAGGCGACCCGAAGCCGCTGGTGCCCGCGGTGCCGGTGCTGCTGGTCATGCCGCCTGTGCCGGTGCTGGTCGTGCCGCCCGTGCCCGTGCTGGCCGTGCCGCCCGTGCCGATGCTGGTGGTGCCGCCGGTGCTGCTGCCCGTCGTGCCGCCCGTGCTGCCGCCAGTCGTGCCGCCCGTGCCCGTGCCGCCCGTCGCGGGGTTGTTGCTGCCGCCGCAGCCGGGGAACACCAGCATCTGCGCCAGCAGCGCGATGGTCCCGCAAATCGGCGCCCATTCCTTGGTCTTCGTGTTCATGCCGGTTGGGTGTCCGCACGTTCCGCGCGCGGCTCAGGGGCGATGGCCGAGCCGTTTGCGCTCCATCCGACAACCCATCTCGTCGTCCACGTGCCGCCTCGATTCCCGTCCCCCACCGTCGGCCGCTATCGCTGGGTCATCTGCGCCCTGCTGTTCTTCGCGACGACCATCAACTACATGGACCGGCAGATCCTCTCGCTGCTGAAGCCGCTCCTCGACAGCGAGCTCAGGTGGACCAACGAGCAGTTCGGGATGGTCAACGCCGCGTTCCAGGCGGCCTACGCGATCGGCCTGCTCGCGTTCGGCGCGCTCGTCGATCGCGTGGGCACCAAGATCGGCTACGCGGTCTCGATCGCCGCCTGGAGCCTGGGCGCCATGTCGCACGCGCTGGTCGGCAGCGTGAACGGCTTCTTCGGCGCGCGATTCGCGCTGGGTCTCGGCGAAGGCGGCAACTTCCCGTCCGCCATCAAGGCGGTCGCCACCTGGTTCCCGCCGGGCGAGCGCGCCTACGCGACCGCGCTGTTCAACAGCGGCAGCAACGTGGGCGCCATCATCGCGCCGGCCGTCGTCCCCTGGATGGCGCTGAACTACGGCTGGCGCTCGGCCTTCGTCGCGGCGGGCGTGGCGGGCCTGGTGTGGCTGTTCTTCTGGCTGCCGTCGTACGACCTGCCGGAACGCAAGCGCCGCCTGGACCCCGCCGAGCTCCTTCTGATTCGCGCCGGCGCCACCGGCGACGCGGCCGCCCGCCCTATCCCCTGGCGCCGCATCATCCGCTACCGCCAGGCGTGGGCGTTCATCGCCGCGAAGTTCCTGACCGACCCCGTCTGGTGGTTCTTCCTCATCTGGCTGCCGGACTACTTCAAGAAGACGCGGCACCTGCCCATCAAGGACAGCTGGGTGCACCTGGTGACGATCTACTCGATTGTCACCGTCCTCAGCATCGCGGGCGGCTGGCTCAGCGGCGACCTCACGCGCCGCGGCCAGAGCGTGACGCGCGCGCGGAAGACGGCGCTGTTCACGTTCGCCTGCACGGTGCTGCCGATCCTGCTGGTCACGCGCGCCGGCAACTGGGCGGCGGTCGTGCTGATCGGGATCGCGGGCGCCTCGCACCAGGCCTGGTCCGCCAACCTCTTCACCAGCGTCTCCGACATGTTCCCGAAGCGCGCGGTCGCCTCGGTGGTCGGCATCGGCAGCATGGCCGGATCGCTGGGCGGGATCCTGTTCCCGATCTTCTCCGGAAAGCTCCTCGATCGCTTCCAGGCCGCCGGTGACGTCACCGCCGGCTACGCCGTGCTGTTCGGCATCTGCGGCTTCGCCTACCTGGTCGCCTTCGGGTTGAACCACCTGCTCGCGCCTTCCTTCGAGCCCATCCCGCCACCCGCATGAGGTCCACCACGATGATCGACCGATCCATTTTGTTCGCTCTGTTGGCGCTGGCTTTGTTCGGGGGCAACGCTCGAGCCCAGGGCGGCGAAGCGCCGCCGCCCGCCGAGCCGCCGCAGAACGCCCCGCCGGAGATTCCGCCCGCCGCCGAGGCGCCCACGCCGCCCCCGGCGGTCACGGCGCCCACCGCCGTGGTCCCGGCCGCCCCTGCCCCGACGTGGGGCGCCGTCTCGATCGGCAGCGCCTGGTTCGACCGCGCCCCTTACACCCTGACGCTGGGGCAGGCCAATCAGAAGTGGGTCCTCACGTTCTACGGCTTCGTCGAGGCCGACTACATCGCCGACACGACCCGCAGCTACAACGACGCCATCGGCAGCGCGCTGGTCGCGCGCAGCATCACGTACGACGGAACGGTCGGCCGCACGCAGTTCACGATGCGCAACACGCGCGTCGGGCTCGCGTTCCAGTCACCGGCGGTCGGCAGCACGCGCCCCTCGGCGGTGATCGAAGGTGACTTCTTCGGCAGCCAGACCGCGCCGCCGACCGGCTCGGAGAGCAACTACTTCGACAGCCCGGTGTTCCGCATCCGGCACGCCTACCTGAAGCTGGAGAGCCCCGTGGTCGACGTCCTGGCCGGACAGACCTACGACGTCTTCGGCTGGCAGAACTACTTCTTCCCGATGAGCGCCGAGTTCCTGGGCCTGCCCAACATGGTGTTCTCGCGCAACACGCAATTCCGCCTGTCGCGCGGGTTCGGCGCGGCGTCCGGGCCGGTCACGGTCGACGTCGCGGTCGAGGCCGGGCGCCCGGCGCAGCGCGATTCGCAGATCCCGGACTTCGACGCCGGCGTGCGGCTGTCGCTGAACGACTGGAGAGGGATCACCACGCCCGGGAACGTCCGGACCGTCGCCCTGCCCGCGTCGATCGGCGTCTCGGTCGTCGTGCGCCAGTTCAAGGTGAACGCCTTCACGCCGCCGCCGACGCAGACCTCGAACAACGCCACGGGCTGGGGCGTGTCGCTGGACCTGCTGCTGCCGGTCATCCCGGTCGCGGACGTGAACGACCGCGGCAACGCGCTGACGCTGACCGGCTCGGCGGTGTTCGGCACCGGCATCGCCGACCTGCTGACCACGGGCGGCGGCGCGCAGTTTCCGACGCTGCCGAACCCGATGCAGGCGTCGCCCCCGCCCGCATACGCGGGCAACGTCGACAACGGCCTGGTGACGTTCGATGTGCCGGGGGTGCTTCACACGATCGACTGGCGGGCGTTCCGCGGGGGGCTGCAGTACTACCTGCCGCCGACCGGCCGCCTGATCTTCGCGGCCAACCTCACGTACGCGCATTCGCCCAACATGAGGAAGCTGTTCCCGCAGGGGGGCGCGGAGATCGAGCTCCTGGGTGCCGTCGCCGACACGTCGATCTACGGCGACGCGAACCTGTTCTGGGACGCCACGCCGGCCGTGCGGTTCGGCATCTCGGGGCAGTACACGAAGGTGCAGTACCTGGACGGCGAGAGCCCGCACAACCTGCGCGGGATGGGCCAGGCGCTGTACGTCTTCTGAGCCGGCGAACCAGCTAGGGGACGGTCACCTTGACGTCGTCGAACTCCGCCTCCGCGTTGGCGACGACCAGCGCGACGCCGCCCGCCGGGCTGCCCGGCGCCGCGGCGAGGTCGCCGGTCTTGGGCAGCAGCATCATGCCGTTCACCGACGCGGTGACCGAGCCGCCGTCGATCGTCAGCGCCACCTGATACCAGGTGCCAGCGACGAGGTTGGCGGTCACGGAGCTGCCGACCGAGCTGCCGCTGCCGCCGACGTTCTCGCGCAGCGCGACCTTGCCGTCGCCGCGCAGCGTGATGCAGGTGTAGTCGTCGGCGTCGGCGAGGCGCCCGCAGATGCCCGCGTAGTCGGACGAGCTGCTGCCCGCCCACGACACGATCTTCACGCGGGCCTGCACCGTCACGTTGGTCCAGGCGACGTCGCCGCCCGCGGCCAGGAACACCTTGCTCATCGGCTCGGCCAGGTCGTAGACCGTGCTGCCGTCGGTCTTCACCGTCGCGGTCCCCGGCCCGCTGGTGATCCACTGGCCGGCCCCGCTCTCGAAGTCGTCGTTCAGCAGCGTGGCGCCGTTGGTGGCGCCGCTGCCCGTGGCTCCGCCCGTGCTGCCACCGGTGCTGCCGACGGTTCCACCGTTCGCGCGCGCGCCGCCGGTCCCCAGTACGCCGCCCGTGCCGCGACCGCCCCCGCCCGATACGCCGCCCGTCTCCAGCACGCCGCCGGCCCCGGCGCTGCCGCCCGTCGCGGAGCCGCCGGTCGCCCCCGCGTCCTGGCGGTCGCGATGGTAGGCGTCCGGGGTCAGGCACGCGCCCGTCCCCATCGCGAGCAGCGGAAGCAGCAGCAGGCGGCGTCGAGGCACGAAGGTCTTTCGGCGCGGAGCGGGCGTCATGGGGCACCTCCCGTCTCCAGTGTTCCCAGCAGGCGCCGCCGGCTCAGGCGACATGGCGCGGCGCCGGCCTGAGCTGCGTGGAAACGGCCGCGACACTCACCTCCCGACGCTCCCCGGAGGACCCCATGACGACGTTGCGCGCTCTGGTTCCGTTTCTGGCGGCCTCGCTGCTCTTCGGCTGCGCGGGGACCAAACAGATGCCGACTGACACCGGCGAAGCTGGCAGTGGGGTCGGCGGCGCGCCGGCGGGGTCCGGCGGCAGCCCGGGCGCGGCCAGCGGGTCGGGCGGCAGCCCCACCGCCGGCGGCGACATCGGCCTCACGGGCAGCGGCAGCAGCAGCGTCAACTGCGGCCTCTACCAGTTCCAGCCCACCCCGAAGAACGCCGACATCATGATGGTCCTCGATCGGTCGGGCTCGATGAAGGACGTGCCGGACGGCGCGCCGTCCGGCAGCACCACCCCCAAGTGGCAGATCGTCGCGCCCGCGATGGAGCAGATCGTGACCGCCACGCAGAGCTCGATCTCGTGGGGGCTGAAGACCTTTCCCGAGGCCTACACCGATTCGATGAGCGACTGCGCCGGCGGGATCACCAAGGCCATCGACGTGCAGGTCGCGGCCATGAACGGCAGCCAGATGAACACCACCATCATGGCGACGACGCCCAACGGCAAAGGGACGCCCACCTCCGACGCGGTCACGGCGGCGGCGAGCTATTTGAAGACGGTCACGGACCCGAACCCCAAATACCTCTTGCTGGCGACGGACGGCGAGCCGGACTGCATCGGCACCACCAAGGACAGCAGCAGCGCCGACCCGGCGTCGGTGACCGCCGTCGCCGACGCGCTGAAGGCGGGCTTCCCGACGTTCGTCGTGGGCATCGCCACGACCAAGACCAGCTCGAACAACGAGCTCAACATGCTGGCCCAGGCCGGCGGCGCCAGCGTCGCCAGCTCGAACCCGCTGGCCAGCCACTATTACCTGGCGAACGACGCGGCGACGCTGCAGAAGGCGCTGCAATCGATCACCGGCCAGATCTCCAGCTGCCTGTTCCCGCTGAAGACGCCGCCGCCGGTGCCCAACGACCCGAACAAGGCCGGCGTCTACCTGGGCAGCAGCATGGCGAAGATCCCCTATGACGCCGCCAAGGCCAACGGCTGGGCGTACGTCGACACCGCCGACAGCGCCATCCAGATCTACGGCAACTGGTGCTCGATGGTGCAGGCCGACGGTGCTGGCGCCGTGCAGATCATCTTCGGCTGCCCGAACATCGATGTGCCGTAGGCGCGAGGCCCCGTCAGATTCGGAAGCCGAAGTAGCGGCGCGCGTTGCGGAAGCAGACGTCCTCGACCAGCTCCGCCAGCAACGCGCGGTCGTCGGGGACGAGGCCGCGCGCGACGTCCTGCCCCAGCATGCCGCACAGCAGCCGCCGGAAGTACTCGTGGCGCGAGAACGACAGGAAGCTGCGCGAGTCGGTGAGCATCCCCACGAAGCGCGAGAGCAGCCCCATGTTCGACAGCGCGTCGATCTGCTTGCGCATCCCGTCCAGCTGGTCGAGGAACCACCAGGCGCTGCCCAGCTGCATCTTGCCGGGCTCGCTGCCGTCCTGGAAGCTGCCGATGACGGTCGCAAACGCCTCGTTGTCGGCCGGGTTCAGGTTGTAGACGATCGTCTTCGCCAGCTGGTCGGTCGCGTCCAGCCGGTCGAGGAACCGGGCCAGCGCCACCGCCTGCGGGAAGTCGCCGACGGCGTCGTAGCCGGTGTTCGGCCCCAGCGACCGCAGGCCGCGCGTGCTGGTGTCGCGCAGCGCGCCCAGGTGGAACTGCTGCACCCAGCCGCGCCGGTGGTCCAGCAGCGCCAGGTCGTGCAGCAGCGCCGACCGCAGCTTCTCGACATCGTCGGCGGCCGGGGCCTTGCCGGCGCGCGCGCCCGCGAACGCCGCCGCGACCTCGCGCTCCGTGTAGTCGGCGGCGTACATGCGCTCGAGCCCGTGGTCCGAGGCCCGGCAGCCCGCCTCGTGGAAGGCGTCGTGGCGGCGGCGCAGCGCCTCGCGCAGCTCGTCGAGCGTCGCCACCGTCATGTTCGCGGCCGCGCCCAGCGCGTCCAGCCATGCGTTCCATCCGGGCAGATCGTTCAGCGCCAGCGCCTTGTCCGGGCGCCACGTCGGGAACAGCCGCGTCGTCGCTCCGCTCTTCCTCGCGTGCCGCCGGTGCGGCTCCAGGTCGTCGATCGGATCGTCGGTGCTGCAGACGACCCGCACGTCGAACTGGCGCAGCAGCCCCTGCGTCGTGAAGCCGTCCTCGCCCAGCCGCCGGTTGCAGTGCTCGAAGATCTCGCGGGCGCTGCCAGCGTCCAGCCGCTTGCCGCGCACGCCGAACGGGAACCGCAGCTCGAGGTGCGTCCAGTGGTACAGCGGGTTGCGCAGCGTGCGGGGCACCGTCCCGGCCCACGCGGCGAACTTTTCCCAGTCGGACGCGTCGCCCGTGATCAGCCGCTCGGGAACGCCGTCCGCGCGCATCGCGCGCCACTTGTAGTGGTCCCCCTCCAGCCAGATCTCCGTGATCGACCGGAACCGATGGTCGTCGGCGATCTGGTGCGGGGACAGATGGCAGTGATAGTCGATGATGGGCTGCTGGGCGGCGACCCCGTGGTACAGGTCGACGGCGGTCGGCGTGTCCAGCAGGAAGTCTTCGTCGAGGAACATCGCTTTGGTCATCTCCGAGCTCGCAATCTAGAACGCGAAGGCCACGCCCGCGTTGATGTCCAGGTTGGCCGTGAACTGAGGGGCGGCCAGCTGCAGGTTGGTGCCGGCCACGACCCCGAACGCGCGGGAAATTTCGAACAGAACGCCGCCGCCCACCTCCGCCAGCGCCGGCCCGGCCACGACCGTGTCGACGCAGGTCTGGTTGCGCCCCGGGCCGCAGTCCCTCAGCGCCCCGAACGTGACGACGTGGCGGACCTGCCCGCCGCCCAATCCGCCCGAGAGATACGGCCGCCAGCCGCCCGGGACCCCGAAGAACCAGGACGCCTTGGCGAACAGCGCGAACGCCCAGCTGGCGGGACTGTACACGCGGCCGTCGGCGTCGATCTCCGTCGGCCCGGTGACCACCTGGACGCGCCCCTGCGCGGACAGCATCAGGTTACCGCTGACCCAGTAGCCCACTTCGGGCGAGAGCTGCCCGAGCAGCGCGCCCGCGATGGAGCCGGGCGCGGCGCTGTCGGCGTTCAGCTCGCCGTGCCCCGAGGTCGTCCCGAAGCCTCCGCCAATCAGCAGGCTCGCGAACCAGCGGCTGCTCGGCGCCTCGTCCCGGTCGTCCTCGTCGACCTCGGGGCCAACCTGTCCCTGGGCGACCAATCCCGCCTCGTCCTCGTCGGCTCGGCGGCTCTCGTGTGTCGCCGGCGCTTCTCGTTCTTCGGCAGCCGAACCGCCGCCGGGCGCGCTCGACCGCGCCTCGTCGAACGCCTCCGCCAGCTCCGGGGTCGCCAGCGACGGCGTCAGCCCGATCCCCGGCTCGATGGCCAGCGCTGTCGCGAACTGCTTCAGACCCAGCTCGCGATTCTTGAACCCTTCCAGGATGACGACGCCCATGTGCACGTGCGTGCGCGCCGCGATCCGGTGCTGCGCGAGCCCGCCGCTGTCGCACAGCTCCAGCGCCTTCTTCAGGATCTCGCGCGCCTTCTCGAACTCGCGCTTGTCGATGGCCGCCAGCGCCTCGCGGTTCATCTGGGTCACCTTGGCGACCGGATCCGCGCCGTCCGCGTACCGCCGCGCGCCCGCAGCCGGCGGCGCCGCCAGGGCGACGCCCAGCAGCACGACCAGCGCGGCACCCCGATGATGAGCCGAGCCCCACATGCCCGGATTCAGTGTCGGGGTCCGCGCGCGGCGGCTCAGGTCTAGAACTGCAGCTCGCCCCCGCCCAGGACCGCCACGAACGGGCGCCCCCAGGACGCGACGTCGCTCTCGAGGAACTGGACGACGGGTCGGGCCACCGCCCAGCCGCCCAGCACGTCCAGCCGCAGCGCCCAGTCGCGGGCCAGCCGCACCTTGCCGGCCGCGCGGCCGTAGAGCGCCGCCCCGACGCTGGTGTCCGTGCCGCCCAGCGCCTGCGGTCCAGGCATCCCGGCCGAGCGCGCGAAGGCCGCCAGCACCCCGGCGCCGGCCTCGCCCGACAGGCGGCGCCGGCTCGCCCGGCGCGGGGCGACCAGCACCCCCCCGCCGGCCAACCAGATGGTGGTGCGGGCCTCGTTCGTCCCCCGGCTCACCTCCCTCGCGTTGAGCGGCGCGTAGCCGCACAGCTCGAGGCCCACCAGCCACGCCACGCGGGCGCGCAGGCTGGCCCCCACCACGGCGAACGGGCCCACGCCACCCGCGCTGGCCAGCACGCCGGACGACACGTCGATCGCCACGCCAAGGTCGCGTTCGGCAGGCGGCGCGCGCGGGATCGGCGGCAGCGGCGCCGTGACCTCCGGCGCGGGGGGACCGGCCGCCAGCCCCAGGCTGATGCGCAGGAACTCGACGGTCCTCAGCGCCAGCACCGACTGCAGCCCCGAGCTGTCCTCGACCTCCAGCTCCTGTCGTAGCCCGACGCGATCGGCGCCGGCCGCCGCGATCCAGACGTCCGTCCGGTGCCCGTCGGCGACCACGGCCGCCCGGGCCCCGCCCGCGATCTGCTGGCGCACCAGCTCGTCGATCGGCAGGTCCGGCGAGATCGCCGACCGTTCGACCTGGAACCCCAGCGCGCGCAGCTCCGCCTCGATCCGCCCGGCCAGCGGGTCGTCGGGGGTGGCGGCCAGCAGCGCGATGCGCACGGGCGGCGCCGGCGCGGCCAACACCAGGCGCGCCGCACCGATCGTCAAGATCGCGGCGAGCAGGGCGGCGCGCAACCGGGCGCGCCCGCCGCTCAAGGGTGGACCGTGCGTTTGGCCAGCGCCGTGTGCGGGCCGCCCGGGAACTCACGCAGGTACGCGGCGGCGGCCGCCCGCGCCTCGGCGTCATCCCCGGCCTTGAGGCGCGATTCGATCAAGCGGCCGGCCGCCTCGCGCGCCAGCGGCCCGCGCGGGAACGCCCGCAGGTAGCCCGCGAACCAGTCGGCGGCAGCGCGGTAGTCGTGCCGCCCCTCGAACGCGATGAGCCCCATCGCGAACACCGGGCGATCCGCCGACGGGAAGCGGCGGCGCGCGGCGCGGTAGGCCTCCTCGGCGCGCGGCAGATCGCCGGCCAGTCGAGCGACGTCGCCCAGCAGCACGACGTCGTCGGCGCCGAGGCGCGCACACTCGTTGCGCCAGCCGGCCTGAACGGCCGCGGCCAGCGCCTCGCTGTAGTTGGCGTGGGCGGCGGCGACGCGCCAATCGGGCGCGCTGGACGAACCGCCATGGGCGGCCTCGGCCCGGTGGGCCCGCGCGGCAGGCGCGCGCGGCGGGCGGCTCGGCAGG
>CAZPUH010000691.1:0-9932 GCA_964589215.1 uncultured Myxococcales bacterium | reverse complement strand
CGGCCGAAACGGGTGTGTGAAACGCCAGGACGCCGGGAACGCCAAAAGGCTGGAGGAGCCGACGAAGGAGATCGATCGTCACGTCTCGGAGTTGCTGGGCGCTGCCACGGAGGTCCATCGGATTCTTGGGCCAGGATTCCTGACGCCCTAAGTTGGCGTTCCTGGCGTCCTGGCGCTTAACCGAACGGCATTGCGGCTGGCGCGCGGCGCTACCAGGCGATCCGGAAGCCGCTGAGGTAGCCGTCGGCGGTTCCGTGGCCGACCCACGAGTGCGTGTAGCCGACGCGGAACAGCCAGCGGGGCAGCGGATTTCTCTTGTCCGCGACCAGCGGGAACGGCGTCTGCGCGAGGTGGAGCGCGCCCACGTCCACCTCCAGCCCGATCTCGGGCGAGACCTCGCCGTAGATCGGCGGGACCTGCTTGCTGTTCGTCTGCGTCGGCTCGGTCGCGATCAGCAGCTCGACCTCGCCGCCCACGTACGGCCCCAGGCGGACCGGGTACGCCGGATCGCCCCACTGCCAGAGCGGCATCGTGAGATGCAGGTCGATGCCGGTGCCCCCGAACGATGAGCTCGACGAGCGCAACACGCCCTTCACTTGCACGACCGTCGTCGACACCAGGCCGAGGTCCCACAGGTATCGCCCCAGCTGCGCCTGCCGCGAGAGGCGGGTCGACACCATCTGCAGCTGGGCGTACCCGCCGTAGACGGCTCGGCTCTGCACCCCGAACGTGAACGTGCTGTGGGTCGCCGGCACGGTCCAGCGCAGGTCCCCTTCCGAGGGGTCGGCGAGAACCATCTCGGCGGCGTGCCCCTGAGGATCGGGCAGCTGCAAGGAGATCCGGCGCGGGATGTCGCTGTCGGCGAACCGATATCCCCGGAACAGCACCCAGGCGGTGCGCGTCTGCCCCGGGGCCACCTCGATCACCCGCAGCTCGGGGACGTCCGGCACCTCGCCCTCAAACGAACCGTCGCCGCTGACCGACGGGGGAAACATCCGCGTCTGGTCGGGGTGGCGGGTGTCGACCTGCAGCAGGCACCAGATCTGGCCGGGGTTCAGCTGGTAGGCGGCGGCCCCGCCGTTGCTGATCGCCAGAACGACCACCAGCGCGGTGCCGTCCCCGACGCCGTCGGTGACGGCTTCTTCGTTCAGAAAGACCCGGTTCACCGCGACCGAAAATCCGCGCCCGGCCAGCTCAGCCGGCTGCGTGAGCCGCGCCTCACGATAGCCCGCCGCCCCGCACCCCAGCACAGCCAGGGCCGCGCAGGCGGCCGCGCCGAGGCCACGGCAGAGCTGTCGGATCACGCCCTCACTTCGACCGGGGCGGACGCGCCGCGGTTGCCGTCGCCCGCCACGAAAGTCGGGCTCATCGGTAGTTGCAACAGAGCCGAACCGTGATCAGGTTTTCGGGCACGCATGAGGGGTGGTGGTGGATGTCTCTGATCATCGGCGTGATGTTGTCGGTCTGTTCGCTGGTTTCGAACGGAGCTCCGGTTTGCAGGCCGGCTCCCGTCGCTCCGCAGCACGATCCGCGCGGGGACGCGCGGCAACAGGTGGGCAGGGTCGTGGCGGGCATTCAACACATCGAACGCATCCGCGCCAAGGCCCCCCGAGACGCCGTCGATCGCAATTGCGTCGACCGCAAGCTAGCCGAAGCACGCGTCGGACTGCAAATCGCCACCGACGAGATCGCCCGGCTGGATGAGAGCGTCAACAACGGCGACACCGGCGAGCAGGACTACTCGATGCGGCGCCTGCGCCTCCTGGCCGAGCGCGCCAACGATCTGACCAAGGCGGCGCAGGTGTGCGTCACGGATGAGGTCAGCAGCATCGACGTGACGCAGGTCCAGGTCTTCGCGCCCAACGCGAAGGTCCCCGATCCCAGCTTCGGCAGCCAGTACTAGACGACCGCCGTCGACGGCGCACTGCTAGAGTGCGCGCGCCGATGACGACGACCGCGCAGCCCGTCGCGCCCCTGTCTCCGCTGGCGGCGGGGGCAGCCGCTCTGCGCCGCTTCTGGCGCCCGTTCCTTTTGATCCAGGCCTGCGCGGTGCTGCTGGCCCTGGCGTTTCGCCTGAGCCCTGGCTTCCGTCAGCTCGCCGCGGCTGCCGCCGCCTGGAAGGCGTCGGGCGGGCTTCCGTTCGCGGCGATCACCTGCGCGATCGCGGGCGGCCTGCTGCCCGAGCTGGCCAAGCTGGTGGCCATGGGACCCGCCACGTTGGCCGGCCGAGCTGGCGAGGTGGCGTTCAACACCGCCTTCTTCGCCGCCGACGGGATCGTCGTCGACTTCCTGTACCGCGGCGAAGCCCGTCTGTTCGGGGCCGGCGGCAGCGTGGGCACGGTGATCGAGAAGGTCGCCTTCGATCAGTTCGTCTTCACGCCAACCTGGTCCGTGGCGATCGTGCTGCTGTTCCTGTGGCGCCAGCGCGGGTTCTCGGCGGCGGCGGTGCGCCCCGTGCTGCGCCGCGGGTTCTACATGGAGCGGGTGATCCCGCTGCTGCTGCCCAACTGGCTGTTCTGGATCCCGATGGTGTCGGTGATCTACGCGCTGCCGAGCGCGTTGCAGTTCCTGATGTTCATCCCGGCGCTGGCCGCCTGGAGCCTGATCATGGTCTTCATCGCCGACCGGGGCTGACAGAGACTCTGCGGATCTGGTGGGAAGGCCCACGCGGCTTAGTATCAAGGAGTCGTTTCGAGGTTGTTTTTTGTTGGAGGTGGTTAATGCGGGTGGCTTCGGCGTGCTTGGGGTTGGTGGTGGTGTGTGGTGTTGGGTGTGGCGGGCGAGGGGTGGAGAAGGTGCTCGCCAATTTGCCGTCGGTGGGCCAGACGGGCGGTTCGACGGGTGAGGGGACGCGAGGTGGCACGGGCGGTACCGCCGCCGAAGCCGAGAGCACCGGCGTGGCGGGGGCCGGCGCGACCACCCCAGGCATGGGCGGCGCCCCGCTCGTGGCCAGCGCCGGAGGCGCCCAGCAGCCTGGGCAACCCGGCGTGGGCGGGCACCCGAACGGCTGTTGCTTCTCGCCGCGGCCGACGGGCGGCGCGCCGGGCACCGGCATGGGCGGCAACGTCGGCATGGGCGGCAACCCCGGAACCGGCGGCGCCGCGGGTAGCGGCGGCCCGACGGCCTGCGGATCCTTCAACGTCGGCTCCGCGCTGACCCTGGCGCCTGCCGCGCCCGGCCAGGCGTATGTTCGCTGCGGCACGCTGGGGCCCGAGCAGGGCTGGACCGTGATGCCGTCGCCCAGCGGCGACCGGCTGGCGGCCCTCACCGCTGCCGGGACGGTGCGGCTGATCTCGACGGCGACCTGGACGGAGGTCGCGCAGCTCGCGTCGCCCGTCGGGGAGCTCGACGCCGTGGCGTTCTCGCCGGACGGCACGCAGCTGGCGACGCTGTCGTCCGAGATGGGCGAGGTGACGCTGTGGCGGGCCCAGGACGGCGCGCTGCAGACCAGCTTCGCCGGACCGCCGGCGTCGACCCTGGACACGACCGCCGCTTCGCTGGCGTTCTCGTCGAACGGGCGGCGGCTGGCGACGTCCCTGGGTACGGTGATCGATCTGACCACCGGCGCCCGCACCAGCTGGCGCACCGGCGCGCCCGACACGACGGCGCTGGCGACCAACCCGGAGAACGTGCGGGACATCGACGCGGGCGGCATCGAGCTCATCCGCTTCACGGCGGGCGACGCGCGGCTGTTCGTGGTCACGCGCTACCAGATCGGCAACTCGCCGACCAGCATCCGGCTGGAGCTGCGCGACCCGGCGACGGGCGCGCAGACGGTGCTGTTCGACGCCTACGATCGCGCGCTGCTCGGTTACGCCATCTCGGCCGACGGGCGGTACGTGGCGCGCGGCGCGACGGTGGAGGCTGGCGTCGCGGCCGGCTACGGGGCGGGGCTTTACGTCATCGACGCGACCATGGGGACCGAGGTCGCCGGCGACGCCACGGCGACGTCGACGACCGTGCTCGGCTTCTCTCGTGACGGCGCGCGCCTCTTCACGCAGGCGGGCAGCACCGTGGCGACGGTGGGGACGACCGATCTGCACGCCGTCTCCAGCGCGCCCTGGCCGGCGGGCGCCGCCTTCCTGGCCGTGTCGCCGCAAGACGACCTGGTCGCCTCCGTCGGGGGCGCGACGTCGTACATCGACCCGGCGACGGGCGCGGCCGTGCGGAGCCTTCCGTTCCCGCTGGCCAGCGTCCGGTGGACGGCCGACGGGCGGTTCGCCGCGGGCAGCGGTGACCCGGCCGCGCTGTTCCACTTCTGGGCGGAGCCGGCAGGCACCCAGCTGTGTGCCCCGCCGGCGCAGACGGGCACCGCCCCGTCGATCGCCTCGCTGGGGACGCCGGTGCCGACCAACGTGAACACCACCGGCAGCGTCAGCGCGACGTCCGCCGATGGGTCCGTGACGGAGACCGAGACGTTCATCCTTCACGGCCACAGCACGAACTTCTACGCCGACGCGCTGACGGACACGGCGACGGGCACGCTGCTGCGTCAGTTCGGCGCGTTCCCGTCGGGGTTCGTCACGCGGCCCTTCCTGTCCGTCTCCACGCCGAGCGGCGACAAGGCCTTCACGCCGGCCTACCTGCCGTCGCACGCGACGGGCCCGGACGTGGCCGTGTGGTGCCGGTAGCAGCTGCGGCGTGAATCGTCGCTGATTCGCGGGCGGCCTCCCTGCCGGGAGCGCCGCCCGTTTTTTTTGTGCTTGAACCGCAGACGCGTGTCTCGTATAAAAGACACATGCGGATCGGAATCGTCGGCGGGATCGATCGAACGGCCAACCTGCTGCAGGGGGTCGCGACCGCCCACGGGCACGAGCTGGAGCTGCACACGGGCGTCATCTCGGGCTCCGCGTCGGCCGCCAATCTGCGCGCGCTGGTGGCGCGGTCGGAGCTGATCGTCGTCGTCACCGACGTCAACAGCCACAACGCCGTGAAGACGGCCCGGCGCGAGGCGCGGCTGCGTAACCGGCCGCTGCGCATCGTGCGCCGCATCGGCGCCAGCCAGCTGGCGGCGCTGCTGGAAGATCTGGACGGTTCGGCTGGTTCACAGGATTTGGGAGCGGGAAGGGCGGCGTAGCGGGACAGGGGGAGGGCGGGAGCCGTCCGCGCGAGAAGGGGGGCCTCTTGCGCGGACGGCCGGCGGGGAGCGTAGGCTGCGTCGGATGGCAACGCTCTGGCAGATCGATTCAGCGGACGGCGCCGACAGGCTCCGCGCCTTCGAGCCGACAGATGACGAGATCGCGCTCGCCGCGCCGGCGCTGGCGCGCGCCTACGGTGAGCCGCACAACAGCCGCATGATGGGTCAGGCGCCCGGAGCGTTCGAGCCGGCCGACGTCATCGCGCACATGCAGCAGGTGCGCGCGGCCGGCGGGCACCCCTTCGTTCTCGAGCGCAACGGCGTGCTGGCGGGCGACGCCGACTTTCGCAATCTCGCGGCGGGGCGCGGCGAGATCGCGATCTTGATCGCGGACACGGCGGCGCAGGGGCGGGGACTGGGCACCCGGTTCGGCTGGATGCTGCACGTCTTCGCCTTCCAGGTGCTCCGCCTGGAACGGGTCTACGCGGCCGTCATCCCCGAGAACCGCGGCTCGCGGCGCCTGTTCGAGAAGCTGGGCTACCGGCAGGACGAGGGTGAGGACGCCCGGCGCTTCGCCGACGAGCCAAGCGACCTGACGCTGTCGCTCGCGCGCGCGGATTTCCAGGCCGCGTGGGGGCCCGGCCGGTTCGACGTGCGGCTCGCACCCAGGTGAGGCGGGCGCGCGAAAGCTGACCGGGTTCGGAGGGCCGGGCGGACTAACAGGCAAGACCGCCCCCCAGGAGGCCTCCCCATGCCGAACGCCGCCAACCCGATCGCGACATCGCGCGTCCGCCGTATCTTCTTGCTCGCGCTGGCCGGAGCCGTGGGGTGCGCGGCTGACGGCGATTCGGACGGGCGACCGCTGACCAGCTCCGCGGGCGCGGTGACGGCGGCCGGCACCGGCGCGAAGCTGGACCTGCTGTTCATGATCGACAACTCCTCGTCGATGCTACCCGCGCAGCAGAAGTTGCTCAGCGAGATGCAGTCCTTCGCCGCGGCGCTGGAAGCGCTGCCGGGTGGGCTGCCGGACTTGCACATCGCCGTCGTGTCCTCCGACATGGGCGCGCCCGGAGATTCCGCGGAGCCCATCGGCTGCACGCAATCCGGCGACGGCGGTCAGTTCCATTCGGAACCGCACAATGGATGCGCCTCTACGGGGCTGGAGTGGGGGGGAACCTTCATCAGCACCTCGGGCGGCAGCGCGAACTTCACGGGACCGCTGGCCGACGTGCTCACCTGCATCGCGCCGCTGGGCGCCACCGGCTGTGGCTTCGAGCATCAGCTGGCGTCGGTGGCGCGCGCGCTGGGCGCCGACGGCAAGGGTCCGCCGCCGCCGAGCAACAACGGCTTCCTTCGCGCCGACGCGGAGCTGGCCATCATCCTTCTCACGAACGAAGACGACTGCTCCGCCCCGGAGGACACGCCGCTCTATTCGTTGAACGGCTTCCCGCAGAGCCAGCAAAACCCGATGGGGCCCATCGCGAATTACCGGTGCAACCGCTACGGACACTTGTGCAAGGACCCACTGAGCGCGGACCCGAACGCGCTGGTGATGCCGCCCCAGCTGCCGCCCGCCGACGCGACCGGGAGCCCGCCGTCGATCTCCCTGACCGAGTGCGTGTCGGACGACGGGTGCTCCGGGCTGCTGACCCCGGTCGTGTCGTTCGTGAACGGCATCAAAGCGCTGAAGGCGAATCCGGATCAAATCGTGGTCGGCGCCATCGTGGCCCCGCCGGAGCCCTATGCGGTGAAGTGGGTGCCGCCCGCGCCTCCCCCTCCGGGGAGCGCCGGCGAGCTCTGGCCGGAGGTTCTGCATTCGTGCGGAGCTCTCTCGGGGAACGGCGTGAACCCCGCCGGCCAGAACGCGGATGACGGCAGCTTCGGCGATCCCGCCGTGCGCATCGCCCAGTGGGTGCGCGCGTTCGGCGCCAACGGGTTCATCTCGTCGATCTGTGACTCGACCTACGCGGGGCCCATGCAGCAGCTCGCGACGCTGATCGCCGCGCACCTGCAGCCGTCGGGGGCGCCCCCCGCGACGCCGGCGCCGTCCGAGACGGGACCGCTCGCGACGTCGGCCGCCTGTGGTGTGCACGGTCGACCCACCGGCCATCCGGGCGGGGCGTCCGGGTGCAGTGTGGCTGCCGATCGACAGCCGCGCTGGGCCGCCGTCGCGCTCGCCGGGCTCGCTCTGGTCGCGTTCCGCGCGCGCCGCCGCCGGCGCTGAGCCGGGGCCCGGTCAGACCTTCGAGGGCACGAACGTCACGGCGCCGACCTGCACGGGCGCGGCGCCAACCGTGATCCCGGCGTCGGCGTCCAGCGCCATGGGCTTGGTGCAGGACATCCCGCCCCGGGTCATGAACCGGACGGAGAAGGTCTTGGTCTGACCGCTGTCGACGGAGATCGGATCGGCGGCGCACCAGCCGCCGCTCGGGACCTTGCGGCCGTCGATCCCGCGCAGCTTCAACTGATCGCGGTGCACGGTCAGCGGGGCGGTGCCGCTGTTCTGGACCTGCACCTCGACGACCGTCTCGACCAGGTTGGCGCCAGGCCATTCGGGCTCGACGGTCTCGGTGCACCGCTGCCCGACGACCGCGACCTGAACGCCGTCCTTGGCGAGGGCGCCGCTGTTCTCGACCGGCGGCTTCAGCGCGCAGGCGGGCGCCAGCCCTCCGGCGGCGAGACCCAGAACGGCGACGACCCCTCGTAGAGTGAATTTCATGGGGGGTGGTGCAGCACGCCACGTGCCAACGAAACGACGGCAAATACGCGGGAACATTTGCCTAAACAACGTCCGGCAGGCGGGAGCCGTTCCCTGCGGCGGCGAAAACTTTCCCCCGGTCCCCGGCCCCGGTTCCCGCGGTCACGACCGCGAGGTCAGTTTTATGGTTGACCTGGCCAGCGGGGGTTTGATAGTCCATTAAGTCCGTAGGATGACCAGCCTGTCGCGAAAGACCCGGTACGCGCTGCGTGCGCTCTACGCGCTCGCGGGCGACACGGCGCGTGGCCCGGTCCTGATCGCCGATCTGGCTGACCGCGAGCACATCCCCCGCAAGTTCCTGGAGACGATCCTCCTCGAGCTGAAGAACGCCGGGATCCTGCGCAGCAAGAAGGGGAAGGGCGGCGGCTACGCCCTCGCGCGGCCGCCGGAGCAGGTGACGATGGGTCAGGTCATCCGGATCATCGACGGGCCCCTGGCGCCGTTGCCCTGCGCCAGCGAGCGCGCCTTCGTGAAATGCGAAGAATGCACCGACGAAGCGACCTGCGGCACCCGTCAGGTCATGCAGAAGGTTCGCGACGCCATCGCCGCCATTCTGGATTCGACGACCCTCGCCGAGGTCCAGGCGCAGATCTCCCGCGCCCGGTCCGCCACCGCCTCCGCCGTCACCTACAGCATCTGAGCCGACCAACAAACCAAGGGGACCTGATGAGCCGCTCGCGTTCTTTAGTCTATAAAATCGGTAGAGTGACTGTGATTGTTGCGTCGCTGGCGGGACCCGCTCTCGCCCAGGATGCGGCGCCGCCGCCGGCCAGTCCGGAAGCGCAGCCGGCGCCGCCCGCCCCGCCGCCCCCGCCCCCCGCACCCCCGCCGGAGGTCACGGCCCTGCAGAACCGCCTCGATGCGCTCGAGCAGCGAACGCAGGCGCTGGAAGCGGAGCGCGCGCGGCTGCTCAGTCAGCCGGCGCCGGCGCCCCGGACGGCAGCGGCGTTCACGGCGGACGAGAGCGGGTTCTCGCTGACCAGCGCCGATCGCCTGTATCAGTTCCGGCTGAAGGGGCAGTTCCAGGTCGACGGGCGCCGCTTCTTCGACGACACCGCCCTGGGCGTCAACGACACCTTCCTGGTGCGCCGCGCGCGGCCCATCATCGCCGGCACGCTGTTCGGGTTGACCGACTTCTACCTGGCGCCCGACTTCGGCAACAACACGATCGCGCTCTACGACGCCTACCTCGACACCCATCCCTGGCCGTGGCTGCGCCTGCGCGTCGGCAAGTTCAAGGGGCCGGTCGGCCTCGAGCGGCTGCAGTCCGATTCGGATCTGGTGTTCGTCGAGCGCGCGCTCGACTCGAACCTCAGCTCGCAGCGCGAGGTCGGCTTCGAGCTGTGGGGCGACATCGCGGGCGGCGTGGTTCGCTGGGAGGCGGCCATGTTCAACGGCAACCCGGACAACGGGCTCAACGACATCGACAACAACCACGCCAAGTCGTTCGGCGGACGCCTGTTCATCCAGCCGTTCGCGCCGGAGCAGCTGCGGTTCGCGGGGCGGCTGGGCGTCGGTATCGCGGCGTCGACGGGCAACGAGAAGGGGTCGGCCACCACGCCCTGGCTGAACCCGTTCAAGTCGCCCGGCCAGCAGACCATCTTCAGCTACCTCTCCGCGACGCCGGCCACCACCGTCTTCGCGCAGGGGCGTCACACGCGCATCAACCCGCAGCTCTACTACTACTTCGCGTCGTTCGGGCTGCTGGCCGAGTGGGTGAAGGAGTATCAGGAGCTGGCGAACAGCGTCGGCACGGGCGCGGTCAACAACAACGCGGCCCACGCGACCGCCTCGTTCGTGATCGGGGGCGACGCGACCTACGAGGGGGTGAAGCCGCACCACCCGCTGAGCCTCGCGGCCCACACGTTCGGCGCGCTGGAGATCGCGCTCCGTTACGAGTATCTGCACATCGATTCCGATGCGTTCCCGGCCGCGGCGGACCCGAGCAAATCGGTTCACCAGGCCCAGAGCGGCGGCGTCGCGCTGAACTGGCAGCTGACCCGCAACATCAAGGCGTCGCTCGATTACATCCAGACCTGGTTCGAAGGCGGCGCGCCGAAAGGCGCCGACCGCGCGACGGAAAAGGTCGGCACGGCC
>CAZPUH010000690.1:0-2452 GCA_964589215.1 uncultured Myxococcales bacterium | reverse complement strand
GAACCGCGGGCGCTGGCGGCAACGGCGGCGCGGCCGGGCATCCGGTGACCGACGCGGGCGCGGATGCGGCGCGCGACGGCGGGGCGACCGATGCCCACCACGGGGACGCGGCCCGGGACGGGGCCACCGACGCGAACCCCGACGCGTCGGACGCGGCCCCCACCACCTGCACGAACGCCTGCGTGCTGGGCTCGCACCAGTGCGCGATCGGCGGCTCCGCGACCTGCGTGACCGGGAGCAACGGCTGCACCGTCTGGGGAACGCCCGAGGCCTGCCACGGCGTCACCGCCTGCGCGGCGCTGACCGGGCTCTGCACCTGTCCAGCGGCGCCGGCCGGCTGCACGGCCGCGGGCACGTTCTGCGACGGCAACGGCAACGTGGTGACCTGCACGCGCGACGCCCAGGGGTGCTTCTCGGCATCGGCACCGGTGGCCTGCCCGGCCGACGAGACGTGCCAGGGCGCGTCGCCCAGCGCGGCCTGCGCCTGCCACAACGACCCGGCCTGCAGCGGGACGAACACCTACTGCCTGAACGCGTCGACGGTCGCGACCTGCGGCAGCGACAACAACCAGCCGGCCTGCAACGTGGTCGTCTCCACGCACTCGTGCGGCGGCTCCAGCGCCTGCGTGGGGGGCGCCTGCGTCTGCCCCGCCGCCGGCACCACGGCGGGGACCGGGTGCCCGACGCTGAACGCCACCCTGTGCGCCGGCACCGACATCCTGACCTGCGTCGCCGAAGCCACCAGCGGCTGCAACGTCTGGCAGGCGTCGACCCATTGCGGAACGACCGGCCTCACCTGCGGAACCAAGGCCGGGACCGGCCCCGCTTGCCAGTGCCCCGAGAACTCGGGCACGGACGTCTACGTCGATCCGGCGGCCGGCAGCGACATCGCCGGCGGCCTGTTCCCGACGGGCGCCCAGAGCCCGCCGGCCTGCCGGTTCGCGACGCTCAGCTACGGCCTGACCAAGGCGGGCGCGCCGGGGCGGGTCATCGCCATCAGCGCGACGGTGCCGGCGACGTTCGCGGCCGAGACGTTCCCGCTGATCGTCCCGGCCGGCGTCGGCGTCATCACCGCCGACGCGACGCCGACCGCGGCGGACTACGTCATCTCCTACGCAGGGGGCGTCGGCAGCGTCGTCACGATGGGCGACGGCAGCCTTCTGCGGGGCTTCACGATCAACGCCACCGGCGCCGCGGGCTCGATGGTGAGCTGCACGAAGGGCGCGATCGGGCTCGACACCGTGCTGCTCAACGGCGGCGGTACGGTCGGCGACGGCCTGGAGATCGGCAGCACCTGCAGCGCGACGCTGCAGTCTGTGTCGGCCGTGGACTTCGCCGCGGCGGCCCTGAACGTCTCGACGTCGGGCGCCGTGAACATCACGGGCGGCCTTCTCAGCGCGTCGCTGGTCGGCCTGTTGCAGACGAACGGCAACGTGACGGCGGGCGGGCTGGCCGTGCAGAGCAACGGGCAGTACGGGATTCGCCTCTCGGCCACCGCGGCGGGCGCGCCGACCCTGGCCCTGGCGGCGCAGACCACGGTCGACAGCAACGGCACGACCGGCAGCTTCGCCGGGATCTCGGTGGCCAAGGGGACGCTGACGGCCGCCAACACACACGTCGGCGGCAACGGCGGCGCCGGCATCGAGCTGGCCTCCACCGGGCCTTACAACCTCACCGGCGTGCAGGTGTCGAACAACGCCAAGTCGGGCGTCTTGCTGGCCAGCGGCGCGCTGACGGCCAGCGCCCTGGCGGCGATCGCGAACGGCGGCGACGGCGTGACGGTCGCGGGCGGCAGCCTCGCGCTGACCAACGCCACCTCATCCTCGAACGCGGGCACCGGCGTCAACTGCGCGGCGGCCGTGCCCGTGGACGTCAGCGGCGGCACCATCAAGAGCAACACGGGCGCCGGCATCAGCTGCGGCGTCGGGACGCTGACCGTCCATGACGGGACCGAGATCGCCGTCAACGCCACCGGCCTTCAGCTGACTGGAGCGACCGCCACGATCACCGGCGCCGACGTGCACGACAACGTGGGCGCCGGCATCGTGGTCAACCAGTCGACGGGCGTCACCGTCCAGATCAGCTCGGCGGCCAGCCCGGTCAGGGTCGCCAAGAACCAGCTGGAGGGGATCGTGATCCAGTCGGCCCCGCCCGTCACGGGCAGCGGCGCCAACTCCGTCACCGTCGACAGCGCCGTCGTCAGCGGCAACGGCAGCTTCGGGATCTACCTGCAGGGGAACAACGGCCCGGTCGCGGCGACGATCAAGGGGAACGCCATCATGGGCAACGCCGACACCGGCCTCATGATCGAGCAGGGGGGCGCGAACACCACGACCGAGGCCATCCAGAACAACGACGTCAGCGGGAACAACGTCAAGGCCTCGCCGCGCAACGTGGGCGGGATCCTGTTCAACACGACCAGCACGCTGACCAGCTTCATCGGGAACAGCGT
>CAZPUH010000689.1:0-7134 GCA_964589215.1 uncultured Myxococcales bacterium | reverse complement strand
CGCGGCGCACGAGATGATCGCGTTCGAGTTCGCCGGAGGCGGGCTGCAGCACATCGAGCCGCCGCACGCCTGCACGTTGGGTGACGCGCAGGTGCAGGCCGCCGGCGTGCCGGCGCAGGTCGGGGTCGCGCCGCTGCAGCTGGTGTTGCAGCCGCCGCAGTGCGCGGCGGTGTTCAGCGCCGTCTCGCAGCCGGCCGCGCTGGTGCAATCGCCGAAGCCATTGTTGCAGGAGGCGATGGCGCAGGTCCCGGTGGCGCACGTCGCCGTCGCGTTCGGCTGGGAGCAGGTGATGCCGCAGCCCCCGCAGTTGGAATTGGTGTTGGTGGCCGTCTCGCAGCCGTCCGTGTCGGCCGAGCCGCTGGAGCAGTTCGCGTACCCGGTGGCGCACGCCGATTGCGGCACGACACAGCCGCCCGAGCCGTTGCAGGTCACGGCCGCGCCCGCCTTGAGGTGGGGCAGCGCCGTGCAGTCGTGACCGCAGCTGCCGCAGTTCGTGGGATCGGTCTTGGTGTCGACGCACTTCGACCCGCACAGGTTCGGCGTCGGCGACGTGCAGCTGGACGAGCAGGTCGGCGTTCCGGTGGTGGTCGAGCAGAGCCCCAGCGGCGCGCTGCAGGCGTTCGTGCAGCTCCCGCAGGTCTGCGGGCGGGTCAGGTCGGTCTCGCAGCCGTCGTCGGGCTTCGACGAGCAGTGGCCGAACCCGCTCACGCAGGCCGCCGGCTGCAGCACGCACGCGCCGGCCACGCACTGGACGGCCGGCGAGACCGCCGTGCCCTTCACGTTCGGCAAGGCGGTGCAGCTGTGGCCGCAGGAGCCGCAGTTCTTGATGTCCGTCATCAAGTTCACGCACTGCGTGGAACAGAGGTTCGGCGTCGAGCCGCTGCAGTTGGGGAGGCAGCTCGCGGGCTGCGTCTGCAGCGAGCAGATGGGCGTCGACCCGCTGCAGGTCAGAGAGCAGCTTCCGCAGTGGGCCGACGTGCTCAGCGAGGCCTCGCAGCCGTCGTCCGGCTGACTGGAGCAGTGGGCGAACCCCGACGTGCAGGCCGACGGCGGCACGTAGCAGGCGCCCGAGCGGCATTCGATGCCCGTCGCGCCGGCCTTCACGTTGGGCAGCGCCGTGCAGTCGTGGCCGCAGGCGCCGCAGTTCGTGGGATCCGACGTGAAGTTCACGCACTTCGTCCCGCACAGGTTGGGCGCCGGGGCGACGCAGCTGGAAGAGCAGCTGTAGGTGGTCCCCGAGCCCGAGCAGAGCGCCGTCGGCGCCGTGCAGGTCTTGCCGCAGGTCCCGCAGTTGTCAGGCGTCTTGATGCTGGTCTCGCAGCCGTCATCCGCGCGGGTCGAGCAGTGCGCGAAGCCCGGCGAGCACGCCGAGGCGGGAACGCTGCACACGCCCGCCTTGCAGGTGATTCCCGTCGCGCCGGATGCGACGTTCGGCAGCGCCGTGCAGTCGTGCCCGCAGGCGCCGCAGTTGAGCGGGCTGGTCGCGAAGTCGACGCAGCTGTTGCCGCAGGCGTTCGGGGTGGACGTCGGGCAGGTGGAGACGCACTGCGGACCGCTGGCGCCGGCCGCGCACTTCGGCGCCGCCGTCGTGCACTTCTGCGTGCAGCTGCCGCAGCTCTGCGCGTCCAGCAGCGAAGTCTCGCAGCCGTCGTCGGCGCGCGACGAGCAGTGCGCGAAGTTGGCCAGGCAGGCCGTCGGCGGGACGTAGCAGACGCCGGCGCGGCATTCGATGTCCGTCGCGGCCGGATTGACGTTGGGGAGGGCGGTGCAGTCGTGCCCGCAGGCGCCGCAGTTTTTGCGGTCAGAGCTGGAGCCGCAGGACCCGCCGGCGGAACCGTCGGGCTTCGGCTGGCCCGCGTCCACGCCGCTGCCGCCGCTGCCGCTGCTGCCCGCTCGGCCGCCGCTGCCGGCTCGGCCGCCGTTGCCCGCTTGGCCCACCTGGCCGGCCTGGCCGCTGGTGCCGGCGCGTCCGCCGGCTCCTCCGCCCGTGGCGCCACCGTCGGTGGGCTGCTTCTTGTAGCAGCCCATCGTGCCCTTGACGGCGAGGCACATGTACGGCTCGGGGCAGTGGTTGTTCTTCGAGCACGGGAAGCCCTCTTGGACGTTGAGGTCGACGCACCCGAGCGCCACCACCAGCGTCGCCAGCACCGACGACAGCCGGGTGGCCCGCGCCTCACCCCACGCGCGACGCACGGAGATCAAAACGAACCGCCGAGCGAGAGGTGAGCGCCGAAGCCGGGCAGGTATCCGAGCGACACCTGCGTCCCTCCCTCGTTCGATTCCGAGTTCGCGCCGCGGCCGACGAAGTACAGGACGACGCCCGTCACCAGCGCAACCCCTCCGCCGATCATCAAGCCGATCCCGGCGTTGCTCAGGCTCTTGTAGTTGCCGTTCGACTCGTCATACGGCGCGGGGCTCTGGGGATTCGCGTTCTGCTCGATCGCGTGAGCCTTGTTGACGCCTGCCCGATACACGAAGATGCCCGCGACCCCGGCGGCCACACCGGCGCCGGCGGTGATGAGCCCGGCGATGCGCAGCGGCCGGCCGGAGCCGGCCTCGGTCTCGGGAGAAGCTGGCGGTGTCTGTGTCGGGGGCGCGGCGGCCGCCGCCGGTTCCGGGGCAGGCGCCGGCTGCGCGGCCACCGGCTGGGGCACGGCCGGCATCTCGATCTCCACGGTGACGCTCTCGCCCGGGCCGACGGAGGTTTCCTTCGTGACCGGGGTGTGGTTCGGCGCGGCGAACGTCAGAGTCACCTTGCCGGGGACGACCCACAGCACGTTGTTGTTGGGGACCGGCTGCGCCGCCTGACCCGCCCAGGCAGCCGTCGCGTCGCTGGGCAGCCCGCGCACCTCGATTCGTCCGAGGCGCGCGCGCACCGTCTGCCGGCTCTTCTCCAGAATGTTGCGATGGCTGAGCACCCACGGGTCCTGCGTCTGCAGCGCCTCGGTCAGGTAGTGCTCGGCCTCGAGGTTGAACCCCAGGGCCTGATTGACGAGACCCAGCTGGGCGGCCGCGCGCGGCGTATGCCCCACGTCGTACGCGCGCTGGAAGTAGCCGTGCGCCTTGGCATCTTCACCGTGCCGGCGCAGCTCGATGCCGTCGCGGATCAGCGCTTCGGGGTCCTCGGCAGCGCGCGCCTTCGTGCTCGCCGCCGCGACCACCAAAAGCGCCGCGAACACGGCCACACGATTTCCTCGACGCATCTCCGACCTCGACTTCCGCGAACTGGCGGCCTTGTAGCACGGCCCCTGCGCGCAGGTCACCCCGCGAGATCCAAAATCACGACCGACAGCAAGCAAGCCCACGGCAAACGAAACGTCGCCCACCCGCCGTTGTTTCCGGCCATTTGATTCCTCACGACAATCGCCCGGGCTGCGCGGTCGCCGCCCGTCGGATTACCGAGAAGGCGAAGGTAAGGGGCGACACACGCAAGGGGCTTCGGAACGACACGCGCTGCGGTCGTTCCCGACTCCCCGGGCGCCGCACGACGGAGCTGAGCCTGCCGTGGCGCGTCGACGCGGTCGGCTTCGAAACCGGATCAGAGGATTTCCATCTGGTCGAAGTAGATCGTCCCCGACCACATGGGAGCGACCCCGATTTGGAACGTGATGTTGTTGCTCGCGTTCGCGTCCACGTCGTCTAATCGCACGCTGTAGTCTTCCCAGCTCCCCGACCCCGCATAGACGATGTCGTGGAAGCCCGGTTCGAAGCCGGGTGAGCCTCCCCAGTAAATGCTGCCCTGCACTTGAGCCGGCAACAATTGAGCTCCGCCATTGCCTTGGAAGCGCACCCGGAACGCAAACGAACGGCCGGAAAAATTGGCGACCGCCGATGACGAGCTTCCACAGAGGTTCACCGTCAGCCACAGCGAGTATTTCGTGGAGCCGTTACCGTTGAAGTTCACGGCCAGAGAGTGGCTGCCGTGAAACGCGGTGCTGGACGACACTGTAGGCGATCCGACAGCCGCGTCGGATGACGCCGTGATCGTGTGATCGATAGTCCAACCCTCCGTCGTCCCCGATTCGAAGTCCCAACTTCCGCAGTTGGGCATTCCAGCCACCCCCGGGCACGACAGCGTCGTACCCAGACACGTGTTCGCGCAACCCCCGCCGGTGCCACAATTCGCGGCGGCATTCGCTTGGCGGCAATCGGTGCACGGACCGCCTTCATTGCCGCAGTGCTGCAGGTCCGTGTCACCGTAGCAGGGGGGCGCGCTGGCGCTGCAGCTATGCGTACCCGTGCTGCACTGCACCCCGCACTGCGTGCCGTTGTTCAGGCAAATCGACGTCGTGCCCGCGGGCGGCGTGCTGCAACAGATCGACGTGCACTGGCGTCCGTCACAGCTGCAGGCGTTCGCCGCGGTGCACGTCTGTCCTGCCCCGCACGCGGCGGTGCCGCAGTCGACGCTGACGCCACAGTTGTCCTTGACGGTTCCACACTTACCGGCGCAGGTCGTCGTCATCGAGTTGCGCGCACAGGCGCAGACGTTCGATGCCGTGCAGGTCTGTCCCGCGGAGCAGGCGGTGGTGCCGCAGTCGACGCTGACGCCACAGTTGTCCTTGACGGTCCCGCATTTGCCGGCACAGGTCGTTGCCATCGAGTTGCGCGGACACCCGCACATGTTCGCCGTGCCCGCGCCTCCGCAGGTCTGTGGCGGCGTGCAGTCGTTGTCGCTGCAGCAACTCGCCGCGGGCAGGCAGCTTCCGCCGCACGGTTTGTAGCCGCTCGCGCAGCTGTAGCTGCACGCGTTCGTGCTGCTGTCGCAGCTGCCCGACTTCCCAGCCTGCGCCGGGCAATCGGAATTCGAGCAGCAGGCGGACGCCGCGATGCACTTTTGCCCGCACAAACGTTGGGTGGACGTGCACGTCGGACCACTGGTTCCCCCCGTCGCGCCACCCGCGCCACCGCCCTTGCCGCCCGTTCCGCCAGCACCAGCGCGCCCGCCTGCGGTACCCCCGGCGCTGGATCCGCCACTGGCGGTCGCGCCACCACTGGCAGTCGCGCCCCCGGTTGCCGTCACGCTTCCGGTCCCAGTCGCGCCACCGCCTGCACCGCCCGAGCCTCCCACGGCAGTCCCGCCCGCGCCTTGGCTGCTCCCGCCCGCGCCGTCATGCCCACCGGAAAGCGTTGTTCCCGCTCCGCCCCCCGGCGCTCCGATGTGGCCCCCTGTTCCAGTTTTCCCCGCGGAGTTTCCCGCACCCCCACTTGCCTCGCCGCCGTCGTCGTAGACGGTCCGCGTGGGGCACCCACCGAGAATCAAAGGAAGAAACAGCAGAGCCCCGCAGACTTTTGTCAAGTTCATATTACCCTGTTCGGCCGCGAAGATAGTTTGTTGCGCGATGCCAGGCTAGAACGAAGCGAGGCAGCCATGTTCCCCGGGCCAGGGACTGGATGCTCTTCGGAGAAGAAACGAAGCTGAAGCGACGTATCCACCGGTGCACCAGTTCCGGCTCGAATGGACCTATCCCTCCCGTTCGTCCCGTGGTAGTTCATTAACTATGGTTACTAACCGCCCCCGTTTTGTGACCTCGCCTATCGCCATGGCTTCCGTGCTGGCCGGAACGCTTGCGTTCGTGGGCTGTTCCAGCAGCAGCGGCGGAACCGGAACGGGAGGCTCGCCTGGATCGGGCGGGTCCACGGGAACGGGCGGAACGGTTTCGACGGGTGGGTCGACGGCGACCGGCGGCACGACCGCGACGGGTGGATCTTCCGCGACCGGCGGCACGACCGGGACCGGAGGCGTCGCCGCGACGGGCGGCGCCACGGGAACGGGCGGAGCGACCGGCGGCACGGCGGGCGAGGGCACGGCTGGGAGCAGCGGAGGTTCGGGGGGCAGGGGGGCCGCGGGACATGCCGGCGGCGGCGGTAGTGCGACGGGAGGGTCGGGTGGGGCCACCAGCTGCGCCGGCCACGCGATTTCGTTCAACGCGAACGTCGCGGCCAACAGCGATCCGGCGAAGGCCGCCGTCCTGATCAACTTCAACGGCAGCGCGGACCTGCCCACCGGCAACGCGAGCCGGACGATCGAGTTCTGGGCGTATGTCCCGACGACGGCCTGGTCGGCCGACGCAAACACCATGTTTTTTTATGGCTCGAACAACCGCAACAACGACGGGTTCGGGTTGGACTTCGGCAACACGTCCGGGGGGATCGGAACGATCGACCCATTCACGAACGGTTCGACCGATCCGCAGGGCGATAACAAACCCAGCGGTCTAACGACAAACATGGCCCAGTGGGCCCATTTCGCGATGACGTGGGACGGCACCAACCTGCGTGCCTACGTCAACGGTGTCGAGAAAGTCACTGTGCCGATCCCCAGCATGCTGCACACCGGTATGACCGCGCTCACGATCGGGGGCTATCCCCCGGCCTATTTCAACGGTCAGATCGACGAGTTCCGGATCTGGAACGTCGCGCGCTCTGCGGCGGAGATCATGAGCACCATGAATCACCCGCTAACTGGCAACGAGTCGGGCCTCACCGGGTACTGGAAATTCGACGAGACATCGGGGACCACGGCTGCCGACTCCGTGACGTCTACCGGCCACACAACGCACGCCGGCATGCTCTCGGCTAACATGGCGGCCAATAACCCGACGTGGGTCGTCTCAACGGCGCCCCTCACGTGCCCCTGATCGGGGTCCATTTATAGTTAGTAAGATCTGTTTACTTAGTGCTTGCGCACTGGTAATGTCGCAGTTCAACCGCGGTCTCTTGGACAAAACTTTAGGTCAAGAGACAGTAGGAATTCACCGGAGGGCCCCTGATGAGATCTATTTTCCTTGTATCGACCACCGCCCTGTCCTTGACCGTTGCGCTGGCTGCCTGTTCGCAGGAGGGCGTCACGAAGGGGGGGAGCGGCGGCACGACAGGTAGCGGAGGGATGAGCAGCGGGTCCGGGGGGACTTCTTCGAGCGGTGGAAGCCCCGGGTCGGGCGGCAGCCTGACCGGCACGGGCGGTCAGTCGACGTCCGGCACCGGCGGCGACGTGCTGACGGGGACCGGCGGTTCCAGCAGCGGCGGCGCGACGGGCTCCTCGGGCGGCACGACCGGCTCGGGTGGCAGCGGCGCAGGCGGGGGTTCGCGGGGCTCGGGCGGCACGACCGGCTCGGGCGGTGCGGCCGGCGGGTC
>CAZPUH010000688.1:0-1332 GCA_964589215.1 uncultured Myxococcales bacterium | reverse complement strand
TCGGCCGTCTCGTTCCTGAACGCCCGTCCCATCACCTACGGCCTCGAGCAGCGGCTGGACGGCGGCCCGTTCGACCTGTCGTTCGACCTGCCGTCCCGCTGCGCCGAGCGGCTCGCCGGCGGCGACGCCGACCTGGGTCTGATCCCGGTGGGCGCCTACGCGACCAGCGAGCACGATCTGCGCATCGTCCCCGGCATTGCCATCGCCAGCCACGGCGCCGTGCGCACGGTGCTGCTGGTCAGCGAGGTGCCCTGGGAGCAGCTGGACGCGATCGCGCTGGACGGCGCGTCGCGCAGCTCGGCGCTGCTGCTGCGCCTGCTCTGCCACGAGCGCGGGCTGAAGCCTCGGTTTCACGAGGTCCCGCACGAGGCGGTGCTGGACGCCGTCGCCGGGACGACCGGCGCGCTGGTGATCGGCGACGCCGGGTTCGCGGCGGCCGAGCGGTTCCCGCACGTGCAGGACCTGGGCACCGCCTGGTACGAGCTGACGGGGCTGCCGTTCGTGTACGCGGTCTGGGCCGGCCGCCCGGACGCGGTCGACGGCGACGGCATCGCGCACCTGCAGGCCAGCCTGGAGCAGGGGCTGGCCGCGCGCCCGACGATCGCGCGCGCCTGGGGCGAAGCCCACGGCGGCGATCCCGCGATCTACGAGTCGTACCTGACGCGCAACATTCGCTACCGGCTGGGCGCCGAGGAGCTGTCCGGCATGGCCGCCTTCTTCGAGCGGGCCCGCGCCGCCGGCCTGCTGCCCCGCCCCGTGCGCCCGCGCCTGTACGAGGCAACAACCGTCTCGGCCGCCGCGCCGTCGGCGACGCGCGGCCCGCGGTCCATCGACGCGCTGCTGTCCGACGCCGCTGCCGGCGTGCGCCTCTCGCCCGAGGACGCCATGCGCGTCTACGCGGAGGCGCCCGTGCTGGAGCTGGGGGCGGCCGCCGATCAGCGCCGCCGCGCCCTGCACCCGGAAGACGTCGTCACCTACATCATCGACCGCAACGTCAACTACACGAACGTCTGTGTCACGCGCTGCAAGTTCTGCAACTTCTACCGGCCGCCCACCCACAAGACCGAAGGGTACGTGCTGACGCGCGAGGAGCTTGCCCGCAAGTTCCAGGAGACGGTCGACCTGGGCGGCGTGCAGATCCTGCTGCAGGGCGGGCTGAACCCGAACCTGCCCATCACCTGGTACGAGGACCTGTTCCGCTGGATGAAGGCCAACTTCCCGCTGGCGATCCACGGCCTCTCGCCCGAGGAGATCCGCTACATCGCCGAGATCGAGAACATGTCGATCCGCGCGGTCATCGAGCGGCTGATGGCGGCCGGGCTGGACTCGATC
>CAZPUH010000687.1:0-4925 GCA_964589215.1 uncultured Myxococcales bacterium | reverse complement strand
TGGATCCACCCGGTCGCCGACACGGCGATCTTCACGGCCGCGCCCCAGGCGGGCGGATTCGCGCACGCGCTGGCCGGCGTCAGCTCCGGCAGTGGGGCGCGCGGCACGACGGGCGCGTCGGCCGGCGCGGCGGCGAGCGCCGCGAACGTCGCGACGGGCGATGCGCCTTCGCGCCGCAGCCGGCGGCCGGCCGATTCGCCGCCCGACGACGGCGCCAGCGGGCCGTGCCAGCGGGCGGGCCCGCGCGCGGCGACCTCTTCCAGCCAGTCGCGATCGCCCGGCTGGCCGTGGTCGTCCCACGCCTCGTAACCGCGGCGGCCGGCCAGCGGCTGCGCGCCGGTCGCGAACGTCGAGCCCGGGATCAGGCCGCGGCCGACGCGCGTGCGCACGCCGCGCCGATCGCGCCAGACCTGAAAGCCGAGGTGGCTGGCCTCCTCTTCCGTCTGCCAGGCGATGCGCGTGCCGGCGGCGCCGTATCGAACGGCGCCGCGCGCGCCCATCCGGGCGGCGGTGACCGTCGACGCGGGGATCATCGGCAGCACCACCTGCCCCACGCCGTTCGACGAGGTCGCGTTGCCGTACGTCCAGGTCATCGTCGTCGTGGAACCGGTCGCGATCTCGATGCTGGTCGCGACGCGGTTGTTGTTGTTGTTGGTCAGGCTGGCGGCGTCCTCGTGCTTGGTCTGGCCCGTGCCCGCCGTATACGAGCGGGTCGTGTTGTCGGTCGGCTCGCCCTGCCCCACCAAGTCGAAGACCACGTCATCCGTGGAGGTCGTCGCGGTCGTCGAGCAGGTGTACGTGGCGCTGGACCCCACCAGCGTACAGGCGGTCCAGGTCCCGAAGGTCTTGCTGGCTGGGCTGGTGGTCGCGGTGCGAAAGCCCGAGATGCCCGTGAACGTGGTGGCGCTGGAGGTGAAGGTGTCAGTCCCGCCGCTGAACGTGATCGTGATTTGACCGTTGCCGCTGCTGGGGGTCGGCGTCAGCAAGGTGCAGATCGCGAGCTTGCGGTTCGTCCCCATGATCACCTGGTTCGCGGCCGGGCAGGACAGCGTCTGCTCGTTGCCGGAAACCGTGGTGTCCGGGTCCCACACCACCGAGGCGATGGACACCACCGAGTTGGTGAGCCCGACGGTGACCACCAGCGCCAGGTTCGACCCCGATTTCACGGTGTGCGCGTACGACCCGGACGCGACGGCGGTGCCGAACGTCTGGTTCAGCGTCTCCGTGGTGATCCCCACGTTGGGCGTGGCTTGGGCCTTCCGGCCACCCGCCATCACCGCTACCAGCGCTACGACGAACCCCAGCGCCCCCTCCCCCCGGAGGACTCTGCGTCGCAGGCCGCCCTTGGCACAGCCCGTCAACACAGACACTCCATCGACGGCCAGGTCGGAAACCTGACCTCAGCCGTGCCCCGCTCAGGCCGACCGGAGCTGGCCGGCGGGGACCGGCGGTCCCGACCGGGCGCGCGCCGGTTCCGTCGCCGCGGCCTCGGGCGCGCGGCGCAGGGTCAAGAGCGCGATCTCGGGGGGCACCGCCAGCCGGACGGGAAGACCCGTCGCTCCCAGCCCGCGGTTCACGTACAGGACCGACGGACCGCGCTGGTAGATGCCGGTCGTGAACTCGGTCATGAGGCGCGCCAGGTTGAAGCGCTTGGCCAGGAACGGCACCCCCAGCTGCCCGCCGTGAGTGTGCCCCGACAGCGTCAGATCGACCCCGTGGGCCGCCGCCTCCGGGAACAGCGCCGGGTCGTGGGCCAGCAAGACCGCCGGCGCGTTCGGCGGCCGCTCCGCGAGCGCGCGCGGAACGTCGTTGCGGTGGGTCCAGGTGTCGTCGACGCCGGCCACGTAGATCGCGGCCTCGCCCCGCCGCACCGCCACGCCGCGGTTCCGCAGGACGTCCAGCCCCGCCCCCTCCAGCGCCGACACCATGGCCTCGCCGTCGGTGAAGTAGTCGTGGTTCCCCATGCAGGCGAACACGCCGTCGCGCCCGCGCAGCTTGCCCAGAGACGCGGCCACGACGGGCACGAAGGCGGCCCCGCTGGCGATGAGATCGCCCGTGACCGCCACCAGATCGGGGGACAGCGCGTTGACCTGGGCGACCCACCGATCGACGCGCGCGCCGCTGGCGAACGGCCCGCAGTGCAGGTCGGAGATCTGCGCGATGCGATAGCCGTCGAACGCCGCCGGCAGCCCGGGGATGGCGATCTCCTGCCGGTGCACGCGCGGGCGCCCGCTGAGCGCCGCGATCGTTCCGAGGCCCGCCAGAGCCAGCGTCGCCTCCCGCACCGCCCCGACGGGCAGGTGCGAGAGCGACCGGATCAGCCAGGCCAGCGGGGACAGCGCCGTGAACAGCAGCGCGAAGGTCCACCAGACGAAGAACGGCCACAGCACCAGGTACAGGCGGCGCCGGCTGGGCGCGCCCCAGCTGCGCCGGGCCCCGAACACCGTCTGCATGAACCCCGCCGTGATGACCACCGCCACGACCAGCGGCGGCAGGACGTGGCCCAGCGCGCGGCTCAGCGCGACGACCAGCGGGACCTGTACGCCGAAGCCCAGGAACAACACCAGCGCGAAGAACCGGCCGCGCCGAAGCGGTCCGGACTTCGCGCGAGATCGCGAACCTTGCGCCAAGCCTCTAGTGTGTAACACGCGGCCCGCTGTTCAAGCCGGGCCCTGACTCAGCCGGGGGCGCGGCTACAGCGGCGGGTTGGCGTTCTTGGCGAGATCGATCAGGTACGGCACGAACAGGTCGCCCGCCTGGGGCGCGCCCGGCGTGGCGTCGTCGGAGCTGCAGTTCGAATCGTAGCGGGGCGCCTGGGGGTCCGCCGTGCCGTCCGACTCGCCCGGCACCTTGATCCACAGGTACGCGTCGACGTTCGGGGCCGGGTTGGCCTGCGGCCGCTCGCCGAGGCCGGCCCCCTTGATGTTGCACCAGTTGCCCGCCGCCGTCCGCACGTTGGGCTTGCCGTTGCGGCCCGTGTCGATGACGAACCCCTTGCCCGTGATGCCCGCCGACGGTAACAGCTTGGCCAGGTCGTTGACGTAGCCCAGCTCGTCGTTCGGCGGGTAATCGGGGACGCGCTTGGGGGCCGACGGATCCTTCGTCGGGTCGTAGTTCGACACGTTGGTCGCGAAGCCACGGATCCGGTCGGGGCCGCCCGCCATCGTCAGCACCTCTTTGTAGAGCGGGACGATCTTGGCGATGTTCTTCGGCCACCCCAGCCAGCCGGCGTGCGCGGCGTCCAGGTAGATGAAGCCGTTCGGCTGCGACAGCTTGGTGATCGCGTAGGCGATGCTGCGCTTGTAGAACGGCTCGGCCTTCTGGCACTTCTCGTTGCCCAGGTTGGTGACCAGGTTGGCCAACGAGTCGGGCTCGACGACGAAAGCGACGCGCAGCTTCGGGTGCGCAGCCAGCGCCCCCGCGATCACGTCGATGTAGTCGCGCTGGTAGCGGGCTTCGCCCTCTTCCGTCAGCTGCAGCTCACCGGCCGAGGCCTCGGCGTTGCAGTCACGGCCCGGGACGTCGTAGACCACGAACACCGGCACGACCGGCTGTCCGCCCGCGTCCTGCTGCTTCTGAGCGTCATCGAGGTAACCCGGCAGCGTCTTCAGGTCCTTGATCCAGCTGAGCCAGATCGCGGTCGGATACTGCTCGATCTTCTTCAGCAGCGCGGCATCTTGAGGGTGGGACTTGGCCACGCCCTCCAGCGTCGCGACGTAGTCGGGGTTCACGTACAGCTTGGCGCCCGCGAAGGGGTTCAGATCCGTCGGCGCGTGGGGGGTGGTGGCGGGGGTGACCGGGACCGGCTTCAAGCTGCACGCTGCCAGGCCCACCAAGACTGCGACGAACGGGAGCTGCCTCATCTTCTCCTCCTGGGGCGGCGGAGAATAGTCCAGCTCGGCCACAAAGAGAACCTCATCGCGTCGATCGATCGTGTCTGCGGTCACGCCGCGGCCCGCGCCGCTGGTCTACACTGCGCGCGTGAAACTGATCCCCTACCTCGCGCTGGCCGCCGCCGCGACGGCCGGCGTCGCGGCCGCCGTCGTCACGGGCGGTGGGTGCGCCAGCGACTGCGGCAACAAGTGCGCGGACCCGACCGTCTGGGTGGGCAGCGCGAACAACAAAGAGCTGAACGGCATCCTGCTCGGCTTCGACGTCAACGGCCCGGCCTGCCCGCCGGCGTCCGCCCTGGGCTGCTCGGGCGATCGCGAGACGACCACCTGCACGCACGTGCTGATCGCCGCGCAGCAGCCGGGCGCCTGCGACGTGCTCTTCATCTTCAGCGATCGGCCGAACGAGGTTCTGCGCCTGCAGTTCGGCCCGACCGTCAACGCCAACGGCTCGTGTTGCAAGGGCTACCCGCCGCTCGGCCCGTCCGTGTACACGATCCCGGTCAAGCCCACAGGGCCGATCTACAGCGGCAGCACCGACGCGGGCACGTACAGCACCGACGCCGCCGTGGTCCTCACCGACGCCGGCGCCGGCGCCGCGCATGACGCCGGCAAGGACGCCGCGCGCGACACCGGCCGGGACGCGCCCGGCGACGCCGGCGCGCCGTGACTCACTTCTTGCCGATGTTGAACAGCCGCTTCAGCGGGTCGTAGTAGCGGTCCACCACCCGCTCTTTCAGCGGGATGATGGCGTTGTCGGTGATGGTGATCCCCTCGGGGCACACCTTCGTGCAGCACTTCGTGATGTTGCAGTAGCCGACGCCGTGCGCCTTCTTCAGCTCGGGGACGCGGTCCTCGGTGTCCAGCGGGTGCATCTCCAGCGCGGCCACGTACGTCAGGAAGCGCGGCCCGATGAACTCGTCGTGCTTGTGGTGGTCGCGCAGGACGTGGCAGACGTCCTGGCACAGGAAGCACTCGATGCACTTGCGGAACTCCTGCACGCGCTCGATGTCTTCCTGCTGCATGCGCCAGGTG
>CAZPUH010000686.1:0-6116 GCA_964589215.1 uncultured Myxococcales bacterium | reverse complement strand
CGGCGGGACCTCGCTGGCGAACGCGAACGGGTCCGCCTTGTCGACGGTGTAGCCGTTGTTCCGCGAGCGGATGTGCAGCTTGTAGCGGTGCCCCGGCGCCGCGCCGGGCGCGAAGGCTTGCCAGACGCCCGACGGGCCCAGTGACTTCATGGGCGTCGCGCCGGGCCGCCAGTCGTTCCAGTCGCCGAGCACGTCGATGGTCTCCGCGTTGGGCGCCCAGACCGAGAACTGCGTCCCCTTCTTGCCGTCGCGCACCGTGACCTGCGCGCCCATCTTCTCGAAGAGGCGCGCGTGCGTCCCCTCGCCGAGGAGGTGCAGGTCCATGGGCCCCAACCGGACGTCTTTGTCGCCGGCGTTCGTCTTGCTGGCATCCGTGTTGCTGACGCGCTTGTCGCTCATGTGCCGCTCTCCAGCCCCGTATCCAGACCCACGACGGCCAGCAGCCCGCGCAGCGGGATGTCCAGCCAGTCGGGCCGGTTGTTCAATTCGTACCCGACCTCGTAGATCACTTTTTCCAGCTCGTAATAGGTCAGAAGGCGCGCCAGCTGCGCGCGGTCGCGCGGCACGAACGGCGCGCCCGCCACGCTCTCCAGATAGGCGCGCAGGTACGACGCGGTCACCTGGCGGGTCCACAGGCGCGCCCAACCGGTCCGGTTGCCGGCTCCGCCGCCGCCCGCCTGCCGCAGCGCCGCCTCGGGCGCGTAGTCGAACGAGCGGACCATCCCCATCACGTCGCGCAGCGGCGACCCCTTGGCGCGGCGCTCGTGCAGGGGGCGCGCCGGCTCACCCTCGAAGTCGATGATGACGAAGTCGTCGATGGCGGCGTCCTCGCCTGCCGCGCCCGCCGCGCGCGCGACCGCCAGGACCTGGCCCAGGTGAAGGTCGCCGTGGGTGCGGACCTTGACCGTCTCGACGGCCTGGTCGCTGAAGTCGCGCAGGCGCCGCGCGACCGCCTCCCGACCTTCCGGGGCCAGCAGCCGCTCGGCCAGCGCCCGGGTCCCCTCGCTCAGACGCTCGGCGGACGCGGCCAGCGAGGCGAGCGTGTCGTCCAGCATCGCGCGCGTGCGTTCGGCCAATCCCCGCCGATCCTCCGCGGTCAGCGGCTCGGGCGCGAAGTCGGGGCCGGCGTCGGGCACCGGGCGGCGCCGGCCGGCCAGGGCGACGTGCAGCTCGCCGGTTCGCCGGCCCAGCACGGCGGCCAGCCCGACGAAACGTCCCGCGCGCGCGTCCAGCGCCGCGGCCTCGTCGTCGACGGCGGACAGCCAGGCCTCCCCGCCGCGGCGCAAAGCCAGGGGCGGGGGCGTGTCGGACGCGCGCTGGAAGAAGCGGCCCAGCTCGCGCTCGGCCAGCGCCCAGGCGTCGCCGCGGTTCGCGATCAGCTGGTGGACGACACCCAGGCTGCGCGGCTCGCCGCCGTCCGGCTGGTACGTGATGGCGCCCAGCACGCGCGGCACGCAGGGCGGATCGCAGGCGCGATCCAGGAAGCGCCCCATCTCCAGCTCGACGTTCGGCCCGGCGGCCGGCAGGCGATACACCTTCAGCAGCGCGCGATCGCCGAACATCACCGTCGAGTTCGTCTGCTCGACGCCCGCGACCCGCAGCGGCAGCGCCGCGGCCCCGTCGGGCGCCAGCTGCGCCAGCAGGTCGGACCCATCGCCCTTCAGCAAGCCGTGGTGCCCGCGCCGGCTGATCGCGCCGCGCGCCATGTCCAGCAGCGACACGGCGGCCTCGCCCGTCGCCAGCCCGTCGACCAGCCCGTCGTCGGTGCCGATCAGCGTGTGCGGAAACTTCTCGCGCAGCCGGCGCAGCTCGTCGGGCGGCGCCCACGTGAGCGGGATGACGTACAGATCGGGCTCCCCCTGCGCGTACCGCACCTCGACGACGGCCAGCACGTTGGCGGCCGCGTCGACGGTGTCGGCGTCCAGCGGCAGCACGTCGCTGATCTGCGCGCCCGTGACCGATCGGTTCTTGCCCCGGAACCACCGCCGCTGGCGCGCATAGTCGATCAGCCGCGCCGACAGCGCCGACCGCTCCGCGGCCGCCAGCAGCACGTCCCACCCTTTGGCCGGGCGGCTCATAGGTAGTACTCGAAGCTGCGTTCGGTCCGCAGGTGGTGCCGCAGCCGGAAGATCTGGGCGGGCATGGACGACGGCTCGAGGCTGACGAAGTTCCGGGGCCCGCGCCACAGGTACCTTCCGTCGCCGATCAGATCGTGAGCCTGGTACCCGGAGTCCGGCGCGATCCCCAGCTTCCAGAGATCCAGGTCCAGCCAGCCGCTCTGCGCGTGGTGCGGGTCCAGGTTGACGACCACCAGCAACACGTTGTCGTCCTGGGCGCTGCGGCGGCTGTAGCAGAGCAGCATGTCGTTGTCGGTGCGGTGGAACACCGTCCCCGTCAATCGGTGCAGCGCGGGGTTCTCACGGCGGATGTGATTCAGGCGCTTGATCACCGGCCGCAGGCTGCGCGGGTCGTCCAGGTTCCAGCTGCGCAGCTGGTACTTCTCGTTCTGCGCGTACTCCTCGGCACCGGGGCGGGCGACGTACTCCATCAGCTCGAACGGCGGCCCGTAGATCCCCCAGCTGGGCGACAGCGTCGCCGCCAGCACCGCGCGCGCGATGAACATCGCCCGCCCGCCGTACTGCAGGTGCTCGGGCAGGATGTCGGGCGTGTTCGGCCAGAAGCTGGGACGGAAGAAGTCCTTCACCTCGGTCTCGGCCAGCGAGCGCACGTACTCCTCCAGCTCGTTCTTCGACGTGCGCCAGGTGAAGTACGTGTAGGACTGCGAGAACCCCGCCTTGGCCAGCGCGTACATCAGCTTCGGGCGCGTGAAGGCCTCGGCCAGGAAGACGACCTCGGGGTGTTGCGCCTTGAGGCTGTCGATGCACCACCGCCAGAAGGGGATCGGCTTCGTGTGCGGGTTGTCGACGCGGAACACGCGCACCCCCTGGTCGATCCAGTACAGGAAGACGCTGCGCAGCTCTTGCCAGAGGCTCTGCCAGGCGGGGCCGGCGAAGTCGAACGGATAGATGTCCTCGTACTTCTTGGGCGGGTTCTCCGCGAACTGCACCGAGCCGTCCGGCCGGTGCAGGAACCACTCCGGGTGCTCCTTCACGTACGGGTGGTCGGGCGAGGTCTGGAAAGCGATGTCCAGCGCCACCTCCAGCCCGCGCTCGCGCGCCGCCGTCACGAAGTGGCGCAAATCGTCGACGGTGCCCAGCTGCGGGTGCACCGCCTTGTGGCCGCCCTCGGCGCCGCCGATCGCCCACGGGCTGCCGGGGTCGCCCGCCTGCGGGACCAGGCTGTTGTCGCGCCCCTTGCGGTGCGTCTGCCCGATCGGGTGGATGGGCGGCAGGTAGACGATGTCGAACCCCATGTCGGCGACGTAGCCGAGGCGCGCCTCGGCGTCGCGCAGCGTGCCGTGCTTGCCGTCGCTGCCGCACGAGCGCGGGAACATCTCGTACCAGGCGCTGAAGGCGGCCAGCGGCGGGTCGACGGTGAGCGGCAGCGGCGGGTCCAGCGTGGTCGCCGCGCTGCGGTCGGGATGCGCGCGCATCAGCGCCGCGGCGTCGTCGGCCAGCGCGACCGCGGCCCGGCCCCGCATGTCGCCGGGAGAACGCAACACGCCCGCGATGCTGCCCAGCCGATCGGCGGCCCCGCCACGCGCGCGCGACGCCGCCGCCGAGAACAGCGCGGCGCCGGCCGCCAGCTCCAGCTCGATCTCCTGGTTCGCGTCCAGCTTCCGGCGCAGGCCGTGCGCCCAGGTCGCGTAGCCGTCGACCCAGGCGCTGACCGCGAACTCCCAGGCCCCGACGACGTCGGGGACGAACGTCGCGCGCCAGGCGTCGTTCTGCAGCGGCTCCAGCGGCGCCTCGCGCCAGGCCGACTCGCCGCGCCGCCGGTAGAGCAGCGCCCCGGCCAGCTTGTCGTGGCCGTCGACCAGCACGTCGGCGTCGACGGTGACGGCCTCGCCGACGATGCGCTTGGCGGGGTAGCGCCCGCCGTCCACGGACGGCTGGACGCGGTCGATGACGACCCGACGGCGGCCGTCCAGCCCCGCGGGGAAGGTGTGAGCAGTGGGGGCGGACTCAGGCACGGGCACAAACTAGGTTCGGTCGCCTGGTTTTCAACGGCCGCCGTGTAAAGTGATCGCATCAGCTCGTCGACTGGCTCCGCGATCCGCGCAGGATTGGCCGCGCTGGGCATCCAGCGCCTGGTCCTGGCGATTCACGACCAGAGCTTTCCGTCGGAGCCTGACGAGGACCTCGGCCGCGGCTCGCCGTACGGTCGCGGCGGCCGCCGCCTGCTGGCGTTCATCCGGGAACTTGGATTCAACGGCGTGCAGCTGGGACCGCAGGGGGACACGACGCTGGTGAATCCGTCGCCCTACGACGGCGCGCAGTGGACCCGCAGCCCGTCCTCGATCGCGCTGGGGACGCTTCTGGACGGCGATGACGGCGAGTGGCGCCGGCTGGCCGACGGGCTGCTGGCCCCGGCGGTCGAGACCCGCCCGGCCGGCCCGCCCGACCGCGTTCAGTACGCGCACGCCTGGCACGCCACGCGGACCATCCTGGCGCAACTGCACGATCGGTTCCGGGCCGCGCCGGAGCGCACGCCGGCGCTGGCAACCCGGTTCGCCCAGTTTCGCGCGGCGCACGGCGCGGCCCTGGCGCCCGACAGTGAGTTCGAGGCGCTGACCGCCGAGCACGCCACCGACGAGTGGCGGCGCTGGCCCGCCATCGACCGCGACCTGTGGAGCCCACCGCCGGGAGCCGCGGGCGCCGTCGCTGAGCGGCGCGCGGCGCTTCACGCGGCGCGCGCGCGTGAGATCGAGCGCCACCAGTTCGGCCAGTTCCTGCTGGGCGAGCAGCACCGCGCCTGGCGCGCCGCCGCGGCCGCCCCGCCCGCCGTCGCGCTGTTCGGCGATCTGCAGATCGGGTTCTCGCACCGAGACGTCTGGAGCCGGCGCGCGCTGTTCCGGCGCGACTACCTGATGGGGGCGCCGCCCAGCCGCACGAACCCGGCCGGGCAAGCGTGGGGCTACCCGGTGCTCGATCCCGAGCGCTACCGGAACGCCGACGGCAGCGCCGGCCCGGTGCTGCAGCTGGTGCTGGGGCGCGTGGCGCGCATGCTGGACGACTTCGACGGCCTGCGCGTCGATCATCCGCACGGCCTCATCTGCCCGTGGGTGTACGACGCCGCTGATCCCGACCCCGCGGCGGCCGTGGGGCGCGGCGCGCGCCTGTTCGAGTCGCCCGATCTGCCGGACCACCCGCGCCTGGCGCCGCTGGCGATCCCGACGCGCGCCCAGCTCTCGGCCGACCCGGGGATCGCGCGCTACGCGGACGACTGGGTGCGCGAGCTGACCGACGCCCAGGTGGATCGCTACGGCGTGCTCTTCGACGGCATGATGGCGCAGGTCCGCGCCGCCGGCCGTAGCGTCGCGGACGTCATCTGCGAGGTGCTGTCGACCTGGCCGTACCCATTGCGGCGCGTGATGCAGCGGCACGGCCTGGGCCGCTTTCGCGTCACGCAGAAGGCGAATCTCACGCGCGCCGACGACGTCTACCGCGCCGAGAACGCGGCGCCCAACGACTGGATCATGGCCGGCAACCACGACACGCCGCCCGTCTGGGCGCTGGCGCGCCAGTGGCGCGGCACCGCCACCGAGGCAGCCTGGGCGGCGCACCTGGCGCAGGCGCTGATGCCGGATGGGACGCTGCGGCCGCGGCTGGCCCGCTGGCTGGCGGCGGACCCCCGGCACCTGTGCCAGGGCCTCTTCGCCGAGCTGTTCGCCAGCCGGGCGCAGCGCGTGTCCGTCTTCTTCGCGGACCTGTTCGGGATCGAGCAGGTCTACAACCGCCCGGGGCTGGTCAGCGACGAGAACTGGTCGCTGCGCCTCCCGTCCGATTTTCAGGCTCTGTACCGGACGCGCGTCGCGACGGGCGCCGCCTTCGACGTGCCACTGGCGCTGGCGCTGGCGTGCGCCGCCCGCGCGCCGGCGGACCCCGGCCTGCGCGCCGTCGGGCGGCAACTGCTGGGCGCGCTGGGTGTCCAGGACGCCGCCGGACCAGGCGGCATCGTGCCGATTCTGGAGAGCGCGCTATGAACGGGGGGTG
>CAZPUH010000685.1:0-1410 GCA_964589215.1 uncultured Myxococcales bacterium | reverse complement strand
GCGCCGGGGGTCGTGGCGGCGGGGCGGCCGGTGGCGGAGGGGGCGGTGGCGGCGGCGCCGCTTGCACCGACAGCGCCAGCTCGGGCGGGAGCAGCGTCAGGACGATGAAAACGGCCGCGAAGCGCGCGCGTTGCTCGCAGTCCCGGGCCGCGTCACGAAACAGGCGCGCCCGGGCGGCGGCGTCGGCCTTGACGTCGACACGATACGTCTCGCCCAGATCCTCGACGGAGATCGCCGCCGATTCGGGCAGAGCGGCCACGCCGCGCGGGATCAGAGCCGTGATGGCGAGGTCTACGGCGCGTTCGTCGGGGCAGGTGCCGTCGACTGAGATGGCCGCGACGGGCGCGGCCCCTTCCGCTGCGTTCGACCGCCCCACCGATGGCTGCGCGTGGGCCGCTGTAGGTGCGAGGCCCGCCGCAACGCAAGCGAGAGCCGCGGCCACGCGGCCGGCTGCCCGGGGAAATGGCGCGAGACGGCGCAAACGCGCCGCACTCTACACGATGCGCTTTGCGGCGCCTGTACGCTCAGTTAAGCTTTTCCATAGCCTTGTTCGTGAAGGCGTCTTCCACGACGGGGCCGGATGCCGCCAGCCTCGACCCGCCGAAAGGCGGCACGCGCGTTCGAGATTTCGATCCGCGCGACTTCCGATCCGTGTACGCGGCGTGGCTCTCGGACGTCCTGCGCTGGGTTCGCGCGCTGGGCGCGCCGTCCGCCGACCAGGACGACCTCGCGCAGGAGGTGTTCGTCGTCGTTCACCGCCGGCTGGCCGACTTCGACGGGCGGAACATGGGCGGCTGGCTCTACCGGATCACCGCGAACCAGGTGCGCGACCACCGCCGTTTGCGCTGGATCCGGAGCGTCTTCAAGCGCGGCGTGCCGCTGTCGGACCAGCTGGAGGCGAAAGGGCCGACGCCCGTCATGGCCGTCGAGACGCGCGAAAAGCGCCGGGTGCTCGACCAGCTGCTGGGCGAGCTGAGCGAGCCCCTGCGGGCCACCTTCATGCTCTTCGAGGTCGACGGTTACACCGCCGACGAGATCGCCGAGTTCCAGCAGACGCCGGTCAACACGGTACGGGCGCGCATTCATCGCGCGCGAAAGAAGTTGCTGGCGATCATCGCCGAGAGAAAGATCGAGCGTCCGTGATGGAGAGACTGACCGAATCCAACCCCGCCAGCGGCACAGCCGAGGCAGACCTGGCCGCGGCGGTCGCCACCGTCGAGCCGGTGGTCGTCTCGGATGCCCGCCAGCAACGAATCCTGGCGGCGGTGCTGGCGCGCACGCAGACGCGCGGCCGGCGCGTCGGCGGCGCCGCTCTCCTTCGCCCCGCGATCGCGGGCGCGATCCTCCTGATCGCGGGGGCCGCAACGGCCGCCGCCACCGTCGGTCATGGCTGGGTGACGCGCGAGTGGC
>CAZPUH010000684.1:0-7713 GCA_964589215.1 uncultured Myxococcales bacterium | reverse complement strand
TCCGCGTGCTCCCGCGCCGCCGCCGGAGCCGCCCGGGTTGCCGCCGGCGCCGCCGCCCGTCCCGGGGCCGCCGCCCGTCCCGATCGTTCCGCCCGCGCCGACGGTCCCGCCGGAGCCGACGCGCCCCCCGGTGGCCGTGGCGCCGCCGGTGCTCATCACGCCGCCCGTGCTGATGGCGCCGCCGGTGTTCGTATTGCCGCCGGTCCCCATCTGGCCGCCGCTGCCGCCGGAGGTGCCGCCACTGGCGGCTCCTGTGCCGGGCGGCCCCGCGCTGGAGCAGGCGGCCAACGCCGCGGCTACGGAGAGGAAGACGGGACGCAGACGGAGAGGTGACACGGTCCGGCGAGCCTAGGGGGCCAAGACCCCGCCTTCTTCGCAAAAAGTGGGGAGAAGTCGCGCCTCGGTCGGTCTCCGCCGCTGCGCGCCGCGGCCCCGCGGTCGGCTACGACCTGGTTCACCGGCGGCCGCCCCGCGGCTCAGCGGTGCGCGTATTCGGTGAAGACGAAGTCGTGCGCCTTGGCCTTGGTGTGGCACGCCACGCCGCACTTGGCGTCGTTCGCCTGAGGCGGATGGTCTTCCTTCGTCGACGGCTTGAAGGTGTCCGACGCGGCGTCGTACTGAAACGCGGCGTAGCCCCACCCCCCGACCGCTCCGAAGCGCGCGCTGTCCTTCACCATGAAGTCGGCGTCGTGCTGGACGCTGGGCACCGTCGGCGGGCCCGGCTCGTTGTCGTTCTGCTTCGGGACCCAGTGGATCTTCGCCATCTTCGAGCCGTCGGGGAACGGCTTGCCGTTACCGGGGATCCCCGCCCGGAAGGCGTCCATGATCGTCGGGTTCCCGAGGATCGCCGCCACCAGCTTTCCGTTCTGGCTGATCGAGACGAGCTGCCAGCTCTCGTAGCCCTTGAACTCGGCGAAGCCGAGGCCGCCCGGCACCTTGACCGCGTACTTGTCGGGGGCGGAGACCGCGTTGGCTCCGAACGCCGAGAGAATGGCCAGCGCCGCCGTCGAGATCCCGATCGTGATCAGTTTCTTCCCGCTCATCCCTGCACCTCCGCCTCGTGGCTTAGCATGCCCGTCGCCGGCCCCCACGCGCCCGCGCATCGGTCACCGCCTGATCTTCGTGACGACCGGGCTACATCAGCGAGAACGGGTACGTGACGACCTGGCCCATGTTCGAGGCCGGGAACCGCAGGCCGCCGACAACACCTTTGATGCAGCCCGTGAGCCCGCCTTTGTGCAGGATGACCGGCGCCTCGACCTGCACGCCCTTCACCGTGCCCGTGCGCTGGATCCGGAACCGGACGCTCACTCGGCCAGGCACGTACGTGTACTCGTCGGGCCGCGCGCGGGCGATGCAGCCGAGGATGGCGTCCTCTTTGGTGTGAAAACGCGCGTCGATCTCGTCTTGCGAAAGCTCGTGCCCCACGGCGTCCTTCGAAAAGTCGAGGCGCGTCGTCTCGGCGCGCGACAGGTCTTCACCCTGCCACACGATCTTGAGGTCGGCGGGGCGCAGCTTGATCGGCTCCGGCTCGGGAGCGACCGGCTGCCGGTGCCCGCCGCCGGCGGCCTGCGACGGCGCCGAGATCGTGCCGAAGACGTCCGAGGGCGCCGCCTCCGTCGTCGACGCGCCTCCCGGAGCCAGGGGCGCGCGCTCCTCCGCCGGTGCCGGCGGAGCCAGACCCGGCGACGGTGCTTCGCCGCTCGACGTTTCTTCGGGCTGCGGCGAGGCGACGAAGACCTCGTTCCGGGCCAGCCGTCGGGCACCGCGCCGCCGCCGTCGATGGCGGTCCTTGCTCTCCTTTGCGGGCGGGCTGGCCGCGGCCGCGACCGGCGGCTTGTGCTGTTGCAGCGAGCGGCGCCAGTAGAAGACACCAGCGAGCCCCGCGGCGGCGAACAGCAGCAAGAAGAAGAAAGCCTTCAATCGATACCGCGCCTGGCGCGAACGAGCCGGCGCAGCGCACCGCGCACCAGCGGAAGCAGGCCGGCGGTATAGAGCGAGGTTTCTTCGCTGGGTTGGGGATGACACGCGCCCCAGCGGGTCTTCCAGGCGTCCTCGCCCGGCGGGAAGACGACGCGCTCGACACCACGCGCGATGGCGTCCCGCAGCGCCTCGGCCATGATGATTGTCAGCGGGCTGTACCGCCGCCAATGTTCGCTGTGACCCGAGTAGTACGGAACCAGCGCTCCGCCAAACTCGACGAAGGCCTGGACAGCGGCGACACGAGATCCGACTCGAAGTCGGACCAGCGACACCTGGCCCTGGTCGGCTATCCGCTGGAACCACCCGTGCAGGAACGCCGCCTCGTGCTCGCCCGCGATGTGGTTTCGATGGCGGACGCCGTGCGACCACTGGCTTCGCTGGCGATGGAGCTCGATCATCTCCTGCGTGGCGACGGAAACGTCCTCTCGGTCCCGCACGAACTCCACCGACCATTCGCCCTGCTCGCGCGACAGGCGGCGCGGGTAGTAGGCCAGGTTGTCGCGCATCGATTTCGACAGATGCCTTCGAAACTCGTCGAAGGTGGAGGGCAGGGGAAGGATGAGCGGCCCCGACACGGGCCGGCTCAGCTCGAAGCAATCGAGAAGCGGCGAAAGGGCCACGGCGCCGAGGCGCGGGCGGACGCTGCCGTAGCGGCGAACGACGGCGATGTCCCATCGTCCGCGGTGGGCGTCTGCGCTGAGGTGCGCGAGCAAGGCGGCGATCGCCCGATCCTCGGCGTGGCGCCGCAGCAGGACGATGGGCTCATCGGTCATGGTCTCCATCGAATGGCTACGGCCGAACGGCTGGAGCATCAGCCCGAGCGCGCTCTTTCCCATGGCGTGCTCTTCGAACATCGGCGCGAGGCCAATGATCCGGCGGTTCTCGTCGGCCGCCACGGCGACGTGAACACGTCCGGTCGCACCCCCAGCGCGGGCCAGGACGAAATTTCGGAGCCATTCGACCGCAAAGTCCCAGGTCTGGAACGGCGAACACCATTCGGTGTCGGCGCTCAGCTCCCGCCAGGCCGGCTCCAGGGCGTAGAAGTTCGGCAGCGTCCGGACTGACCAGCAGTCCGAGACGGGGCGCTCGGGAGGCCCCGCCCTCCCGCCTGACACAGAGCGCGCCGATCCCCCACCGGATCGCACGCGTAGTCGACTATCCACGGTACGGCGGACGCTCCCCCAAGCGATCACCATATTCGGTGAGACGTTACCCCCTGTCGGCCATCCGGCCAACACCCGCGGTGGCCTGCCCGCGGTCGAGCTGGCCGAGGCCGACGCAGGGGCTGGCCAAGGACGCGTTTCTTGATGACAATCGCGTCATGGACGCGTTCGGCCAGGTCCGCGATCGCCTTCGGGCGACGCTTTCGGTGATCGGCCGGTGGCCCCCCCTGGTGCCGGTCCTGTTCAACCAGCGGGTCCAGGCGGTCCTGAGGAAACTTCCGGGGTCCAGCAGCTTGTACGGCGAGGGGTGGAGCCGCGTGCACCCGTTCGACCGGCTGAACGGGACCGACACGAGCGGTTTTCTGCTGGTGTCTCAGATGCGCGCCGCGTCTGACCATCCCGCGCTTGCCCACGCGTCCATGTACGGAGGGTCACAGCCGAGCTTCGTTCGCGCGGCGCTGGACGTGATTCCGGACGTCGGCGCGTCGACGTTCGTCGATCTCGGATGCGGCAAGGGGCGGGCGCTGCTCGTGGCCGCGGAGCGCCCGTTCCGGGCGGTCGTGGGTGTCGAGCTGGCGGCTGACCTCGCCCGTGTGGCGCGCGCCAACGCCGCCATCATGGCTGCCCGTCACCCCGAGCGCCCCCCGGTCCGAGTCGAGACGGCTGACGCCGCGACGTACGAGCTTCCGGCCGGAAACGTCGTGCTGTTTCTGTACGATCCTTTCGGCGCCGAGCTGATGGGACGCGTCGTCGAGTCCGTGGAGCGCGCAATCCAGTCGGAAAGAAGAGCCGTCTACGTCATCTATTACAATCCGGTCAGTGGTCACCTGTTCGATGCTTCACCGCTGTTGCGGCGCCGGTGGGCGCGGATGCTTCCTTGCGCGCGCGAGGAACGGGGCTACGGCGCGGAGCTGGACGACGCCATCGTCGTCTGGCAGGGCGGCACGGCGCCCCCGCCACCCGAACCGGTCAACATGGCGCCCATCCGACTGATCCCGGGGCGCCGCGCCGAGCTGGTCGGTGACTAGGGTCATCACTCTCATCGGCATCGCCGGCGGCACGGCCAGTGGCAAGACCACCGTCGCGCGGCGCATCATCCAGGCGCTGCCTGCCGGGCAAGCGGCGCTGATCCAGCACGACGCCTACTACCGCGATCGAAGCGCGCTGACGCCGGCAGAGCGGGCGGGGCTGAATTTCGACGAGCCGGATGCGCTGGAGAATGATCTCTTGCTCGAGCACCTGCGCGCGCTCAAGGCGGGCCAGTCGGTGGATTGCCCGGAATACGACTTCACCAATCACGTGCGCAAGCCGACCGTCCGCCGCATCGACGCGTGTCCGGTCGTGGTCGTCGAGGGGATCCTGCTGCTGGCCGTGCCAGCGCTGCGCGAGGTCTTCGACTTGCGTCTCTACGTCGACACGGCGGACGACGTTCGGCTGGTCCGGCGCATCAAGCGCGACATGCTGGAACGGGGGCGCGACATCGCGTCCATCGAAGCCCAGTACATGGGCACGGTGCGGGCCATGCACCGCTTGCACGTTCAGCCCAGCAAGCAGCACGCCCACCTCATCATCCCCGAGGGCGGTGAGAACGCGCCGGCGCTGGACGTGATCGCGGGGCGCCTTCTCTACGGGCTTCTGCCGCGCTGACGGAGGCGGCCGCCTTTCTGCCCGCGCGCCGCGCCGAACCTTTGGGCGCGCCCGTGCATTGACCCTCCGCGACCGAGCCAACGCGTCGTTGGCGGCCGCAGGCGCGGCCAAGCGCCGAGGAGGATTCAGATGAACGACCATGTGCGGGCAGCAGCCCTGGTGGTGGGCCTCGCGGCCGTCTCGGGAGTGGGGGCCGTCGGGACGGGCTGCGGCCGGGCAGAGACGAACGAGACGACGTCACGGGCGCTGCTCGGTCGAGACACGTTTCTCTATCTGATGTGCAACGCGACGGCGTTCAGCCCGGACAGCCGCACGCGCTTCGTGGAGTCGTCGCCGGGCAGCGGCTCGTTCAGCCTGACGTACGACGTGAACCAGGACTGGCTGGTCGCGAATCCCGACGGCTGCCAGATCGTCGAGACGGACGCGCAAGACGGGTGGGGCACCCACCAGACGCGGTACGCGTTCCGCACGGGCGCGACGCTGCTGTCCGTGCCGGACGCCCGACCGCTGGCGGTGTCGGAGTCCAGCTACTTCCAGATCAAGTACCCGTCCCAGGGGACCTTCACCGCCAGCGTCAACTGGCACAACGGGACCTTCATGGTCGCCGCCGCGGCGCCGGCTGCCCCACCGGTGCAGCCGCAGCGCTCGCTGACCGAGCGGAACGCGTCGGCGCTGACGGGGTTCACGATGCGTGAGACGCTGGATCGCATCGCCAGCAACGGCGGCGTCACCGGTGGAGCCGTGTGGCATGACGCGCTCTTCAAGACGCTGGCGCGCAGCTTTCAGTTTCCCGACGAGAGCGGCCCCTTCTGCGACTCTGCCGACGTCGGCGGTGTCTCCTCCATCAATGGCTTCACCGTCGAGTGCTCCAGCAACGGCGCGCCGCTGGTGGGGCACATCGACCACTGGAAGGCGCTGGCCGCCACCAACCGCTTCGACCTCGCGCCGGCGGGCGGTGAGGACTGCGGTGAGGCGCGCCTGACCTTCTTCATGCCGCCCGACGCGCCCGCCATCCCCAACGCGCCGCCCGGCCGGTCGTTCAGCATCTTCGAGGCCGTGATCCCGAACCCGCGTCCGGAAACCGGGCTGGAGGGGTGCCGCGCGCTGGAGGCGTTCTGGGCGGGACTGTCGGCGATCGACGACCCGGCCGCGCGTGGTGCCAAGCTGGTGCAGGCGTACTACACGGGCGAGCCGTCGCTGCAGGCCGCAGGGTTCAAACCGTTCATGACGTTCGAGAACTTCGGCGCGGGCAAGGGGCGCGTTCGAACCGAGGTGTTCGGCGGCAACCGCGCGTTGTGGGACTTTCGCGAGTTCCGTCTGAACGCCGGCGGCGGCGCCACCGCCATGCCCGTCGCGCAGAGCCTGCCCGAGGCGATGTTCGAAGATCCCGATCCGGTGACCGGCCCGCACCCCAAGGCCGCGCTCTGCCAGGGCGAGCTGCTCGACGGGCTTGCGACGCTGCTGGGCCCCAGCATCGACTCGCTGGGCATCGACCTCGCGCCCGACTGCTTCAACAGCGAGAGCAGCAACGAGCAGGATCGCTTCGAGGAGGACATCACCAACCCGTCGCAACATGCCTTCGCGGACGCGCTGGTGAGCCGGGCGCAGGCGCTGGCGCCGCAGGCCAGCCTCACGGCCACCCAGATCGCGGCGCGCGCCGAGTTCGCCGGCACGTGCATCGGGTGCCACCAGCGATTCGACAAGATCGCCTCGCGCGACCTGGGCCAGGGGCTGACCCTGCCGGTGGTCACGCTGGGCGAGGGGGACGAGCGCGACGCCGTCGACTTCACGCAGATCAACAACCTGCGCACCGAGCCCTGCGCCGCGTCCGGCCCCGACGCCGCGCAGACCTGCTTCAAGGTGTCGCCCGTCCTGGGCGGCATCTTTCTGCCCCACCGCAAGGACGTGCTGGAAGGGTTCCTCGCGACGCCGGCCGGCACCTTCCACGCGCCGGCCACCCCGTCGACGGTGACCGTGGGCGGGGCCCCGCGAAGCCGCTTGAACTGAGCGCTACTGGTCCATCATCTTGCGCTGGATCTTCCAGTGCTGGGTGTCCGTGCAGAGCTTGCAGTTGGCGCCGTAGAACATGCTGCGGTTGGCGGTGTCGCCCATCAGATGGACGCGCATCCACCCGGTCACGGCGATCATGTACGGGTCCTTGATCGAGCCGATCCAGCTCCCGTGCGTCGCGGCCAGATTTTCGCCCAGCATGACCGGCACGGTGCTGATGGTGTCGTACGCCGACTGCACGCTCGAGCACGGAACCGTGGTGTCCATACCCCCGCACAGCAACGCCGCCGGACCGTGCAGCGTGATGTTCGGCCGGGACCCGGCGATCGGCGCGATCGCGGTGATGCGTGGGTCGGCGCCCGCCATGGTGGTGGCGGCGCCGCCCTGCGAGTGCCCGGTCGCGCCGATGTGGGCGGTGTCCAGGTGGTGGTAGAGCGGGCTGGCCGGGTTGTCGTTCTCCTGAATCATGTAGTCGACGCCGACCACCTGGGGAAGCGGCGTCCCCTGCGCCGTCTGCGAGCTGAGGGACGCGACGACGACGAACCCGTGCGAGACCAGCTGCTTGATCAGCACCAGGTAGTGCCCGCAGGAACCAGCCAGACACTTGTTGTTGTCGGGCTCCGGCTGGTCGCCGGTCCCGTTGCCCCAGGTGATGATCGGGTGGCAGTAGCCCTGCGACAGATCCTTGGGGCGGTAGACGTTGAAGTGCGGGATCATGTTGTCGTGCAAGGCGTCGGCGACGCCGGCCGCCGGCCCGACGTCCTTGTCGGTGACCATCTCGAACGGGCCGGGGCTCGACGGATCCGCCGTCCCCCACGCCTTCGTCGGCACGCAGCTGCCCGTGGCGCCGCCCGCGCCTGGCGCCCCTGCCGCGCCCGTCGTTCCGCCGCCGCCGGGGGCGCCGGCCGTG
>CAZPUH010000683.1:0-1083 GCA_964589215.1 uncultured Myxococcales bacterium | reverse complement strand
CGGCGTCTTGGTCGTGTTGGCGAGGTTGCGCGCCGGCCCGGAGCCGAGCGTACGTTCGTGTGCGGGAAATTCAGCCATGTCGGTTTCTCTCCGGCGGCGACCGTAGCGCCCGCCGATCGCCGGTCGCAAGCAGATGACGACGTCGGACGGCGCACCCGCGTCGTTTGTTCCGCGAAGACGGAACCCGCTCCGTTATGACGGATGTCGGCTCGGTCAACGGCACCCGGCGCGCCGTTTCACTGGGGCAGGCCGTCGAGGAGGGCCACCGCGCGCGCGGCGGTCTTGCGAACCTCGACGTCGGGGTCCTGCGCGAGCCGGCGCAGCTCCGGCAGCGCTTCGCGAACACCCGCCTCGGCGAGCGACGCGGCCGCGGCGCGCCGCAGGTCGGAGACATCGGAGGCCAGCAGCGCCATCAACGCCGGCCCGGCCGCCGCGGCACGGAGCCTGCCGAGCGCGACGGCCGCCTCCTTGCGGACCTGCCAGTACGGATCGTCCAGCGCGGCCAGCAACGCGGGGACCGCCTGCGTCAGCGCCGAGCGCCCCAGCACGATCGCGGCCTCGGCGCGCACGCGCCAGTCGCCGTCGGCGGTGGCCGCCAGGAAGTCCGGCAGCAGGGCCGGTCCGTTGAAGAACGCCAGCGTGCCGAGAGCCAACCGGCGGACCTCCGCGTCGGCGTCCCGCAGGCGGGCCCGCAGCGCCGGGATCGTGTCCGCCGAGCGCAGATAGGCGAGCGTCACGACCGCCTCGCGCCGGACCGACGCGTCGCCGTCCTCCAGCGCGCGCGTGAGCGGCGCCAGCGACCGGTCGTCGCGGTGCTCGCGAAGGGCGACGATGACGGCCCGCCGCACCTCGGGCGCCGGGTGCGCCAGCGCGTCGACCAGCGCCGTGGCCGCCGCGCCGTCCCGCAGCTCGCGCAGCGCCGCGCCGGCCGCCGCGCGCACATCCTCGGCCTCGTCTTCGAGGGCCGCAATCAAAGCGGGCGCGGCGCGTCCGTCGCCCAGATCCTCCAGCAACCCCACCGCCAGCCGGCGCACTGTAGGGTCGGCGTCGCGCGCCGCCGCGATCAGCGCGTCCACCGCGTCG
>CAZPUH010000682.1:0-2962 GCA_964589215.1 uncultured Myxococcales bacterium | reverse complement strand
CGCTGGGCGCCCGCTTCGACGCGGGGCTGCTGGACCGCGCGCCGCAGGCGGCGCGCGCGGCGGCGGCCGTCCTGCGATACGCGCGCGCGACCCAGCCCGGCGCCGAGCTGGCGCTGGGCGGGCTGGAGGTGGTCCGCCGCGCCGACACCCTGGTCATCGACGAGCAGGCGCGCGCGCACCTGGAGCTGGTCGAGTCGCTGCAGGAACGGCGGCGCGCCGGGTCGCTCATCGATCTGCTGGACTGCACGCGCACGGCGATGGGCGGGCGGCTGCTGCGACGCTGGCTGCTGTTCCCGTCGCGGGACCTGGCCACGATCCGCCGGCGGCAGGACGCCGTCGAGCGGCTGGTCGGCGCGCACGCCGCCCGCGACAAGGCCCGCAAACGCCTGGGCGACATCGCCGACCTGGAACGCCTCGTGGGCCGGGCGCGCCTGGGCGTGGCGACGCCGCGCGATCTGGCGGTGCTGGGGCGGTCGCTGGGCGAGCTGCCCGCGCTGGCCGCCGAGCTGGACGAAGCGCACCAGGGCGAGATCGGCGCGCCGGCCCGGGGCGAGGCCGACTGGCTGGCGCTGGGCGACGATCTGGCGGCGGACCTGGCGTCCGAGCTGACGCGCATGCTGCGCCCAGACGCGCCGACGCTGACCAAGGACGGCGGGTACGTCAACGCGGGCGTCTCCGCCGAGCTGGACGACCTGCGCGACATCGCGGCCGGCGGCCGGGACCGCATCGCCGCCATCGAGACGCGCGAGCGAGAGCGAACCGGCATCCCGTCGCTGAAGATCAAGTTGAACAGCGTCTTCGGCTACTACATCGAGGTCACGCGCTCGAACCTGGCCTCGGTGCCGGCCGACTACCGCCGCAAGCAGACGGTCGCCAACGCCGAACGGTTCGTGACCCCCGAGCTGGCCGAGTTCGAGGCGACCGTGCTGACCGCCGACGAGCGGCGCGTGGCGCTGGAGCTGGAGCTGTTCACGAAGCTGCGCGCGCGCGTTGCCGCCGACGCCGAGCGCCTGCTGGCCCTCGCTGGGCGGGTGGCGGCGGCCGACGCGCTGGCGGCGCTGGCCGAGGTCGCGCACCGCAACGGCTACTGCCGGCCCGAGGTCGACGAGGGTGGGGTGATCGAGCTCTGCGACTCGCGCCACCCCGTCGTCGAGCAGCTGGCGGCCGCCGGCACCTTCGTCCCCAACGACGTGCGGCTGGACCCGACCGCCGAACAGCTCCTGATCGTGAGCGGCCCGAACATGGCGGGCAAATCGACGCTGATGCGGCAGGTGGCCCTGGCCGTCATCCAGGCGCAGATGGGTGGGTTCGTGGCGGCGCGCTCCGCGCGCATCGGCCTTTGCGACCGCGTGTTCACGCGCGTGGGCGCCGGAGACAACCTGGCCCGCGGCGAGTCGACGTTCATGGTCGAGATGCGCGAGACCGCCCAGATCCTGCGGCACGCAACGGCGCAGAGCCTGATCGTGCTCGACGAGATCGGCCGCGGCACGTCCACCTACGACGGGGTGTCGATCGCCTGGGCCGTGGCCGAGCACATTCACGACCATCTCGGCGCCAAGACGCTGTTCGCGACGCATTATCACGAGCTGGCGGCGCTGGCCGCCGACCGGCCGCGCGTGCGCAACGTCAGCGTGGCCGCGCGCGAATGGAAGGGCGAGGTGGTCTTCCTGCGCAAGCTGGTGCCCGGTGGAGCCAATCGCTCGTTCGGGGTCGAGGTCGCCAAGCTGGCCGGCCTCCCCCCCGCGGTGGTGACGCGCGCCGGCGCCATCCTGCGCGCGCTGGAGGCGCAGCCGGCGGCGGGCCGCGCCGGACCGGCGCAGCTGGGCCTGTGGGGGACCGCCCCCGCGGCCCCACCGGAAGCGGCGCCGGCCCAGGCGTTTCCTGAGCCGTTGGCCGAGATCGCCGACGCGCTGCGGGCGGTCGATCCCGACGATCTGTCCCCCCGGGCCGCTCACCAGCTGCTGGTCGAGCTGAAGAGAAAGTTGACTCCCTCCCCCTAGGTCCGGTCACAATTAGCCCAGGCCCCCCTCTAGGCATGAGAAAGCTGGCGATGTTGGCGCTTCTGGCGCTCCCGACCTGTCTGCTGGCCCTCGCGGCGCAGCCGGCCGGCGCGTCCACCAAGCCGGCCACCGCGCGTCCCGCCACCCAGGGGGGCAAGGCCCGCACGGCGGCCAAGGCGTCGAAGGCGAAGGTGGCGAAGAACGCGCCGGTCGTCCTCTATCACGTCAACTGGCGCGAGACGATGCCGCTCAAGCTGCGCGACGCGCACGGGCGGCCCGTGAAGGGCCTTCAGCGACGGTTCGATCATTTCCTGCGCTGCCATCACACGAACACGCAGCACAAGATGGACCCGCGCCTCATGCGCCTTCTCTACACGACCGGGCACCACTGGCCCGGCCACCGGCTGGAGATCGTGTCGGGCTACCGCAATCCCAGCGTGGCCAAGAACCCGCACAGCCCGCACATGCAGGGGCTGGCGTGCGACTTCCGCGTCGAAGGGGTGAAGACGGCCGAACTGCGCGACTACCTGCGGCGAACCTTCGACAAGGTCGGCGTCGGGTACTACCCGAACTCCAGCTTCGTGCACCTGGACGTCCGCAAGGACCGGTCGGCGTTCTGGATCGATTACTCGGGTCCGGGGGAGCGCTCGATCTACTCGGCGACACCGGACCAGGACCTCAAGAACGGGCGCGCGGACCGGTATCATCCGACCAAGATCGACACGTCCTGGGCCGACGCGCCGCCGCCGGCTCCCGACCCGGACGGCCGAGCTCCCGCCCCCTCGGAAAACGGTTCCGACGACCGGTGAAACGCCAGAAACTCCGGGATTAACGCCGGAAATTCTGTGCTAACGTCCGGGTTCCCTGACGGCCGGCCCGTCTCGGCCCGCCGCGCCCCAACGGACTTTGAGGAGGCCTCGATGAGAATCACTGGTGCTTTCGTGCTGGCTCTGTCGCTCGGC
>CAZPUH010000681.1:0-6950 GCA_964589215.1 uncultured Myxococcales bacterium | reverse complement strand
CGCTCGACGTGCCGCCGCGCCCCCCGCTGGTGCCGCCCGAGGCGCCGGGTCCGCCCGAGCCGCCCCCGCAGGCGGCCAGCGACAGCGCCAAGGCGGCGCCGACCGTGGCGCCCCAGGCGCCGGTCCGCGAGGACGACGACGACGGCCGCGCCGGGGCGCATGGAACGCGGGTTTTCCAGGGTGCGCGACTCACGTCCTGTTACTGTCCGGAGGCAGCTCATTGTGTGCTGAACATTGTCGAGCGCCCTCCCACGCTCGCCGGCAGCGGGCGGATTTACAGAAGCGGAGCGGTATCGGACAATCGCGGCCGCGCCTCGCAACGCGAGCCGCGGTGAACCATGGCGAAAGCGCTGAGCTCGCAGCGGTCGAACGCGCCGTTCCTTCTGCTGTTCGTCGCGTTCTTTCTCGTGATGGGCGCGGTCGGAACGTATTTCGCTGGCGTCCAGCCCGTTTCGCGCGCGCTCCGGGCGCGCCGCTGGACCGCCGCACGCTGCACGATCGTGTCGAGCGCGCTGCGCGTGCATCGCGGTGACCGCGAAACGGCAGAGACGTACGACGTGGCGGTCCGCTACGAATGGACGGTCGAGGGCCGGCACTTCCAGGGCGACCGGTATGACTTGGTCGACGGATACTCGAGCAGCAACCGCGCGTACTGGCAGTCGATCGCGGACGGGCTTCGTCCAGGCCGCGACGTGGGGTGCTGGGTCGACCCCGCCAATCCGGCCGACGCCGTGCTGGTCCGCGCCATCGCGCCGGGCGCAATCGCGACGAGCGCGATCCCACTCGCGTTCGTCGCCGTCTCGCTGCTGCTGGGACGGGCGGCCCTTCGAAAGCGGCCGCTGGGGATCAGGCGCGCGCTGCCGACGCGGCCCCTGCTGGCCAAGAGCACGGGCCCGGTGGCGCTCGCGCCGGCTTCCACGCCGCGCGGTCGCCTGGCCACCGCCGTCGTCGGCGCGGTTTTGTGGAACGGGGTGCTCTGGTCGCTCTATGACCCGGCGATCCCCGGGCGCGTCGAGGAAGAGGGATTCATGGTCTGGGTGCTCGCGGCGCTGTTCGTCGTCCTGGCGGCCGTCGGTGTGCACCTTGCGTACAGGGCCGCCCGGGCGTTGTTCGCGCTGGCCGCTCCCCGCGTGTCCCTCACCGCGTCCGCACGCGCGGTGAGATTGGGCGATCGTCTGTCCGTGACGTGGACGTTCCGCGGCAACGCCCGCGCGATCTCCAGGGTGTCGGTCTCCGTCGTCGGGAGCGAGATCGTCCGGTCGCGGGACGCGTCGGGCAGCGGGGCCGGGACGACGCGACGCCAGGTGCGATGCTTCGCCAAGATGTTCGTGGCGTCCGCCGCCGCGCCGGGGGCCGGGGCGGGCGCCGGCTCGGTGATGCTGCCGGCCAACACGGTGCCGACGTTTTCAGCCCCCAGCAATGAAATCACGTGGGCGATCGTGGTCGAAGCCTCCCTCGCCCGTCTGCCCGACGTGCGTGAAGAGTTTCCGATCGTGCTGCTCCCGGCCGCGCGATGAGCGACGCAATCCAGATCGAGCTGGTCCTGGACGACGCCACCGCCGCCTTCGAGCCCGGCGCGCCGGTCAGCGGCACCGCCAGCTGGAGAGCGGAGCGTCCCCCGAGATCCATCGAGGTCCGGCTGTTCTGGTATACGCGGGGGGAGGGGCAGAGGGACCTCGCGGTCGTCGACGTCGTGGTGCTGGCCGCCCCGCAAGCGATCGATCGACGTCCCTTCTCGCTGCTGCTTCCCGCTGCACCGCCCAGCTTTCGCGGCCGGCTGCTGGAGCTCGTGTGGGCGGTGGAGGTGGTCGCGCTGCCGCGCGAAGAGGCCGCCATCCGCGAGATCACCGTCGGCCCCGCTGGTCGCGCGATCGACCTCACCGGCAACGCCGGCTAGGCGCGCCGATCAGTCGAAGCCGTCGACCAGGAAGCCGCTCTGATGAGAGGGGCCGTGCGGCGCGGTGCGGGACCGGAGAAAGCGGGCGTCCGCGCCCCAGCGCCCGCCGAACGCCAGCGCCTCGCGCAGGCCGTCGCTCCCCAGCAGCGCGCCCGGCTCACCGACGTTGACGAGGCCGCCGGCCTGGTCCGTGCGCCAGACCGGATCGCGGCAGCCGGCCACGCTCACGCAGCGGCTGACGGTGTCGAACCAGCTGACGGACGCCTGGTCCGGGTAGCTGGCGTGGCTGCCACGCGCCGACAGCACGATGGGGTGGTCGCCCTCGCGCCGCACGTCGCGCCACGCCCGGAACGCACCCGGGCTGCAGTCACCGTGCTGCGCGAAGTAGACGCCCACCGGCTCGCCGCCCGCGGTCACGCGCACCGTGACGTGCTCCCAGTCGGTGTCGTGATCGAAGAACGGCGGCTTCGCGTTGTAGAGGTAGAAGAACCAGTACTGCACGTTGATGCCGCCGTCCGCGCGCGGGTAGACGTGAACGTAGGTGGTCCAATCGCGCGGGTCCGAGCTGCCGGGACGCAGTGCGGCCGGCAGGCCACCCTGGGCCGCCGCTGGCTGCCCGAAGCGCGACAGCAACCAGGGAATCGAGGCCGGTCGCGTCGCATCACTCGGGTGCAGCACGACGATGGGCGCGAAGCGCGCGGCCAGCTCTGCCTCCAGCGCGTCCGGCAATCCGTCGCGGTCCAGGTCGCCCGCCGCCAGCGGCGCGGGCGCGCGGCGCATCAGCGACGCGTGCGCGCCCGGGTGACTGCGGACCCGAAGCGCGTACGCGAGCAGGAAGGCCGCGGTGGCGGCCAGCGCTGCGCGCCAGAGCTGGTGAGCTTGCCGTACTGCCAAGTTGCCACCAGCTCGCCGCCGGTATCCACCAAGTAGCAGGCTTGCGTTTTGGTGGCAACGCCTTATTGCAAGCGCAATCTGGACTGAAGCGTCAGTCGGCGGTGCTGGTGATGTTGGGCGTGTACTTGTTGACGGTCGGATCGTTCAACCAGGTCCAGATGTCGTCCGGCGTCCAGGTGCATGGGCACCCGGGCGCGCACTTGCCCATCGGGTTCTGCGACGTCACGTTCGCGCACTCGTCGTACAAGCTCGACGTGCCGTCCGTCGTGGCGTTGCCGTGGCCCGACTGGTCGACGCACCACCGGATCGGGTGCCCGTCCGAGCATCCCGTGTAGTTCGTGCAGACGTGACCGCCGGGGTTGATGTACTGGCCCGGGTTCGGCGGACGGGGCGGCTCCTGCGACGTCGTTCCGGTCTTCGACATCGCCACGTTCCCCGTTTCGGAGGTCCACCCGGTGCACTGGTTGTTCTTCACGAACTGATCGCGGATCGGCGTCGCCAGGCTGACGGGGCACGTCGTGTCGGTGAGGCCGACCTTCTGCCACAGCGCGATCGGGTCCTTGCCGCTGCCGTCGCACCCGCTGATGTTCGCGCCTTCGAAGATGATGGCGGCGCGGAACGCGTATCCAGCCGTGTTGGTCTTCGTGTTCGCGCGCGCGCACGCCAGCTCGTAGCTCATGCCGCCGCCCCAGCTGAAACCGCTGGTGATCAGGTTGGACATGTCGATGCAGTAGTTGTCGGAGATCAACTTCACCATGTCGTCGGTGAAGTGCAGATCGGAGTCGTTGCCGTTGCCCCACCCGGAGCCGATCGAATCCGGCGCGACGAAGAACATGCCGTTCTTCGACTTTCTCTGGATGCCGTAATACGCGGTGAAGTAGCCGTTGTCGCCGCCGGTGTCCTGCGCCTTGGAATCGCCGCCGTTCCAGTGGAAGGCGAAGAACAGCGGATACGGGTGGTTGTTGTCGTAGTTGTCTGGAAGCCGCATCGCGAAGCCGCGCTGCTGGCCGCCGCTGGTGAGCTTCACGTAGCCGCCTTTGCCCGTGCCGAGGTCGGGCGTGCCCGGCTTCGCGCTGGCGTTCTCGCCGGGCACGGTCCCGAAGGTCAGCGTCGAGGTCTTGCCGCAGCCCGCGCTTGGAATCGGCGTCCCCGGCGAGACGGGGCCACCGCCGCCTCCGCTGCCGCCCGTCGCCGGCGTGCCTCCGCTGCCCGTCCCGGAGCCGGCGGCGCCGCCCGTGCCGGGCCCCCGACCCGCGGCGCCCGAGCCCGAACCCGCGTGGCCACCGGCGCTGGAGCCGCCCGTGCCGATCGACCCGCCGGTGGCGGCGATCCCGCCGGTGCCGGACCCGCCGGTGCCGGTGCCGCTGGTGCCCCCGGACGCGCTGCCGCCGGTGCCCGGGCTCGCGGTCCCGCCCGTGCCGACCGTCCGCCCGGTTCCCGCCGAGTTTCCCCCCGTTCCCCCGCCGCCCGGCGCGCTGGAGGAGCAAGAAAGGCTCAAGAGGCCGAAGGCGGCCAGGGTCGTGACACGGCGAGAGCGGCTCGACATGACTACTACTGCGCGGAAGCGCGGACGTTGTACTGAAAAGTGGACCCGAATCAGCCGTGGTCCGATCTGCGACGCACGGGAAACGCCCTTAGCTTCCGACCAGCCGTGCTGCCACGCGCGTCGCAGCCGGAACAAAAGGAGCGTCCATGAGAACGACACGTCACGTCGCCGCGGGTGGGGTCCTCCTGGCGTTCGCGCTGGCGGCTCTCGCGTCGGCCGGCCGGTCAGCCACCGCCGCGCCGCCCGCCAAGAGCATCGATCCGGTCGCGGACCGGATGGTGAAGCAGATGACGGATTACCTCGCGGGGCTGCAGGCGTTCACGCTGCGCACCAGCGTCGCGGACGAGGTCTCCCTGAAGTCCGGCGAGAAGATCGCGATCATGAGCAACGCCGACATCGCGGTCCAGCGACCGAACCGCCTGCGCAGCCTGCAACGGGGCAGCGCCGCCGGGCTGGGCATCTGGTACGACGGACAGCACATGACCGTCGCGTGCAAGAGCAGCGACGGCTTCCAGACCACGGCTGCGCCGCCCGCGCTGGACGCCGCCATCGATGAGATGCGCAAGCAGTTCGACATCGACGCGCCCGGCGCCGATCTGCTGTACAGCCGCCCCTACGACATCCTGATGGAGCAGGTGGTCAGCGGCCGCTTCATCGGCCGCGAAACGATCGACGGCATCCCGGCCAACCACGTCGCGTTCCGCGGCGACCAGATCGACTGGCAGATGTGGATCAAGGACGGTCCGCAGCCGCTGCCGCTGCGCTACGTGATCACGACGAAGGACGCACCCGGCCACCCCGCGTTCGCCGTGCAGATGTCGGACTGGAACACCCAGCCGAGCTTGCCGCCCGAGACGTTCAACTTTCAACCCCCCGCCACGGCCAAGGCCGCGAAGTCCGTCGCGGCGACCTGCGCCGCCTCGATGTAGAGGGCGGCAAGACGAAAGGAGCACCCATGCGTTCCAAGAAGCGGTTGATCCTGGCCCTGTTCGTGGGCGTCGGCATCGTCACCACCGTCGCGCCGGACATCCTGGCCGTGGTCGGTCGACCCCTGACGCCCGTGAGCGTCGCGGGCGTCGCGCGCCGGACCTCGCGCCGGACGGTGCGCCGGAACGTCTACTACTGACCCGACGCCCTCCGCGCGTCCCCGGCGACCGCCCGCGCGCTGACGGCCCGGGGGCTGCCCCCGAGGGGGGCGCCAGGCCCCCCGAAAGCCGGGAATTTCCGGCCGCCATCGCGTTTCGGTGGTGTGCCGAATGCGGTCCGCCTGGCTTGACCCTGCAGAACCGTCTCCCTATCATCGCCGCCGACCCGACCGATGAACGGGCGAGCATATGGTCGGCGGGTGATGTGGCGGCGGGGCGCGCTGGCGGCCCTGCTTTTTGCGGCGCTTTTGCAGACGCCGACCGTGGCGCGCGCCGACGAAAGCCCCGAGAGTCGGGCCGAGGCGCTGATCCGCCAGGGCATCGAGCTGCGACAGGCCGGTAAGGACGAACGGGCGCTGGTCATGTTCCAGCGGGCCTACGAGACGCTGCCCACGCCGCGCTCGGCGGGGCAGCTGGGCCTGTCGGAGATGGCGGTCGGCTACTGGCTCAGCGCGGAGCAGCATCTGAACGAGGCGCTGCAGACGCCCGATCACCCCTGGATCGCCAAGAACCGCGCTTCGTTGCAGACCGCGCTGACCCGGGTCCGTTCGAACATCGGAGAGCTGATGGTGACGGGACCGCCGGCCGGGGCGTCGCTGACGGTGAACCGGCGCGGCGCGGGCACCTTCCCGCTGTCCGAGCCGGTGCGCGTCCCGAAGGGGCGGGTCGAGATCGAGATCAGCGCCACCGGTTACGTCAAGGCCGAGCGCTCGCTGCAGGTCACCGGCGGCGGCACGCAGGAGGTGTCCGTCACGCTGACGCGGGAGGTCGCGGCCGTCGAGCCGCCGGCGACGCGCCCGGTGGCGCCCGTCCCCGCCGCGAATCCGGGCGCCGCCGACCCGGCACCCGTCGCGCCGGGCGCGCCCGAGGGCGACGAGCCCGCCACTCCCGGCAGCACCCAACGAAAGGTCGCGCTGGGCCTGGCCATCGCGGGCGGCGCCGTGCTGGTGGGCGCCGTCGTCGAGACCTTCATCTGGCGGCACAACTACAACCAGTTCAACGATCCCGCGAACAAGTGCTTCGCGGACGTCGTGAACCGCGGCGCGGCGGGCTGCTCCGACTATTACGACAAGTCCGAGAGCTCGAAGACGCTGAGCATCGTCGGCTACGCCGCGACCGCCGCGTTCGCCGGCGCCGCCGCCATCGTCTACTGGACGGCCCCCGACGCCGAGCCGGCGAAGACCGCCGCGCTCGCGTGCGTCCCGGTCGCGGGTCCCGCTTCCGCTGGTCTCAGGTGTCGCCTGCAATTCTGAAGTCGGAGGGGTCGGACATGAGAGCATTCATGGGCGCCTGGTACGGTTTGCCGGCGAGATCGCCGGTGGCTTGCGGGATCCTGGCGGCGGTCGTCGCTCTCGGATGCGGCGGCTACCGCACGCAAGACGACGGGGGCTCGGCGGGCGCGGGGGGTGGTGGCAGGGCCGGCGCGACGGGCAGCGGAGGCGGCAAGACGGGCGGCGCGGGCGGCGGC
>CAZPUH010000680.1:0-2225 GCA_964589215.1 uncultured Myxococcales bacterium | reverse complement strand
CCCGCGGCCGCCGGCTCCGCCCGTCGAGACCACCGCGCCCCCTGTGCCCGGCGAGCCCCCCGCGCTGCTGCCGCCGGTCGCCACGCCGCCGGTCCCGCCGCCGGTCGCGCTGGTACCGCCGGTCGCGACGGATCCGCCCGTGCCCGCCGGACTTCCGCCCGCGCCGGTGTTGCCGGGCGACGAGGAAGAGCAGCCGGCGGACAAAGCCAGCAGCGCCGCCAGCGCCAGGCGCGTCGAAAAGATGTCGGGTCGGGTCGGGTGTTGCATGGTCAATCAGCCTCTCCTCTCGTGGATGCGTTCAAAGGTGAACGCCGGGCACGGGCGCCGGCGTCGGGTGGTCCGCCTCCGTCCCGTCGCCCAGCTGCCCGGAGTCGTTGGACCCCCAGCACAGCTCCGCACCATCGGCGGTCGCCGCGCAAGTGTGGAAGCCACCGCCGCTGAGCGCGGTGACGCCGGCCAGTCCCACGACCGGGGCCGGCGCCGCGCGGCTGGCGGTCGTGCCGTCGCCCAGCTGCCCGGACGCGTTCCAGCCCCAGCAGCGCGCCGTGTGATCTTGGAGCACGGCGCACGCGTGGTTGTACCCGGTCGCGATGGCGACCGCAGGCGGCAGCCCCGCCACGGGGGCCGGCGTCGCCCGATCGACGGTGGTGCCGTCGCCCAGCTGGCCGTACGCGTTCGCGCCCCAGCACCAGACGACGCCGGCGGCGTCCAGCGCGCACACGTGGTCGAAGCCCGAGCCGACCGCGACGATCGCGGCGAGCCCGGCCACCGGCTCGGGAAAGGCGTGCGCGGCCGTGGTGCCGTCGCCCAGCTCGCCGTTGTCGTTCCCGCCCCAGCACTGGACGGTCCCGTCCCGAAGCAGCGCGCACGTGTGGCGTCCGCCGGCGGCCAGCGCCGCGGCCGGCGGCAGCGAGAAGACCTCCACCGGCGCGCCGCTGTTCAGCGACGAGCCGTCGCCCAGCTGGCCGGCGTCGTTCTGCCCCCAGCAGCGCGCGACGCCCGCCGCGTCCATCGCGCAGGTGTGATAGCTGCCGGTGGCCAGGCTGGTGCTGGGCGGCAGTCCCGGGACGGTGAACGCGCTCAGCCGGTTGGCGTTCGAGCGGTCGCCGATCTGGCCGCCCACGTTCCAGCCCCAGCACGCGACGGCGCCGCCGTCGTCGAGCGCGCAGCTGTGGTAGCTGCCGTCCGAGAGCTGTCGCGCGCGCGCGACGCCCGGCACGCGCCCGGGGACCGGCGAATCGACCTCGCTGCCGTCGCCCAGCTGGCCGTCGACGTTCGACCCCCAGCACCAGACGCCGCCCGCCGCGTCGATGGCGCAGCTGTGGCCGGCCCCCGTGGCCAGCGGGCGCGCCGCGATCGCGGTCGCCGGCCCGCCGCCGCTGCCGCAGCCGATCGCCGACGAGATCGCCAAGAGGGTCGCCACGCGCCGCACGTGCCCGCGTCAGGTCGTGAGCGCGCTGTCGATGTCGCCGCTGTACTTGGGGTCGCCGACGCCCGTCAGGCTGGTCATCCCCATCGCGTGCAGCACGGACGTCAGCAGCTTGTTGTTGGGCACCTGGCTGGGGAACGTCACGGTTCGCCCCGTCTTGAAGAAGCCGCCCCCGCTGCCGACGATGATGTACGGGAGGCGGCCGACGTAGTGCTCGGCCCCCTCGCTCATGTCGCTGGTCACGAGGATGACGGTGTTGTCCAGCACGGTGCCGCTCCCCTCGACCGCGCCGTCCAGCTTGGCGCAGAGCTCGGCCACGCACTGCTTGTAGAACCACTGATCGATCAGGGACTTCTGCGCGTAGTTGTCCTTCCCCTGGTGCGCGATGGCGTGCATGTCCGGGCTGGGGATGCTGATCCACGGGAAGGTCAGGCTGTTGCCGCCGCCGTTGTCGATCAGATCGATGGTCACGGCCCGCGCCTTGCCGCAGATGATCGCCGCCGCGACGATGTCGCTGATGAACGTGACGTGCGTCGGGTAGTTCGTGACCGTGCTGAAGTTGAGGCCGGTCGGCGTGACGGTGGGCGGCGTGCAGGTGGGGCCGCTCGACGTCGACATCGTGGTCAGCTGGTTCTCCAGCGACTGGATCGCCTGCAGATGGCTCTGCACCTTCACCTTGTCGTCGGTGCCCAGGTTCTTCGCGAACTTGTTCAGCTGCCCACCCACGAAGTCCAGCACGCTCTTGCGGCGCGCCATCAGCGCGTTCATCTGGGCCGCCGTCATGCTGCTGCCGGCG
>CAZPUH010000679.1:0-6989 GCA_964589215.1 uncultured Myxococcales bacterium | reverse complement strand
ATGGTGCATGGCCGACCAACCGAGACCGGGCGCAGGCGACACGGGCGTCCCACAGATCCAGATCGACATCGACGAGCCGGTGGCGCAGGGCGCCTACTCGAACCTGGTTCTCATCAACCACAACGACAACGAGTTCGTGCTCGACTTCGCCTACATCCAGCCGACGACGGCCCGGGCGCGCGTGCGGGCGCGCATCATCTCGTCGCCGCGGCACACGAAGCGCCTGCTGCGCGCGCTGGAGCACAACTTGCGCCGCTACGAGGAGCGCTTCGGCCGCATCGAGGAGCCCGACCCCGCCGTCCCCGGCACGCCGCCCGGCGCCCTGATCAGCTGATCGCAAACCCGCCGGCGCGCCGGTCTAGCGGACGGCGCCTTCCAGGGTGACGAGGGTGCCGCTGCGGGTGTCCAGCTCGGCGAGCGCGCCGGTGACCAGGGCCCGGTTGCGCGTGCCGTGGCCGAACGCGCCGCCGGAGGCGACCGGGATCGAGAGCCGCCCCAGGCGCTCGGTCAGGACCTCGTCGGCGGTCGGCGTTCCCTCGCGAGTCGCCTCGGGCTCGCGGCAGCTGGAGAAGTCGCCCAGCACCACGCCGGCGGCGGCGCTGAACACGCCCGCCAGATCCAGGTGGGTGATCAAGCGATCGATCCGATAAGGACGCTCGCCCAGGTCCTCGAAGAAGAGAATCGCGCCGTCCAGGTCCGGCAGAAACGGAGTGCCGAGCAAGCGCGAGAAGACCTCCAGGTTGCCGCCGATCAGCGGCCCGCGCACGCGCCCGGGGACGATCTCTTCGAGGCCCTCGAGCAGGACCGCCGGCCCCGGGCGCTCGAGGCGCTGGAAGAGCACGGCGTGATCGTCGGACGACAGGTTGGGGAGCTGGGTGACCACCGGGCCGTGAATCGCGGCCATGCCCGCGCCGGCGGCGACGGCCAGCAGCGCCGTACCGTCCGAAAAGCCGACCAGCGGACGGGAGGCGCGGGCGAGCAACGCCGGGTCGAGGAACGGCAGTAGCCGCAGCAGGCCGTATCCGCCGCGGGCCATGATGACGGCGGCGATGCCCGGCTCCTCGAGCGCGGCGACGAGGGCCGCCAGGCGCTGCTCGTCGGGGCCGGCCAGGAAGCCCGTGCGAGCGAGCACCGTCCGCTCGTCCCAGCGAACGTCGTAGCGGGCGCGCAGCACGGCCAACCCGGCCTCGAACGCCTCGGGCGGGACGGGCCCGGAGGGGGCCACGATGCGGACCGGGGCGCCGGGCGCCAGCCGTGGGGCGCGCGTCACCGGCGGCGGCGGCGCTTGCCCCCGCCGCCACCACCGCCGCCCTGCTGCTGTGGGGAGGTGGGTTCGGGGGATGGGGACGGGGACGGGGACGAGGGCGGGGACGAGGACGAGGACGGGGATGGGGGCGAGAAAGAGACGCGCATGCCCGAGATGTTCGGGTCGGAGGACTCGATCGCTTCTTCGACGCGGGCGGTGCGGGTTTCGTCCCCGCGGAGCTCGATGCGCGTGCCGGTCGGCAGCGGCTCGGCGAACCCGATGAAGGCGCCTTCGGCGGTCCAGTCCTTCACGTGCGTCGCGCGTCCGACGACGACGCCGGCGTATCGAACCTCGATCGCGGAGTCCACGGCCGGATACTATCACCCGCGCGCGCCCTCTTGAACTTGCAGTACCAGCAGCTTAAGGTCATCCGGGAATTCGATGATCAACGGCGCGTCAGGCAGACGGTGGGGTAGATTTTGGTTCTTTTCGGTCGCGATCGGCCTCTGGGCCGCGCTCGGCGGCCGAGCGGTCGCGGGCGAAGAGGACGACTTGCAGCTGCAGATCGACACGCAGCGCGCCTCCGCGAACGATCTCGAACGCCTCGACGAGCTGAAGGCGGTCGGTGACGAGATCACCGTTCTGCGGTCCTGGCTGGACGAGGCGTGGAACCTGCGGGCCAAGCACGAGTACGAGGAGGTCCGGCTGGTGCTGGATCGCGCGCTGAAGCAGGAAGACCTGATCCGGGCGAAGATCACCGTCTCGAAGCTGTACGCCCAGGAGCAGAAGCACGAGGCGGCGGTGAAGGATCTGAAGGACAAGATCGCGCGGACGCGCAAGGCGCTGCAGGACACGGTGGACAAGAAGAAGGCGCTCGAGAGGAGCTCGCAGTGAACGGCCGACATGCAATCGCGGTGACGCTGCTGCTGGGCGGGTTGGGCCTGGCGTGCGCGACACCCCCCAAGCCCCGCGAGCTGGAGGCGTTCGACAACCTCCGCAAGACCAACGAGGCGAAGCTGCCCGACGTGGCCCGCCGTTCGCCCGACCTGATGGCCGAGGCGGACCGGCGCAGCGCCGCCGCCCACGAAGAGTGGCAGTCGAACGATCTCGAGGAATCGCGCGGCAACGCGCTGATGGCGCAGATCAAGCTGAAGACCGCGATCGCGGTTTACGATCAGGACCAGCTGAAGGCCCAGATCCAGTCGCTCTCCAGCCAGGAGTCGCACGCGCAGGAGGAGCTGACCGGGCTTCAGAAGGATCTCGCCAGCGAGCAAGAGAAACTGGCGCTGCTGCAGAAGTACGTCGACGCCCGCAAGACGGCCGAGGCCGACAAGCAGCGGCTGTCGCAAGAGATGACGACCGAGCAGCAGAAGGCGCAGGCCGAACAAGAGCGCCTCTCGCAGCAGCTGGCCGCTCAGCAGAAGATCGCCGCGGCGCAGCTGTCGATGCGGACCGCCGACACGGTCGACGCCGCCCAGTACGCGAAGACCGACTACGGGATGGCGACAGACCTGCTGGCCCGCGCCGAAGGGGCGCTGAAGCAGAACGACTACGCCGGCGCGCAGGCCGCGGCGGACGACGCCAAGAAGTACGCCGATCAGGCCGTCGCCACCGCGAAGCCACAATACGAGCAGGCGGAGGAATCCAATCAGAACAAGGCGCGCAACGATGCCCTGGCCCGCGACGCGCCGTTGATTCCGGGCGTGAAGGTCCGGATCGACCCGCGCGGCGATCTGCAGCGCCTGGTGATCGTGGTTCCCCAGCTGTTCACCAGGCGAGACCCGAACATCGCGCCCGGCCACGAGGCGGTGCTGGACGGGCTGGCCAGCCTGTTGAAGAAGTACCCGACCTACCCCGTGCAGGTGATCGGGTACACGGACAACCGCGGTAAATCCACGGAGTTGATCGCGGTTTCAGCGGCGCGCGCGCAGGCGGTCTATTCGGCGCTGGCCGAACGCGGCGTCGATACCAAGCGCCTGATGGTGAGCGGCCTGGGCGGTGAAGACCCGTTCGTGGACAACCGATCCGCGGCCGGACGCGCCAAGAACAACCGCGTCGAAATCGTTTTCCTGTATCACTAGATTTCCAGCTCAGCGGCACCAGGATGTATCGTCTGCTCCGGTGCCACGCCCAAGCGGACAAAGGTCGTACTGCGTCATCGCGCGGCAAGCGCTGCCTGGGCTGGTCGCCTGGCTGGCGCTCGTGTGCGGCGTCGCCTCCTGTCACTCGTCGTCTTCGCACACCCCCGTCAAGCACGACGCCGGGGTAGACGCCCCACCACCTTCCTGTTCGCACGACGCGGGCACGAAGAAGACGAACGGCACCAGCTGCGGGTGCGACGCCGACTGCGCCAGCGGCTTCTGCGTCGACAACGTCTGCTGCAACAGCGCGTGCACCGAGAACTGCAAGTCGTGCAAGACGGTTTCGGCCCCCGGCACGTGCAGCTTCATCGCGGCCGGCGACCCGCCCCGCACGCCGGCGCTGTGTCCGAAGAGCGATCTCACGACCTGCGGCCTCGACGGCACCTGTGACGGCAAGGGCGGCTGCCGTAGCTACGTCGCCGGCACCGTCTGCCAGTCCGGCACGTGCGACGGCGCGTCGATCGGCGGAATTCGTGTCTGCGACGGCAACGGCAGCTGCACGCCGGGCCCGGCCACCATCTGCACGCCGTTCAACTGCGACACCAAGACGAACAGCTGCGTCGTCAACTGCTCGTCGGACTCGGACTGCGCCGCCACGGTCAAGTGCGTGAACGGAAGCTGCGGCAAGCGCCCCATCGGCGCCGTCTGCACCGCGGCCAACCAGTGCGCCTCCGGGTTCTGCGCCGACGGATTCTGCTGCAACGTCACCTGCACCGGGCCCTGCGTCAGCTGCAACCAGAGCGGGCGCATCGGGACCTGCTGGCCGACGGCCATGGGCGTGGCAGACCCACACAAGGTCTGCACCGCGACCGACAAGTCCACGTGCGGACAGACCGGAGCCTGCGACGGCCTCGGCGGGTGCGCCAAGTACGCCGCCGAGACGGTCTGCACGCCCCCCGCCTGCAGCGGCGATCGCCTGAACACCGCCGGCACCTGCAACGGCCTCGGGACCTGCCGGCCCCAGGGCGTCCAGGCCTGCGTCCCCTATCGTTGCAGCGGCACCGCGTGCGTCAGCCACTGCGCCAGCGACGCGGACTGCGTGGCCGGCCACACCTGCGTGAACGGCAGCTGCGGTCCCAAGGCGCTGGGCCAGCCGTGCTCGGCCGGCACCGAGTGCGGCAGCGGGTTCTGCGCCGACGGCGTCTGCTGCGCGACCGCCTGCACGGGGAGCTGCCGCAGCTGTGCCCTGTCGACGTCGCTGGGAACGTGCGCGCCGGTGCCGATGGGGGCCGGCGACCCGCACGGCGTCTGCGTCGACAAGCATGCGTCGTCCTGCAGCACCGACGGCACCTGCGACGGCTCGGGCGGCTGCCACAAGTACCCCAGCGGCACCGAGTGCGCGCCCGAGAAGTGCGCGAGCGGCGTCTATACCCCCGTCTCGACGTGCGACGCGAACGGCAACTGCCGCGCGCCGGACGCGATCGGGTGCGCGCCCTACGTTTGCAACGGCGCGCGCTGCTACGGGGCGTGCGGCAACGACATGGCCTGCTCGGCGGGCAACGTCTGCGTCCAGGGCTCGTGCGGCCTGAAGCCCAACGGCTCGTTCTGCTCGACGGGGACGGAGTGCAAGTCGGGCCAATGCGCGCAGGGCGTCTGCTGCGCGACCGCCTGCAGCGGGTCCTGCTTCTCGTGCTCCATGACCGGCACGATGGGGCTCTGCACGGCCGTCCCGACCGGGCTGCCGGACCCCGCCGGCCTCTGCACGGACAAGGGGCCGACCTCCTGCGGAACGGACGGCAAGTGCCAGGCGGGCGCCTGCCAGAAGTACCCGCAAGGGACGGCCTGCAAGAACGCCAGCTGCCCGATGCCGGGCAGCACCTTCACCGCGGGGGGCACCTGCGACGGCGCGGGGACGTGCACCGTGCCGGCCGCCGTGTCGTGCTTCCCGTTCGCGTGCGGTCCGAGCTCCTGCCGCTCGACCTGCGCCAGCGACGCCGACTGCACGTCACCGGCCATCTGCAACGCCGGGTCGTGCGGGCTGAAGCCGAACGGCGCCGTCTGTCAGGCGGGGACCGAGTGCCAGAGCACCGTCTGCGCCCAGGGCGTCTGCTGCGCGACCACCTGCGCCGGCAAGTGCCTGTCGTGCGCGCTGCCTGCGAGCCCGGGGACCTGCTCGCCGGTCGCGGCAGGCGGCGCCGATCCCACCGGTCAGTGCACCGACCAGGGCGCGGCCAGCTGCGGGACCACCGGGTTCTGCAACGGCAGCGGCGGCTGCGCGATCTACCCGGCCGGAACGCAGTGCGCGGCTCCCGCCTGCGCGACCGCCACCATGGCGAGCCTGGCCCGCACCTGCGACGGGTCCGGCAGCTGCAAGCCGGCGACGACGCAGTCCTGCGCGCCGTTCGCGTGCAACAGCGCCACCCAGAGCTGCGTCTCCGTCTGCACGGCGGACGCCGACTGCGCGCCCGGGCAGTTCTGCACGAACGGGTCGTGCGGCCTCAAGCGCCTCGGCCAGATCTGCTCACTGGGCGCGGAGTGCGCCAGCGGCAACTGCGTCGACGGCGTCTGCTGCTCGACGTCCAGCTGCGACACCTGCCAGGTCTGCAACCTGACGGGCAACGCCGGCACGTGCAGCTCGGTGCCCGTGGGCAGCGCCGACCCCCACCAGCGCTGCACACCGGCGCCGCCCTGCGGCTTCGACGGCACCTGCAATGGAATGGGCGCCTGCCGGAACACCAGCGTCGGCACCAGCTGCGGCGCCCCGAGCTGCACGAACGCGATGAGCAGCCCGGGGGGCGCCTGCGACGGCGCCGGAACCTGCGCCCAGATGGCGACGGCCTGCCCGGGCCATCTCCAGTGCGGTGTAACGGCCTGCCTGACGACCTGCGCGAACAACGGCGACTGCGTGACCGGCTACACCTGCCAGTCCGGGATCTGCACGAACCTCAAGCCGCTGGGGACGACCTGCGCGGCGGGGACCGAGTGCCTGAGCGGCATGTGCACCGAGGGGGTCTGCTGCAGCAGCCCGTCGTGCGGCGCCTGCTCGTCGTGCAACGTCACGGGCAAGGCCGGCTCCTGCGCGGCGCTGGCCGCCGGGACCGTGGTGCCGGCCAGCATGTGCCCCGACATGGGGAGCACCAGCTGCGGAACGAACGGCACCTGCGACGGCACCGGTAAGTGCGCGACCTACCCGGCCGGGACGACCTGCGCGCCCCCCGGCTGCATGGCCGGAACGGCCACCCTGATCGCCACGTCCAAGTGCGACGGCGCCGGCAAGTGCGTGATGGGCGCGACGACGGACTGCACCCCCCAGGCGTGCGCGGGCGCCGCCTGCACCAGCGGCTGCGCCACGGCAGCCGACTGCGCCCCCGGCTACAGCTGCGCCGCCCCCGCTGACGCGGGCGCGGACGGCGGCACACTGCAATGCCGGATGTGACTGTCGCAGCGCAGCGCCGTTAAAGGCTTTTTGATTCGTGGCCTTCGGCTGATCCGGGGCTCATTTTGGGCCGCTTGGTTTCGCCGCGGGGACCATGGTAGGGTACCGACCTCACGCCGGCCGTTAGCCCGGCCGCCGTTGCCTCGCTTCGCCGTTTTGGGGTCCCGCGCATGCCCACCGTCCGGGAATACGAAGCCGCCCTTCAAAGGAATCCCGCCGATACGGA
>CAZPUH010000678.1:0-11042 GCA_964589215.1 uncultured Myxococcales bacterium | reverse complement strand
GACGGCGTGCGGGATGTTCTTCTTGCGCAGCAGCGAGGCCACGACCTCGGACTTCTCGACGCTGACGGTGCCGACCAGCACCGGCTGCCCGCGCTTGTAGCAGTCCTCGATCTCGTCGACGACCGCGCGGAACTTGCCGCGTTCGTTCTTGTAGACGACGTCGTGCGAGTCCTTGCGCTGGATCGGCCTGTTCGTCGGGACGACGTTCACGTCCAGCTTGTAGATCTTGTGGAACTCCTCGGCCTCCGTGTCGGCGGTGCCGGTCATGCCGCCCAGCTTCTCGTAGAGACGGAAGTAGTTCTGGTAGCTGATCGTGGCCAGCGTCTGATTCTCTTCCTGGATCTCGACGCCTTCCTTGGCCTCGATGGCCTGGTGCAGGCCGTCGGACCAGCGGCGCCCCGGCATCTTTCGTCCGGTGAACTCGTCGACGATGATGATCTCGCCGTCGTCGACCAGGTAGTTGACGTCGCGCTTGTACAGCGTGTGCGCCTTCAACGCCTGCGTCACGTGGTGCAGCCACTGGATGTTGGCCGGGTTGTACAGGTTGCCGACGCCCAGGCGCTGCTCGACGCGCTCGATGCCGGTGTCGGTCAGGATTGCCGAGTGCGCCTTCTCGTCGACGGTGTAGTCGATGTCCTTCCGCAGCCCGGGGATGATGCCGTCGACCTTGTTGTACAGATCGGCCGACTGCTCCGCCGGCCCCGAGATGATGAGGGGCGTACGCGCCTCGTCGATCAGGATCGAGTCGACCTCGTCGACGATCGCGAAGTTGTGGCCACGCTGGACGTAGCGCTCGATCGAGTCCTTGATGTTGTCGCGCAGGTAGTCGAACCCGAACTCGGAGTTCGTCCCGTACGCGACGTCGGACCGATAGCTGACCTGGCGCCCCGAGTCCGACAGGCCGTGCACGACGTTGCCGACCGTCATGCCCAGGAACTTGTAGATGCGGCCCATCCACTCGGAGTCGCGGCGGGCCAGGTAGTCGTTGACGGTGATGACGTGAACGCCCTTGCCGGCCAGCGCGTTCAGGTACACGGGCAGCGTCGCGACCAGCGTCTTGCCTTCGCCGGTCTTCATCTCGGCGATGCAGCCGCGGTGCAGGACCATGCCGCCGATGAGCTGCACGTCGAAGTGCCGCATGCCCAGCACGCGCTTGCCCGCCTCACGGCAGACGGCGAACGCCTCGGGCAGAAGGTCATCGAGGGTGGCGCCGTTGTCGAGGCGCGACCGGAAGTCGGCGGTCATGGCCCGCAGCTCGACGTCCGACTTGGCTTGCATGGCCGGCTCGAGCTGATTGATGCGCTCGACGATGGGCCGCATGCCCTTCAGGACGCGGGCGTTCTTGGTGCCGAAAATCTTCTTGGCGACGAAGCTGATCATGAGTTGGGGCACCGCCCCAAAAAGGCGGCTTTACACCATATTGTGCGGGCCCCCCACGTGCAAGCGCCCCAGCCGTCGCGGCCGATAATCGGTCGATACCGGCCAGACGGCAGAGTCAGGCCGCGGGGGCCGGGCGCACGATCAGCTGGACGAGACTGGCCACGAACCAGGATAGGGCGATGATGTCGGCCATCACCAGGACCAGAACCAGCTGGTGGCAGAGCCCGAACAGCAGCCACACGAAGATCGCGGCGTCGCGGCGGCCCAGCTGGAACAGGAACGTGCCCACCCCCGGCTTGCCCTGGGTGGCGGTCGAGGCGCCCAGCTTCTGCCCGCCGGAGAACCACCAGACCATGTCCATCAGGTCGCCGGAGGCCTTCTGGCGGCGCATGTCGCGCATGATGATGAGGTTCGAGAGCACCAGCATGGCCCCGCCGGCCACCCCGCACGCCAGGGCCAGCCTGCTGCCCGTCGCCCGCCAGACCCCCGTCCCGGCCGCGACCGTGATGAGGACGTTGAGCACGTCGTCGACGAACGTGTCCAGCCAGGCCCCCGTCTTCGACTGCTGAAAGCGCACGCGTGCCAGCTCGCCGTCGCAGCCATCCAGCACGGATTGCAGGTGCTCGCACGCGAGCCCCAGCACCGCCCAGCCGTACGCGCCCGTGGCGATCAGGACGCAGCCGAGCAGTCCCACCGCGGCCGCGAACAGCGTGATCTGATTGGGGGTGACGGGCGTGCGGACCAGGACATGCCGGGTGAACCAGATCGACAGCGGCTTGTTGAAGCGCCGGGCCACGAAGCCCAGATCGGCGCGGTAGAGCGCGGCGAACACCGCGTCCTCGGCCGTCCGGCGGCTGGGCTCGTCGACGACGCGCAGCCCGTCCCACCGGTTGCGGTCCAGGCGGACCACGTCGGCCCCCACGACCGGCGCCCCCATCGACCGGCCGACGGCCTCGGCCCCAGCGCGATCGGCGACCGCGCGCAGCTCGACGTTGGGCGGCAGGCCCGCAGGCACGGGAAGGCTCCCGTCGCTGGCCAGGACGACGCGGGTGTCGGCCGCCTGCCCGAGCTGCTTCAGCGCGCGCGTCAAGACGGTCAGTCCGGCCACGATCGACGTGGCCCCTGCCCGCTCGTCGCGCGTCGCACACAACACGACGGCGCTGGTCCCGGGCGTCGTCAAGCGGCCGCTCCCAGGACGCCGGCCAGCGCCGCTGCCAGCCGGGGAGGCAGATCCATCGCGCGCCGGAGCAGGCGCGGGCGCCGCCAGTCGTCGTTGTCGATCAACGCGTGCGCGCGGCCGCCCGGATCGTGCGCGGCCCGGTAGCGCTCCTGGGCAGGGAAGTAGCGGCGGTCGATGCGGCGCGACACCTCCTCGGGCGAGCGCCCCTTGGCTCGGTCGCGCGCGAGGATCCGCCGGCGCGCCTCCTCGGCGGTGACCTCCAGCACCACCAGCCAGCTGTCCGCGGGAAGCGGCACGCGCAGCAGCATGACCCCCTCGAGGATCGCGGTGCCGGCGCGCGCGGCGGCCGCCAGCGCCTGGCCTGCGGCCGCGAAGTCGTAGTACCGATCGTAGTAGGCGTCCGTTTCCGCCGCCGCGTCCAGGCCGCCCAGGTCGAGCGGCCGGCGGAAGTCGTCGACGTGCACGACCGTCACCGGAGCTCCGCCGGCGCCGAGAGCCGCAGCCAGCGCGTCCGCCAGGCGAGACTTCCCGCTGCCGTCCACGCCGTCGATCGCGACAATCAACGCGCCTGCCGGGGCGACGATCACACGGGCGGGCGGACGCGCCAGTCGGGGGTCAGCAGCTGGCCGAGGGCCCCGGCCGCCCGCACCAGCGAGACGATCATCATGTACAGCGCCACGATCGGCAGCTGGTCGAAGTACGCCAGCGCCAGCCCGAGCAGCACGACGACGTCACGCCGGCCGAGCAGCATGACGGCCCGCAGCTGTCCCGCGCCGGCACCGCTGAGCGATCGCAGCGGCTGGCCGTAGGCAAACCACCAGCGCAGCTTCATGACGTCTCCCTGACGCTGGCGGATCAGCTCGCGGTACGACACCACCACGTAAAACAGCGTCAGCGCGGCCGACACCAGCGCCATCTTCATGTCGAGATAAGTTCCGCCGTGGCGCCAGAGCGCGAGGCCGACGGCGAGGATCATGACGATGTTCAGGAAGTCGCCGACCATCGTGTCCAGCCAGGCCCCGAGCGCCGACTGGTGCAACCGAACGCGCGCCAGCTCGCTGGCGCAGCCGTCGAGCACGATCGAGCCCTCGAGCAGGGCGAACCCGAGGAGCACGCTGGGCGCAGCCCCCGTGGCGATCATGAGAGCGCCGTAGACGCCCACGAACCCGGCCGCCAGCGTGACCAGCGCGGGGACCAGCGGCAGCCGCGAAATGAGCGTGCGGGTCAGCACCGACGAGAGGCGCCGGTTGACGGCCCGATCGACGAGGCCCACGGTGCCGCGCTGCAGATCCAGGTAAATCTCGTCCTCGGCCTGGCGGCGCGACGCCGCGTCGACGACCCGGATGGCGCGGTCGAAGCGCGCCGGCTGGACCCACACGTTGTCGGCGCCCAGCACCCGCACCTCGGAGCCCAGCTCGGCGCAGAGGCGCTCGACCACCGGGCCGGCGTCGCCGTCGACGTCACGAACCTCCACGTTCGCGGGCAGCCGGCGCGGCAGCGGGATGCTGCCGTCGCTGACGATGACCACCGTCGCGTCGCCCAGCTTCGACAGCTGTCGAATCGCGCGGTCCACGACGCGCAGACCGCCGATGCGCATGCGCGCGCCGCGAGCCTCGTCCTCGGTCGCGCGCAGGACGATCGGAATTCGTTCCTGCAGCGTGGGCGTGGTGACGCGCGTGACGACCTCTGGTGTCACCCGCGCAACCCGGTTCAACTCACCCGCACCTTCGGTAATCATCATGCGACAAGACCCCCGACGTAAGTCAAAGCCCCGGGGTGCCCTACAATGCCATCCGAGTATCGACGACTCAAGGTAATACCTCGGCTCGTGAGTGTTATTGACGCGTACGGATCGTCAGATCGCTGACAAACCGATGACCATCCCCCTCGTCAAATCAGGGGGTCTTCGGGCAGGCACGGCGCAATCACCCGCAACATCAGCGGGTGGCAAAGGCCGTTGCTCCAGACCGAGCCCCGGCGGCGAAAGAGGTCCTTCTGGTTGTACTTCATGGGCTTTCCATCGCCGTCGCTGACGGTGCAGCCCGCCTCGGCCAGGATCACCTCCGGCGCGCAGGTGTCCCACTCCTGCTCGGCGGGCGAAAGGTTCAGGACGGCGTCGAGATCGCCCCGGGCGAGGGCCATGTGCTTGACCGACGCGCCCATGGCGACCGCCCGCGGTGCCAGTCCCGAGGCAGCCAGGCACTTGCCTAGCCCCTCGTCCGGGTTCAACCGCGAGATGCCGACGCGCAGCTCACCGGGCTCGCTGCGGCGCGAGGTGCGGATCTGCGTGCTGGTCCCGTTGCTGTCCATGAAGGCGCCTCCGCCGCGGATGGCGTGGTAGAGCGCCTGCCGGACGGGCTGGTAGACGACCCCCAGCACCGGCTGCCCGTCGACGCACAGGCCGATGTGGACGGAAAAATCGCCGGTTCCGGCCAGGAAGTCACGGGTGCCGTCCAGAGGATCCACGATCCACAGCCGAGACTTGCCGAATCGCGAGCCGTCGTCCGCCGACTCTTCGGTCAGGGTCCCGTCGCCCGGGAAAGCGGTGCGCAGGCGGTCGAGGATCAGACGGTCGGCCGCCTTGTCGGCTTCGGTCACCGGCGACTGGTCCGGCTTGGTCTCGGTCGCGATCTCCGGGTTGCCGTAGAAGCTGAGGATCACCTTCCCGGCTTCCCGGGCCGTGTCGCAGGCGACCTGATGGGCGCGATCCAGCTGGCTCACAGGGCGGAGGCTAGCACGTTCCCTCCGTCGGGCTCGGTCGGCTCAGGCGGCGGCGCGCAGGGCCGCCTGCCGGTCGGCGACCTCCCGGACGAAAGCGGCCCGACCGTCGACCATCTCGCGAAACCAGGTCTCCAGCACCATCAGATTCCAGAGCCGCTCGCCGTGGTCCTCACCGCCGCGGTGGCGGTCCAGCAGCGCCTCGACCGCGGCCGGCTGGAAAACGCCCCGTCCGGCGGCCGCCGGCGATAGCAGCAGCTCGCGCGCGAACCCGTGCAGGCGGCCCGCCAGCCAGCGACGGGTCGGCAGCGCGAAGCCGCGCTTCGTCCGGTTGAGGATGGGCTCGGGGACCAGGTCGGCGAAGGCCTCTTTCAGGATGCGCTTGCCCCGGTTGCGCCGCAGCTTCCAGGGGCCGGGCAGCGCGGCGCCCAGCTCGACCACGTGGTGGTCGCAAAAGGGGGCGCGCGCTTCCAGCGACCAGGTCATGCTGGCCGTGTCGACCTTCGTCAGGATGTCGTCCGGCAGGTAGGTGTCGATGTCGAGCTCCGTGAGGCGCGTCACCGTGTCGGTGGCGGCGCTGGCCGCCAGCCGCTCGGCGAACCGGGCCGCCGTTGCGTCGGTCGCGAAGCGCTCGCGTAAGGCCGGCGTGTAGAGCGCCGCCTTCTCCGCGTGCGAAAAGTGGCAGACGAAGCGCAGGTACCGTTCCGCCTCGCCGGCCGACACGGCGGCGGCGTACTCGCGGAGCCAGCGCGCCGTGCCGCCCGGAGCGCGCGCCATCAGCCCCGTGACCAGCCCGCGCGGGACGGCCGGCAGGCGGGAGATCAGATCGGCGACGTGCGCCCAGTTGTAGCGGCGGTACCCGCCGAAGGTCTCGTCCCCGGCGTCGCCCGACAGGGCCACCGTCACGTGCTGGCGAGTCAGCTCGCACAGGTAGCGGGTCGGCACCGCCGACGTGTCGGCGAACGGCTCGCCGTGGTGGCGCACGATGCTGGGCAGCGCGCCGACCATGTCGGGGTCGACGACCAGCTCGTGGTGGTCGGTCCGATAGCGCTCGGCGACGAGGCGCGCGAACGGCAGCTCGCCGTGCACGGCGCCGCCCTCGGTGAAGCCGACGGAGAACGTCTTGACCGGCTGGCCGCTCGCGCGGGCCATGCAGGCCACGACGATCGACGAGTCGATGCCGCCCGACAGGAACGCGCCTAGCGGCACGTCGGACATGAGGCGCGAGACCACCGCCTCCTCGACGGTGTCGCGGACGCGCCGGCGCGCCTCTTCGACCGGCAGCCCGGCCAGCGTCGGAGCGAACGACGCCTGGTAGTACCGCTGCGGCCGGGGCGTCTCGCCGCAGCCCACGTCGATCAGATGTCCGGCGGGCAGCTTGTGGATCTCGTGGAAGATCGTGGCCGGGCTGGGGACGTATTGCAGCGCCAGGTAAGCGTCCAGCGACTCGTAGGACAGCGTGGCCGGCGTGCGCGGGTCGGCCAGCAGCGCCGCCAGCTCCGACGCGAACACCAGCCCGTCCGGGCGCAGCGCGTAGTAGAGCGGCTTTTCACCCACGCGATCGCGCGCCAGCAGCAGCCGCCGCGTGCGCCGGTCCCACACCGCCAGCGCGAACATGCCGCGCAGCAGCTCGGGCGTGCGCGTGCCGACCTCCTCGTAAAGATGGGCCACGACCTCGCTGTCGCTGCCGCCCCGGAACCGGTGCCCCTTGGCGATCAGGTCGGCGCGCAGCTCCTGGTGGTTGTAGATCTCTCCGTTGACGACGATGGCGACCGTGCCGTCTTCGTTCAGCATCGGCTGGCGCCCCCCCTCGGACAGGTCGACGATGGCCAGACGCCGGTGCCCCAGCGCGACCGGCCCGTCCGTGTGAAAGCCGTAGCCGTCGGGGCCCCGGTGGACCATGGCGGCCGCGAACCGCTCGACGGCGTCCAGCGGCGCGGGAGCCTCGGGGACCGCGCTCAGCGCGCCGGCGATGCCACACATCGTCGAGCTCCCGTCGTTGCCTTCGTCATGTCGCCAGCCGCCATCATGTCGCCTGCCGGGGCGCGGATCCACCGCTGCCCGCCAGCGCGCCGAACGACGCCGTGACGTGCTCCGCGACCCGCAGCGCGTTGGCCGTGATGGTCAGGCTGGGGTTCACCCCGCCCGAGGTCGGCATGAACGACCCGTCGACGGCGAACAGGTTGGGGACCGCCCAGAACCGACAGTGGCGATCCAGCACCGAGGCCATTGGGTCCAGGCCGAACCGCGCCGTCCCGACCGCGTGCGAGAAGCTGTCGATGAGGCGCACCTTGCCGGCGACGCCGCCGGCGGCGCGCAGCACGCGCCGCGCCAGCGCGACCAGCCGGTCCCGCCGCGCGACGTCCCGGTCGGAGTAGCGGTGGCGGACGGCGGCGATCGGCAGCTGCCACCGATCGACCTCCGCGGACAGCGCCAGGCGGTTGTCGGCCTGCGGCTCGTCCTCGGCCACGCACAGCAGCGTCTGGATGTGGGCGGCGCCCAGGTAGGCCGCCCAGCGGAAGCCGCGCGGCCCCAGCGCCCGCACGACGTCGGGCGGCGGCATGCACATGTCCTGGATCACGCCCAGCGCGGTGCCGTCGGTGGCGCGAACCGACTCGTAGAAATCGGTGATGCAGACCTGCTTGTGGTTCACCGACTCGGGGTTGGTGCGGAACGGAAACAGAAAGCCCAGCATCGCGTTGCAGTGCCGCATCAGGTAGCGGCCCAGCGCCCCCGAGGCGTCCATCTTGTCCAGCCCGGACCGCAACATCAGCGCGGGCGTGGCCAGCGCGCCACCCGAAACGACGAACAGCTTGGCGCGCACGGTCAGGCGGCGCTCGGTGTCGCGATCGATGACGTGCAGCGCCGCGACCCGGCCGTCGCGCAGGACCAGGCGGGAGGCGATGGCGCGCGCCAGGATCGAGAGGCGCGCCGGATCGGCCTTGGCCAGCGCGGTCTGGGCGATGTCGTTCTTGGCCCCGATGCGGCAGGGGAAGCCGTCGCAGGTGAAGCAGTTCACGCACTTGGGCTCGCGCGGGCCGGCGTGGTTGATGGCGACGGGAATCTGGAACGGGTGCCACCCCAGCTTCTCGGCGGCGGCGAAGATGCGGCGGGCCGGCGCCGTCAGCGGCGGCGGCGCAAACGGGTACGGCGACGAGCGCGCCGGCTCGACGGGGTCCGCGCCCGCGCGGCCGTGGATCTCCAGCAGCTGCTCCGCCGCCGTGTAGTGGCGTTCGAGATCGCGGTAGCCGATGGGCCAGCGGCCAAAGTCGCTCTCGCGCAGCCGCAGCGCTGCCCCGCCGAAGAAGATCGAGTTGCCGCCGACCGCCTCGTTGGGGAACGCGCGGGCGCCGGCACCGTCGGCGCGCTGGTCGATGTCGATGGGGCTGTCCCCGCGGTAGCGCCCGTCCAGGAGGATGGCGCGGCCGTTCCAGTCGGTCTCGTCGCGGTGGGCCCAGCCGCCCCGCTCGACGAGCAACACGTTGAGCCCGGCGCGTGACAGCGCGTAGGCCATCGTGCCGCCCCCGAAGCCGGAGCCGACGATCGCCACGTCGAACAGCGTCCCCTCGAGATCGGGGGGCGGCGAGGCGGCGGCGGTCATGCGAGGGCCTTCTCCGCCAGCAGCTGGTCGTACACGGCCACCATCTGGTCGATCACGAAGCTCTCCGTCGGCGCGAACCGCTCGACGACGCGCGTCCGCCCGCGCCGCCCCATCTCGGCCAGCGTGTCGGCGGGGGTCGCGACGGCGTCGGCCAGCGCCGCCATCAGCGCGGCCTGGTTCCCCGTCGGGACCTCCCACCCGGTCACGCCCGGCTGCACGATGCCGTCGACGTTGGCCGCGTGCGACAGCAGCGCGGGCAATCCGCAGGCCGCGCCCTCGAGCGCCGCGTTGGCCAGCCCCTCGTAGAGCGACGGCATCACCAGCAGGTCGCTGGCCCAGTAAAGCGAGCGGATATCCTTCACGGCACCCAGAAAACGTACGTGGGCGGCGACATTTCGCGCCGCCGCCAGCCGCCGCACCAGCCAGCTGGTCGCGCGGTCGCGCTCGCGCCCGGCGAACAGGACCACGGTGTCGGCCGGCCACAGCCCGCGCCGCAGGAGGCGCCGCATCGCCAGCAGCACGCCGATCTGGTGCTTCTGAAGGCCGACCCGCCCGGGCAGCAGCAGCGCCCGCGCGGACGGCCCCAACTCCCAGCGCGCGCGCGCCGCCGCCCGCTCACCGGCGGTCGGCGGCCGGAACTGGTCCACGTCCAGAATGTTGGTGATGACGCGGATCTTGTCGTCGGGGACGCCCGCCCACTCGGTCAGCTCGTAGCGCACCCCCTCGGAGTTGGTGAGGATGAGGCGGCTGAAGCGCGACATGAAGCGCTCGATCAAGAGGTAGCGCAGCTCCATCATGCGGTTGCGGCAGGCCGTGATCGTGATGGGGACGCCGGCGCGCGCCGCCGCGAGGCGCGCCCAGAAGTTGGACTTGTCCCGGTAGGAATGCACGATGGCCGGCTTCTCGCGGCGCAGGATCTCCGTCAGCCGGTCCAGCGCCGACAGCCCCATGCGACGGACGCCCAGCGCGTGAGCCGGCTGCCCCGGCGGGCACCGCGCGTCGAAGAAGATGTCGTCGGCGTGGTACACGCACAGCACCGGTTCGAAGCGGGCCGGCAGCCGGTTGATGAGGGCCAGGATCTGCCCTTCGGGCCCCCCCTGCTGGAGGTTGGGGATGAAATAAAATATTTTCGTGCGCGCCATGCGAGGGAACGGTCGGACCCCGACGCCGAAAAGGCCGGGGCAACGCGAAGCGGGCGGATTGTAGCGCCCTCATGGCGGGGATCTCGCTCTGCTTCGTCGGATGTGGCGCCATGAACGCCCGCCACGCGCGGATCTTCAAGCGGTTACGGCCGGGTTCCGCCTTTGCCGTCGCCAGCCGCGCTCCCGAGAAAGCTCGCGCTTTTGGTGCGCGGCTGGGCGCCAGGGACTGCTTCGGCAGCTACGAGGCGGCGCTGGCCTCCGGATATGACGGCCTGGTCATCGGCACGCCGCCGCGCGGGCACGCCGCGCTGATCGAGGCCGCGCTGGCCGCCGGCAAGCACCTCCTGATCGAGAAGCCGGTCGTCGCGCGATTCGACGAGCTGGAACGGCAGTGGCCGGCCCTGAAGCGGCACGGCCGGACCGTGATGGTCGCCGAGAACCTGCACTACGCCCCCTTCCACCGCCGCCTGAAAGAGCAGCTGCGCGACCCCGGGCTGGGGCGGCCGCTGATCCTGGACCTGATCCGGCTCGGGCGCTCGCGCCCCACCGGCTGGCGCGCGAACGCGGCCGAGATGCCGCTGGGCGCGCTGCACGAGGGGGGCGTCCACTGGATCCGCCGCCTGCTGGACCTGGCGTCCGTGTTCGAACCGACCGCCGCCGACCAGATCGTCGACGTGTCGGCGACCGGGCCCCTGCGTCCGGTCACGACGACCCCCGGCGAGGACACGATGATGATCGTGGCGCGCCACCGGTCGGGGCTGACGTCGCGCCTGCTGCACACCTGGGCGGTCCCGTGGCGCTTCCCGCCCTTCGACGTGTCCAAGGTGCTGCTGGAGAACGGGGCGCTGTACTTCGACGCGCGGAGCCTTTACGGCCGCGCCTACGGCCCCGGCGGGCGCCGCTGGATGCTGCCGACCATTCGCGACGGGGGCGGATACCGGGCGATGTGGGCCGACTTCCTCGCCGCCGCCGAGACGGGCCGCCCCCCGGCGTTGGCGCTGGAGGACATCTTCGCGGATTT
>CAZPUH010000677.1:0-2890 GCA_964589215.1 uncultured Myxococcales bacterium | reverse complement strand
AACATGACACTTCGGTCGTTGGCCGCGGGGTTCGTCCTCCTCGGCGCCTTGACCACAGGCGCGATCGTGAACCGTGCAGCCCTGAATGGGACGCTCAGCATGGACGATTTCGCCCAAAGGGCGATGATCGAGGGCAAGCTGACGCCACGACGCAACCCGTTCAACCTCTACGATCTGATAGCCGACGACAACCGCGCGGCGCTTCTCGATCGGGGCGTCATCCCGTGGTGGTCCGAGCCCAACCTAACCTTCAGGTTCCTGCGACCGCTCCCCAGCTTCCTCATCTGGGTCGACCACAAGCTATTCGGGTACGCCCCCTTCGCTCCGCACATTCTCTCGTTCGCGTGGTGGGTAGCCGCTGTTCTGGCGGCTCATCTTCTCTACCGCAGCGTCGTTGCGAAGGGGGCGGCGTGGATAGCGACCGTGGCGTTCGCGCTCTCGCCAACACTGGCGATCCCACTGGTCTGGCTCGCCAATCGCTACGTCATGATGACTCTCACCTTCGGAGCGCTGGCTCTGGCGCTATATGCCCGATGGCGGAACGACAGACGAAGCGTCCTCGGTTTGGGAACTGCCGGCGCCTTCAGTGCGGCAGCCCTAACCGGAGAGTACGCCCTCTGCCTCATCGGCTACCTAATCGCCTTCGAGCTGTGCCGGCGGGCAGAGCCGGTCCGTCGCCGGCTGATCGGGATGCTGCCGGCTGTGGGCCCGCTCCTGCTCTATTTTCTCGTCCGGGCCGCGCTGGGGTACGGCAATGGCGGGCTCGGGTTCTATCGCGACCCGATGTCCGATCCGGGGACCTACTTCCAAGCGCTGCCACGAGCGTTTTCCGCCCTGCTCGCATCGAGCTGGCTCGGTGTCGCCGTCACATCGCGCTGGCTTAGCTCCCAACTCGTTCAAGCAGCATTGATGCTCGGGGCAGCTGGCTTGGTCGCCGGGCCCCTGTGGGGTGTCGAGAGAGAACGCTCCGCTGCGATGCCTACAGGCGACAGTGGCTGGTGGCTCGCGTGTGGGTCGGTTCTCGCGCTACTGCCGCTAGCGGCCACTGAGCCTTCGCGGCGTCTACTTGGCATCGCCGCGCTTGGAGTGAGCGGCGCGATCGGCATCTTGCTCGCCTGGGGAACACAGGCCATTCGCCGGCCACCTCGCCTTTCCTTTCTGGTGGTTGGCTTGGCGGCGGTGGCAGGAATCGTCCATCTCGCGGTCGCTCCCTTCCGGACCCGCGAGGTTTCGCTCACCCAGGTCGAAAGCGAGATCCAGGACCTGGCGCGATTCACCACGATCCCGCGTAACGCCCGCTCGGTCGATACGGTCCTCGTTGTCCGGGCGAATGACGGTCTGACCGTCCTCTCCGCGCCGTACATATTGCGTGACGAAGCACCGAAGCACTGGTTGGTCCTCAGCCACACGTTCGGACAGCCGGCGGCAATTCGGACCTCGCCGAGCTCAGTCGAGCTCGTGCAAGACAACCCTTCGCTTTTCCCGCTAGGTCCGACCGGGATCGTTCGAACGACGCCGTTCAGGGTTGGGGACGTCGTCGAGACTGCGGCTCTCCGAGCGACTGTTACGAGAATCGACGACGCGGGGCGGCCGCTGACAGTGCGCTATGAGTTCGGTCGGAGTCTCGACGACCCAGGCGTGGCCTGGATCTCCGAAGGTCGGGACGGCTTCAGCGACGTCATTCCCCCCCCGGTCGGAATCGGGGTGCGCCTCGGGCCGTGAGAGCGTGGGGCCCGGATGAGCGACGATCGGCGGGATCTGAGCTACCTCGGCGGTCTCTCGCCGCGAGTTGGCCCGCTCCGTCGCCTCCGGGCTGAGCTCGAGATGTCCGCCTATGCCCGTTCGGCAATCGTTCACTACCTAGAAGAAGCACTCGTTTTGGGGGGGCTGCCCAGCAACTGATGATCGCCCCGGAAGCCGCCCTGGACATCGCGCGAGCACGTGCGGCGGAAAAGGGCTGGGGATTTGCCGACCCGTTTTCTGTTCAGCTGCGACGGGGCTGGTTTGGACAGAATGATCGGTACGAAATCGAAACGAACGCGGGCAGGTTGGGGACTAAGGCGCGATTCGTGATCGACGCGGACACCGGCCGAATCCTTTCTGAAGGATACATTCCGCGCTGAAGAATCGTTACGAACGGCGTTTGCAGCGGCCTCAAACCGACCGACTGTCCGATATGACATGGTCCTACCCCTCGACGGTCTCGAGGCTGACGCGCCCGAGCGCGCCGCTGCGGAAGTCGTTGAGGAGCGTCGTCGCGGCGCGGGCGAGGTCTGGCGCTCCGGCTTTGACGAGGTGTCGGCTGCTGGCGATGAACGCCAGCAGCCCGTGCTCGTCGACGGGCCGAGGCAACGAGCCGTACCGCGCGGTGAGGAGCTCGGGATAGCGTCGCAGCAGGGTGAGTCCCAGGCTGAGGGCCACCTCCTCGTCTTCGTACGCGGCCCGGCCGATGCTGTGCGTGGCGGCAAGCTTCGCGGCCACGTCCTGCTCCATCCCGGGCCACGACATGCCGGGGGTGTCGATGAGGGTCATGTCGGGGCCAAGCTTGTGGAGGGTCTGAATCTTGGTGATGGCGGGCTCGTCGCCGACCTGGGCGATGCGACGCTTGAGGAGCGCGTTCATGAGTGTGGACTTCCCCACGTTGGGGATGCCCAGGATCATCATGCGCAGCGGCTTGTCGGGGCGGCCGCGGTCGGGTCGCAAGGCGCGACAGGCCGGCAGGATGCGATCGACTTCGCTCGGCTTCTTCGAGCACAGGGCGAGGCCCTGCACGCCCGGCTGCGCGTTGTAGTGCCGCAGCCACAGTCGCGTCTGCTCCGGATCGGCCAGGTCCGATTTGTTGAGCAGCTTCAGCGCGGGCTTCTGCCCCGCGTGGCGCAGCGCCTCGAAG
>CAZPUH010000676.1:0-4984 GCA_964589215.1 uncultured Myxococcales bacterium | reverse complement strand
CCGAAATTGAAACGGAAGGCGTCGAGGTTGTCCGTCTCGTCGTCGACCACCAGGACGGGGTATTTCCCGAGGTCCAGCTCCTGCGCCATGGGCCGCGCCAGCATAACCCCGCTCGCCTCGGCCGAGCGGGATTTTGCGCTCCGCGTGCGACTCTTGATACGATCCGGCCGCGCATGTCGGACCGCGGCCGTTCCTCGACTCCCCAGCCCGCGCTGGACGATGCCTCCCGTGCGGGCGAGGCGGCCGCGCGGCGCCCCATGGCGCGCGCCACGCGCATCGCGCTCTTCGAGCGTGAGGTGCGCGAGAGGCTGTCGCGCACGGCGCTGGATCTGGTCCTGTCCCGGGCCGAGGTGATCTCCGAGGGGCAGCGCAGCCTGCGCAACGGGCGCGACGCCTACTTCGGGTCGACGATGCTCACGATCGACCTCCCCTCGCTGGAGCTGCTGCTGCGCGACGCCTGCGACGCGGGGACGGCCCGCCGGCTGGCCGACCTGCTGCAGTCGGAGGCGCAGGCGGTCGCCGGGGTCGAGGCGCTGGCCGCGCGCGAGGCGGCGCGTGTCTGCGGCGCCGTTCCGGCCGCGGTCCGGACTCACGTGGCCATCCGGGCCCAGGCCGCCAGGGTGTTCATCGACATCGACGTCGAGGCCAGCTTCTCCGAGGGCGCATGAGCACCCCGACGCCCGATCTGCCGGCCGCCCCGCAAGAGCCCACCGACGAGGGGACCTCGACCGGCGGGACCACCTACACCTTCGCCGCCGCAGCCAAGATCCTGGGGCTGACCGAGAGCAAGCTGCGCTACTGGGCGCAGGTCGGGTTCGTGGGACCTTCGGCGCGCCGCGGCGGCAAGCCGGTCTATTCCTTCCAGGACCTGGTCAGCGTCAAGGCGGCCAAGGAGCTCACCGAGCGCGGCTTCAAGACCGCCGAGATCCGCAAGGCGATCGACGGTGTCCGGTCGTCGCTGCCCCACGTCGACCGGCCGCTGGAGCGGATGCGGGTCGCCTTCGACGGCGCCAAGCTGGTCGTCGTCGACGAGGGGATGGCGTTCGAGGCCACGACCGGCCAGAAGGTGTTCGACTTCGGCCTGGGCGACCTGGCGCGGTCGGGGTCGACGCGGGCGGTCCCCGCCGCTCCGGTCGCCGCGCTGGACTACGCCGCCTCCTCGCCCGATGCGGCCGCGGCCTCGCCGGGGCGCACCGCCTACGAATGGTTCGTCGAGGGGACCCGCGCCGAGATGCACGGCGGGCCCGAAGCGGACAGCCGCGCCGAGCGCTGCTACCGCGAGGCGCTGGCGCTGGACCCCGGGCTGGCGGCCGCGCGCACGAACCTGGGAAGCCTGGCCTACCGGCGCGGCGAAGTGACTGCGGCCCGCGAGGCGTACGAGGCGGCGCTGGCGCTGGACCCCGACCAGCCGGAGGCGCGGTTCAACCTGGCCAACCTGGTTCTGGAGAACGGCGACCTGGAGCTGGCCGTGGCTGAGCTGCGCCGGGTCCTGCAAGCGGCGCCCGACTTCGCCGACGCGCACTACAACCTGGCCGTCGCGCTGGAGCGGCTGGGCGGGCGCGCGGCGGCTCGCGTGCATCTGGAGCAGTACCTGTCGCTGGAGCCGGAATCGGCGCCCTGGGCGGATCAGGCCCGCGCCCTGATTGCCCGACTCGACTAGAATTCAGGACGATGGGCCGCTGGCTTCTCGGCGTCGCGCTCTGGGTGTCCGCGACGTCGCCGGGCGCGCGCCCGCCGCGCGACCGCGTGGCCGTGCCGGGCGGCCCCTTCACGCAGGGGAGCACGCGCGGCGAAGAGGACGAACGCCCCGCGCGCCAGGTGACGCTGAAGTCCTTCGCGATCGATCGGACCGAGGTGACCCGCGGCGCGTACGCCCGCTGCGTCGACGCGGGCCGCTGCCGCGCGCCGTCGCCGCCGGCCGAGGGCGACGCCAACTTGCCGGTCACGAACGTCGACTGGAACGACGCGCAGGCCTACTGCAAGTTCGCGGGCGGCCGGCTCCCCACCGAGGCCGAGTGGGAGAAGGCGGCCCGCGGCACCGACGGGCGCGAGTACCCGTGGGGAAACGACGCCGACTGCGCCAAGGCCAACTGGGGCAGCTTCGAAGGTGAAGGGCCCTGCGCCGGGAAGAACCCCGGCCACCCGGTGGCCGTCGGGTCGTACCCTGCGGGCGCCAGCCCGTACGGCGCGCAGGACATGGGCGGCAACGTCTGGGAGTGGGTCGCCGACAAGTACGATCCCAGCGGCGAGCGCCGCGCGGTTCGGGGCGGATCCTGCTGCAGCTTCTTCGTTGGCCCGCGCGCGCCGAACCGGAACGGCTGGGCGCCCAGCCATCGGGACGGTGACCTGGGCTTCCGCTGCGTGGGGCCGAAATGAGGCGCGCCCTCGGGTCCCTGGTGACGGCCGCCCTGCTGGCGCTGGGCGGCCTCCGCGCCTCGGCAGAGCCACCGAAACACCGCGGGATGCTGAAGCGCGAGGCGGCCGCGCACGAGGCGGCCGGCAAGCACACGCGGCGGAACGAGATCGCGCCGGAGCCGCCGCCCGACGACCGGGACCACGACCGCATCATCCGGATGCAGGAGAGCCTGCGCGAGATCTTGCACGACAGCGTCCTGCGCCGGACGCGCGTCGGGATGCGGGTCATCGAAGCGCGCACCGGGCGCGTCTTCTTCGACACGCGCGGGCAGGTGCTGATGGACCCGGCCTCGAACCAGAAGGTGCTGGCGACCACGACGGCGCTGATGCGGCTGGGCGCCGAGTGGCGTTTTCGCACCGAGCTGACGGGCCCCGCGCCCGGCCCGGACGGCGTGGTGGTCGGCGACGTCGTCCTGCGTGGCAGCGGCGATCCCACCGTGACCGCCGCTGATCTGGACGCCATGGCGGCGGCGCTGGTCCGGCGTGGCGTGCGCAGCATCGCCGGCGCCGTCGTCGCCGACCCGCGGCGGCTGGGCGCCGACGAGCCGGTCATCGAGGAGGACGACGAGGACGCATCCGCCGAGAAGGCCGACGACCCCGACAGCGCGGCGCCGCTCTCGAAGCTGTCGCCGCGCGCGCCGCTGGTGGTGAACCACGGCCTGATCTCGATCCAGGTGCGCCCGGCCGCCGAGGCGGGCGCCCGCGCCGAGGTGACGACGACGCCGGCCGACTCGTCCTTCGTCGTTCACGATCGCGTGCAGACCAAGCCGCGCGGGCGGCCGCGCGTCAGCGTACGCCTGTCGGTGGCGGGCGGGCGCATCCAGGTGGACGTCGACGGCCGGGTGATCGCCGGGCGGCCTGGGCTGGTGCTGCGCCGGCGCGTCCCCCAGCAGGCGATCTACGCGGCCGCGCTGCTGCGCGCGGCGCTGGGCGCGGCGGGGATCTCGGTGCGCGACGACGCGCGCGTCGAGACGCCGCCGCCGCCGAAGCCGGGCCACCTCACGCCGCTGCTGGCGCTGCACGAGTCGGCGCCGCTGGGCGTGCTCTTGCGCAAGATCAACAAGGACTCCGAGAACGATTACGCCGAGCGCGTGCTGGAGGCCGCCGGCGCGGAGGTGTACGGCGGCCCGGCCACCGAGGACAAAGGCGTGCGGTTGCTGCGCGAGGTGATCGGCGAGCTGGGGCTGCCGCCGTCCAGCTACGTGCCGCGCAACGGCTCGGGCCTGGGCCACGCCAATCGCATCACCGCCGACGCGATGTCGGCGCTGCTGCGCGCCCTGTACCTGGACCCGCGCATCGGCCCGGAGCTGCTGCAGTCGCTGTCCGTGGGCGGCGTCGACGGAACGACGCGCAACCGTTTCAAGGGGACGCTGGCCGCCGAGCGCGTGCGGGCCAAGACAGGCACCCTGGCCGGCAAGTCCTGCCTGTCCGGGCTGGTCGGCGACGGTCCCGACGTGCTGGCGTTCTCGATCCTGGTCGAGGGGCTGCGCGGCCGGAGCCTGCACGCGGTGCGCAGCGCGCAGGTCACGTGCGTGAACGCGATGATGCGCTACGTCCGCGAGGCGCGCGGCGCGATCCCGGCTGCCATCGCGTCACCGGCGACGCCGGCCGCGAACGCGCCCGTCGACGTCGAGCAGAGCGCCGACGTCAGCGAGGGCGAAGAAGAGCTGGCCACACCTGCCCCTCCGCCCCCTCCGCCTGCGCGCCCGGCGAAGCCCGCCGTGCCGGGCCCGCGGTTCCTGGTCCCCGCCGGGCCGCACTGAAATAGAAAAGGGCCTCCGACCTTCACCGGTGGGCTCGCGGCTCCGATCCGCTTGCCCAGGTGAGAGGCCCGAGGCCCTTTCGCGCCGAAGTCCCGGCTCAGGCTTCGACGGCGGCGCGGTCGCGGCGCTTGGCCTTCGCCGCGCCGTTCGCCTTCGCGGTGCCGTTCGTGCCGCCGGCCGCCTCGTACTTGCGCGCGGCGGACTTCAACGCGTCGGCCTTGTTGGTCTTCTCCCAGAAGAAGTCCCCGTCCTGGCGGCCGAAGTGACCGTAGGCGGCGGTCTTCTGGTAGATGGGCCGCAGCAGATTCAACTCGCGAATCAGCGCGCCCGGACGGCAGTCGAACGTCGCGCGGACGATCTCCGACAGGCGATCCTCGCTGATCTTCCCGGTGCCGAAGGTGTGGACCAGCAACGACACCGGCTCGGCGACGCCGATCGCGTAGGCGACCTGCACCTCGCAGCGGCGGGCCAGTCCGGCCGCCACGACGTTCTTGGCGATGTAGCGCGCGTAGTAGCAGGCCGACCGGTCGACCTTCGACGGGTCCTTGCCCGAGAACGCGCCGCCGCCGTGACGGCCCATGCCGCCGTAGGTGTCGACGATGATCTTGCGCCCGGTCAGGACCGAGTCGCCCATCGGGCCGCCGACCACGAAGCGGCCGGTCGGGTTGATGAAGAACTTGGTCTTCGGCGACACGAGGGCCGTCGGCAGCACCGGCCGGACGACCTCTTCCATGATCGCTTCCTTGAGCGTCTTGTACTTGACGTCTTCGCTGTGCTGGGTCGACACGACGACCGCGTCGATGGCG
>CAZPUH010000675.1:0-3445 GCA_964589215.1 uncultured Myxococcales bacterium | reverse complement strand
ACGGTCTGTCGATAGGCGATCAACAGCTGTTGAAAGCGGGCGTCCTCGACGCGCACCGTGTTCGTCAGGCGGCCGTAATTCAGGAACGGCCAATTGATCTGCGGGCCCGCCGAATAGAAGACGGCGCTGGTCGAGAACAGGATCTTCGACGACACGCCGGCCGACGAGCTCTGAAGCCCGATGGTCCCCAGCACCGTGAAACTCGGATAGAGCTGGGCCTTGGCGACACCGATGCGGGCGCACTGCGCGGCCGCCGCCAGCTCCGCACTGCGCACGTCGGGGCGCCGCCGCAGGATCTCGGCCGGGACGCCCACCGTAACCTTATCGGGCGCGTGGGGGATCGTCTTCGGTCCGTCCAGCAGGCTGGCGACGGCGTCGACGCTTTGCCCCAGCAGCGTGGCCAGCGCGTTCCGCCCCTGCTGCAGCTCCATGTCGAGCTGCGGGATCGTGGCCCGCGTGCTCTCCAGCAGCGTGCTGGCCTGGGCCGGGTCCAGCTCCGACGTGGCGCCGTTCTGGAAGCGCGCCTGCGCGATCCCCAGCGCGTCCTCCTGCAGCTTGGCGTTCTGGCGCGCCTGTTCCAGCAGCACCTCGTCGGTGCGGATGGTGACGTAGGTGCGCGCGATCTCGGCGGTCAGCGACACCAGCGACGCGTAGTAGTCGGCCACCGTCGCCAGCATGTTGTTGGCCTCGGCCTCGACGCCCCGCCGGTACTTGCCCCAGAAGTCCAGCTCCCAGCTGGCGTCGAAGCCGACGGCGAACGTCCCGAAGCGCTGCGGCACGCCGACGGCGCTGGCCAGGTCGACGGCGTGCTTGCTGAGCCCGATCGCCGTCGCGCTGGCGAACGCCAGCTGCGTCTGCGGGAACTGCATCCCGGTCGCGACCGCCATCTGCGCGCGCGCCTCCAGGATCCGGACGCCGGCGATCTGCAGCGGCAGGTTCTGGGCCATGCCCAGCTGGATCAGGTGGTCCAGCGTCGGATCGTCGAACCCTTTCCACCACAGGGCGTCCACGGCCGTCTGCGTCGCCACCCGCGGGTCACCCGCCGCCGCGTGCCAGGCGGGCGTGACGGTGGCGGGCGGGCGCGAGAAGTCGGGGCCCACCTTGCACCCGGCCTGCGCGAACAGCGTGCAAGCCAGCGCCGCCAGCGTGGGGTGGGCGAGGGACCGTGCGTGGCGTCGTCTGATCGGTTCCACGGGGACAGAGAGGATCTGCGGACCGTCACGCGCGTCGCAACGTGGCGGACTTCCTTTCAGCCGATGGCCGACACGGACTGCTCGTCTAGAATTTCTCCGGGACGAAGCGACGGTGCTTCAGCGTGGCCTGGTCGTCGTAGCGGTGCTTCGTCCAGCGCGCCGGCAACGAGGGCGGTTTGTGCGCGAGGCGCTTCCACGGGATCGTCTTCAGGACGTGAGCCAGGCAGTTCAGGCGGGCGCGCCGCTTGTCGTCAGAGCGAAGGATGTGCCAGGGCGCGTGCTTGGTGTCGGTCGCGTCGAACATCTTGTCGCGCGCGCGCGAGTACTCGTACCAGCGCGGCCACGACTGCAGGTCCATCGGGGACAGCTTCCACTGGCGCAACGGATCCCGGATGCGGGCCTTCATGCGCCGCTCCTGCTCTTCCTGGCCGACCTCCAGCCAGAGCTTGATCAGCTGGATGCCGTTGGCGACCACCAGCTTCTCGAACGTCGGGCAGACCCGCAGGAAGGCTTCGTACTGCTTGTCCGTGCAGAACCCCATCACGCGCTCGACGCCGGCGCGGTTGTACCAGCTGCGATCGAAGACCACGATCTCGCCCGCCGCCGGGAAGTACTGCGCGTAACGCTGGATGTACATCTGGGTCTTCTCGCGATCCGACGGGGCGGGCAGGGCGACCACGCGGAAGACGCGCGGGCTCACCCGCTCGGTCAGCGCGCGGATGGTCCCCCCCTTTCCGGCCGTGTCGCGCCCCTCGAACACGATGATCGCGCGGTGTCCGGCGTGCTTCACCCACTGCTGCATCATGCAGAGCTGGGCCTGCAGCTTGCGCAGCTTCTTGGTGTAGGGGCGGTTCTTCATCGCCCGCCGAATCTGGGCGCGGCGCCCAGGGGCCGCCCATCAGCCCGCGCCGGCTTGCGGCGCCCCCCGCAGTTTCCAGCCAGCGGCGCATCGCCCCGCGGTCACCAGGGACGCCAGAGGCCGTGCGACGAGGGGTGCCAGGGCAGGTGCTCGCCGAACACCGCCCCGGCCCAGGCCAGCGCCGTGAACCGCACGAGGCGCAGGACCAGCATCACGGGCAGCAGCCGCCCGGGGCGCGGGGCGACGCCGGGCCGCAACGCCGCCGTCACCGACACGGGCGGGAACCCGAGCAGGGACGCCGAGACCACGGCCCCCGTCGCGTACCCGGGCCGTCCCAGTCGGGTGTTCGCCCGCGCTCGCGCGCACTGCCGATCGAACCAGGCCGATCGGCGACGCAGCGCCTCGCCGAAGACGTACAGCCCGATCAGCGCGACCGACTGGCTGGCGGCGGCGACCAGCCCGATGAGGGGCACGGGCCAGCGATGCTGCGCGCCCGCCAGCGCCGTCGCCGCCTCGGGGCTGGCCAGCCAGAACACCGTCCCGATGAACGCGATCGCGGCTGTGCTGAGCAGGGTCATCGGCGCGCACGATTGTGCCGCGCCGGCGTCAAAAGCAGAGCGGGAATTGCGCGTGACCGGCTTCGACGGCCTGCGGGGTGATCTGGACGCCGCTGTCCAGGATCGACTGCCCGTTCACGTCGGTGAGACGCAAGGTCAGGGGACCTGCGCCGACGGAGGTGCTCTCCCAGTAGTTGTAGGTCTGAAGCGTGAGGGGGACGGAGGTGTTCGTTCCGACGGCGGCCACCGACGCGATCGGGTAGCGCGCGTTGCGGATCTGGATTCCCACGTAGTTGGCGCTGCTGCCGTCCTTGATCAGGTACTTCACGGGCTGGCTCTGGACGTCGCAAGCCACCAGCGTCCAGTCGACGTTCGTGAGGCTGGCCCCGGGCGCGATCGCGTCCATCGCGGCCTTGCTCAGCAGGACGCCGCTGGTCTGCGACAGCTCGACCACCTGCACGACGACGGCGCTGGGGCCCAGGCTGGCCTGCACGCGCAGGCATGCGCCGCAGGCCAGGGCGCCGCGGAAGGTGCTGGAATCGACGCCGGCCGCCAGCGCGGGCACGTCGGCGGCGGTGACGCTGCAGGCGGTCATGGCGGTGGGCGGCGTCAGCAGGCGGGCCTGAACGCCCTCGGCGTGCCAGGCCGGTGCGCACGCCATCGCGCCTCCGCTGCCGCCTGTCGCGTGCCCGCCCGCTCCGCCGGCCGCGCTGCCGCGCCCGCCGCTGCCACCGGTCGCAGCCGCTCCGCCGGTGCCGCCCGCGTGGCCGCCCGACGCGCCGCCGGTCGCCGGCAATCCCCCGCTGCCGCCGGTGCTGGCGCCGCCCGTTGCCGTG
>CAZPUH010000674.1:0-19338 GCA_964589215.1 uncultured Myxococcales bacterium | reverse complement strand
CTGGGATCCGCTGAGCAAGATCTACCGCCGCAGCCTGGTCGACCTGGCCGCGCTGCGGTTCGAGACAGGCATCACGCCCGGGGCGCTGCCGGCGGCGGGGCTGCCCTGGTTCATGGCGGTGTTCGGCCGCGACAGCGTGCTGACCAGCTTTCAGGCGCTGCCGTTCGTCCCCGAGCTGGCGGCGGCGACGCTGCGCGCGCTGGCGATCGTGCAAGCGCGCAAGGAGGATCCATTCCGCGACGCCGAGCCCGGGAAGATCCTGCACGAGATCCGACTGGGCGAGATGACCGCCTTCGAGGCCCGGCCGCAGTCACCGTACTACGGCGCGGCCGATACGACCATGTTGTTCCTGATCCTGCTCGAGGAGTACGTGCGCTGGACGGGCGACAAGGACCTGGCGCGCGAGCTGGAGCGCGAGGCGCGCGCGGCGCTGGGCTGGATCGACAACTACGGCGATCGCGACAAGGACGGGTACGTCGAGTACGAGCGGCGGATGGAGACCGGGCTGGACAACCAGTGCTGGAAGGACTCGTGGGACTCGATCGCGTTCGCCGACGGGACGCTGGCGCCGACGCCGCGCGCGACGTGCGAGCTGCAAGGCTACGTGTACGACGCCAAGCAGCGCTGCGCGCGACTCGCGCGGGAGATCTGGAATGACGACGCGCTGGCCGACAAGCTGACCAAGGACGCCGCGGAGCTCAAACGCCGCTTCAACCGCGATTTCTGGATCCCCGAGCGCAGCTTCTTCGCGCTGGCGCTGGACGGTCAGAAGCGCAAGGTCGATTCGCTGACCTCGAACATCGGACACCTGCTGTGGAGCGGAATCGCCGACGAGGACAAGGCCGACAAGTGCGTCAAGCACCTGATGAGCGACGAGCTGTTCTCTGGTTGGGGGATCCGCACCATGGCGTCCAGCGAGGGTTCGTACAACCCGATCGGGTACCACGTGGGCACCGTGTGGCCGCACGACAGCTCGTTCATCGCGTGGGGGATGCGGCGCTACGGCTACCGCGCGGAGGCGGCGCGAATCTGCCGCGCAATCCTGGAGGCGGCCGACGTGTTCGAGGGGCGGCTGCCCGAGGCGTTCGGCGGCTACCCGCGGTCGAAGACCGGCTACCCCGTCGAGTACCCGACCGCCTGCAGCCCCCAGGCCTGGGCCACGGGCGCGCCGCTGCTCGCGATGCGCACCCTGCTGGGCCTGGATTCGGACGGCAAGCACATGATCATCGACCCGGCGATCCCGGCGCCGCTCGGCCGCATCGAGCTGCTCGGCATCCCGGGGTGTTGGGGCCGCATGGACGCATTCGGCCGGGCGCTGAGCGCCGCGGAGGAGTAGGGCGCGCCCCCGCCGCGCGGTGGCGGGGGCGGGGCTGACATGAAAGTCGCGATCCGCGTGGGGGGCAGGCGGCAGGAAGGCTGAAACCTCCGTCGCCTGCAGCGGGATCGGATCTTGCTAGGTCCTCTTGTCGGCGGTTGCGCGACGCGAACGGATCGCGCCGCTCGATCGTCTTCCAAGGAGAGCCGCGTGAAATTCGACCGCTTCGAAGTCGTGGCCGTGATGATTGCCGCCGTGCTGGGGTGCTCGAGCTCGGCCTCGCAGCAGCCGGACGCGGCGGCGTACACGTGCGGCCCTGACTTCTCCGTCACAGCCGACGGCAGTCACGTCCCCGACGCCGACGCAGGAGCGCCACTCAGCTGCGTTGTCGGCCAGAGCTACTGTGACATCGAGCTCCCGCACCCCAATGTCGCCGGCAGAGCCACAGCGGGATGCCAGGATTTTGCGGCGAATGATCCCTGCCGAACCACGCCAACCTGTGCCTGCATGAAAGCGCAATACGAGCACCTCGTTAACTGCCACTGCAGCGAAACGGGTGGATTCGCGACGATCAGCTGCGAAGGCGTCTGACCTCGCGCGCGGCGCTGGCCCCTGGCCGCAATCCGCGCGGTTGTCGACCGCGGTCGGGCTCGTGGTCCGCCGTCTTCCGGCCGCTCGTCCGCCAGTTCACGGATTCGCATTGGCGCCCGACGCCTGAACGGGCGCTCTCGCTCCGCGAACCCAGCACGGGGACCGATTCGTCGAGCGCGCGGCCCCGGCGACCCAGGGCGGGGTGAGCGTCGGGCTCGACTTGGTGGCGCGTGCCAGGTGGGGTCGATGGCGGCCAGCTCGGCGAACAAGACGAAAGAACTTCGTTCGTCTGGGGGCGGTTCGGAATAATATAGCCCTAATCAAGATGGCTCGGCCTGTGATCCACCGCCAGCTTTCTCTGCCCGTTCGCAACGGGTGGGGTGGGGCGCGCCGCGGAGCGGGTCGCAAGCCCGGGCGGCGGCCTCTCGTCCTCCATCGCGCCCGCGCCGAGCACAAGCCGCGCCACCCGGTTCACGTCACGCTCCGCGCTCGCCATGAGGTCGGTTCATTGCGCAGCCCCCGGCGCTACGGCGCGCTGGAGCCCGCGATCGCGTCCGCGTCGCGGACCGACTTCCGCGTGGTCCACTTCTCGGTGCAGGGCGACCACGTTCACCTGATCGTCGAAGCGCGCGACAAGGTGGCCCTCTCGTCCGGCCTCCGCGGCCTCTCGATCCGCGCCGCCCGTGCCCTGAACCGCGCCGCGTGCCGGTCCGGCCCGGTCTGGGCCGACCGCTACCACGCGCGCGACCTGTCCACCCCGCGCGAAGTCCGCCACGCCCTCTGCTACGTCCTCCACAACTCGCGCAAGCACGGCCGGCCAGTCGTCTACGTGGACCCCTGCTCATCCGCCCGCTGGTTCGACGGCTGGCGCGACCACGACCCGATCTTCGACTTCGCAGCGGACCCACCGCCCGTCGCGCGCCCCCGCACCTGGCTCCTGACCACCGGCTGGCGCCGCCACGGCCTCCTCCGCCTCGACGAAAAGCCAGCGTCCCCGCCACGGCGCCCGGCCTGACCAGCCCGCTGCTCGCCCCGACGATCGACTTCCGGCGCCCCCACCGTCAGCAGTATCCTCTCGGCCGCGGCGCCCTGCGCCCGCGCCGGGATGGCGAAATGGTAAACGCGGCGGACTTAAAATCCGCTTCCGCGAAAGCGGATTGGGGGTTCGAGCCCCCCTCCCGGCACCCGTAGCTGAACGCGCCGCCGAGGGCGCGCTCGCCGGTGGTCGCGATCAATCGGCTGGGGCCGCGGCATGTCAAGCCGGGCGGGTCGGTGAAGGACCGCCTGGCCATCGGCATCATCGAAGACGCCGGGCGGCGCGGTCTGTTGAAGCCGGGGCAAACGGTCATGGAGGCGACGTCCGGCAACACCGGGGTCGCGCTGGCAATGGTCTGCGCGGCGCGCGGCTACCCGTCGCCTACCACCGCCAGACGACGGGACCGGAGGTCTTGTCGGATTTCGCGGGCAGCCGGCTGGATTACTGGGTCACCGGCTGGGGAACGGGCGGCACGCTCACCGGCGCCGGTCAGGTGATCCGCTGCGCGCGCCCCGACACGAAGATCATCGCGTGCGAGCCGGCCGGCGCGGGCCTGCTGGCCGGCCAGGAATGGAAGCCGCACAAGATCCAGGGCTGGACGCCGGACTTCGTCCCCGCCGTTCTGGACCGCGACGTCTTCGACGAGGTGCTCGCCATCCCCGACGAGGCTGCCATTCGCTGCGCCTGCGATCTGGCCCGGCACGAGGGGATCTTCTGCGGCATCTCCGCGGGCGGTACGTTCGCGGCCACGCTGCAGGTCGCGGAGACGGCGCCCGACGGAAGCGTCATCCTGGCGATGCTCCCCGACACGGGCGAGCGCTACCTGTCGACGGCGCTGTTCGAGGGGGTGGAAACCGGCTCGGATTCGATCTGAGCGTCGATCCCACGCCGGCTCCTCATCGTCCCGGGGCCCGCCGCACGGCGGCAGGCTGCTGCACCACATCTCTGCCCGCTTGTTCCGAGATAGTCTCGGGACATGGTGGAGGGGGCATCGCCGGACCCGGGTCTGGCGTTCGTCGGTCGCGAGCGCGAGCTGGCCGTCGTTTCGGCGGCGCTGGACGACGCCGCGGCGGGGCGCGGCAAGCTGTTGATGCTCACCGGCGAGCCCGGGATCGGCAAGACCAGTCTGGCCGATCGCGCCTCCGCCGCCGCGCGCGACCGGGACTTCACGGTGCTGTGGGGGCGCTGCTGGGAAGCGGGCGGCGCGCCGGCGTACTGGCCGTGGCTGGACGTTCTGGCCGCGCTCGCCCGCGGCGTGGACCCGGCTGCACTCTCGCGTGCGCTGGGCGACGGCGCGTCGCTGCTGGGCGAGATCGTTCCCGAGCTGCGCGCGCTGCTGCCCGAAACCGCCGCCGGGGTCGCGCCGCCCCCCGACGAGGGGCGGTTCCGTCTGTGGCGCGCCGTCAGCGCGCTGGTGCAGGAGGCGGCCCGCGCCCGGCCCGCCTTGCTGGTGCTCGACGACCTGCACGCCGCCGACCCCTCGTCGCTGTCGCTCCTGCACTTCGTGGCGCGCCAGGTGCGACCGATGCGCGTCTTGTTGCTCGCCAGCTACCGCGACGTCGAGGCGCGCATGGACGCCGCCACCAGCGAGCTCCTGTCGCGTGTGGGGCGCGAGGGGACGACGCTGGCGCTGGCGCGACTGGATCGCGCGACATCCGAACGCTTCGTCCAGCAACGCCTGGGGCCGATCGCCTCCGAGCTGGAGGCCTGCCTCTACCATCGCAGCCAGGGCAACCCGCTGTTCCTGCAAGAGATGGTCAGGCTGTGGGACGAGCAAGGTCCAGACGCGCTGGCGTCGGGCGTGGTTCCCGCCGGCGTGCGCGATCTGATCCGACAGCGGCTGTCGCGCGTGGCCGCCGAGACGCGCGCGCTGATGGACCTGGCCGCCGTCGCCGGCGACGTCCTGGATCCGCCGCTCTTGGCGGCGGCCTCCGGACGCGACGCTGCCTGGGTCGCTGCCCGCCTGAACGAGGCCGCCCAGGCGGGTGTGCTGGTCGAGCGCGGCGGCCGTCGGCGTTTCGGTCACGCGCTATTCCGCGAGGTGCTGTATCGCGAGCTCGCCGAGGCGGAGCGGCGGGTCCTTCACGGGCGGGTGGCTGCCGCGCTGGAACGGCTGGCGCCCGGGCAGCTGGCCGAGCTCGCGCACCACACGCTGGAGGGCCCCCTCGATCTGCTGGGGTCCGCCGTGGACCGGGCGATCCGCGCGGCGGCGCGCGCCCAGGAGCTGCTGGCCTACGACGAGGCGGTCCGCACCCTCGAGCGCGCGCGAGACGCGGTGAGCGCCGCCGGCAATCCGGCGGCCTTGCGGGGGCCGGTCATGCTGGCGCTCGGCGAGGCGCGCATCCGGGGCGGCGACACGGTCACCGGGCGACAGGACTGCCGGGAGGCGGCCTCGCTGGCGCGCGAGCTGGGGGACGCCGCGCTGGGTGCGCAGGCGGCGCTGATCTACGGTCGCGTGTTCGTCTTCGGCGTGGTCGATCCGGTCCTGGTCGAGATGCTGGAAGAATCGCTGGACGCGCTTCCGCCCGGGGACAGCGCGCTGCGGGCGCGGCTGCTGGCGCGCCTCGCGGCCGCGCTGCAACCCAGCCTGGCCAGCAACGAGCCCGTGGCGGTGGCCCGGGAAGCGATCGCGATCGCCCGCCGCGTCGGCGACGAGGAAGCCCTGCTCGACACGCTGTACACGGCGGTCGCCGCCCTGATGGACATCGTCGCGCCCGCCGAGACGCTGGCCCTCAACATCGAGATCTCGGCGCTCGCGCAGGCCCGCGGCGATCGCGAGCGCGTGCTGCGGACGCACCTGCGCCTGGCCATCAACCAGCTGGGTGTCGGCGAGCTGGACGCGTGCGACGCGCAGATCGCGGCGTTCGAGGCGCTGGCCGTCGAGCTGCGGGCGCCCTGGTACGCCTGGTGGGCTGGCTTCATCCGGGCGGTGCGCGCGACGATCGAAGGGCGGTTCGAGGACGCCGAGCGGCTGGCGCGCGCCGCGCACGAGGCAGGGCGCGCCGCCGGCCACGAGGCGGCCGACCGAATCTGGATCACCAACCGAGAGTCGCGCCTGCGCGCGGCCGAGCGCCACGCAGAGATGCTGGCCTGGGAGCCCGAGGGGCGCCGCGCGCTGGCCGTCACGAGCATCGCGGTGGTGTGGCAGGCGATGGGCTCCGCCATGCTGTTCGCGCGCCTGGAGCGCCCGGCGGACGCGCGCACGTACCTCGAGCTGGTGCCCGCGTCGGTTCGCCCACCCGTGGGAAACGTGGCCGCCACGTACTTCGCGGCCGAGGCGGCTGCCGTGGCCGGGTTCCCGGCGCTCGCCCAGAAGATCTACGAGGTCGTCCGGCCGCTGGCGGGTCAGTGCGCGATGATCGGCATGAGCTACATGGGGTGGGAGGGTCCCTGGACGCGCCTGCTGGGCCTGCTCGCCGCGTGTCTCGAGCGTTGGGACGAGGCCATCGCCCACTTCGACCAGGCGGTCGCGCAATGCCGGCGCATCGGCGCGCGGCCGTACCTGGCGCGGACCGAATACGAGTACGGGCGCGCGTTGCTGGCGCGGGGCGACCGGGCGCGGGCCGGGGCGCTGCTGGCGTCGGCGCGCGCGACCGCCGAGGAGCTGGGAATGAGCGGCCTGGTCCGGCTGGCCGACGCGAAGCTGACCGACCTCGGGCCGGCCGCCGCGGACCGGCAGCCGTCGCCGACAACGGTGGCCGCGGACGCCGCGCCGTCTTTCGCCTTCGTCCGGGAGGGCGAGTACTGGGCCGTCTCGTTCGCCGGCGGGACATTTCGACTGAAGGACAGCCTGGGCATCCAGTACCTGGTCCGGCTAATCGAGGAGCCCGGCCGCGAGATCCACGCGCTCGATCTGGCCGGCGAACGAGCGGCGGCCGGCGCGGGCGTGAATCAGGCGATCGACACGGGCGACGCCGGTGAGCTGCTGGACGACGAGGCGCGCCGCAGCTATCAGCGCCGCATCGAGGACCTGCAGGAAACGGTTGCCGAGGCCGAGTCCTTCGGCGACACCGGCCGGGCCGCGCGCGCGCGCGCGGAGCTCGACATGCGGGCGGCCGAGCTGAGCCGGGCCGTCGGCCTGGGCGGCCGGGCGCGGAGGGCGGGCGGATCGGCGGAGCGGGCGCGCAGCGCGGTTCAGCGCCGCATCAAGAACGCCATCGGTCGCATCGCCGAGCACGCGCCCGAGCTGGCCGCGCTGCTGGGCCGCGCCGTACGCACCGGCAATTACTGCGTGTTTCGCCCGCCAACCTGATCGCAAGACCGTACGGCAAAACCGGACGGAACGACCCGTTCCGTCCGACGGCACGCCTCCCGATCGTCGCTCACGCGGAGGCGAACATGCTGAGACTCAAGGACCTCTACGACCGCAAGCGGCGCGCCCTCTTGAGACGGCCTGCCCTGGGCCGCATCGACGCGCAGGCGCACGCGCGGCTGGGCGAAAACTTGCGGTGCGAGGTCGACGACGCCGGCTGGCGGGTGCACGTCGATCCGTCCGTCGAGGAGGGCGGGCGCCCCAGCGCGCCGCACCCCGGTCAGATGATGCGCGCCAGCATCGCGGCCTGCCTGGCGATCGCCTACCGCCAGTGGGGCGCGCGGCTGGACGTCCCGATCGACGACGTCGAGGTCGACGTGCTCTGCCAGCTGGACGCGCGCGGCCAGCTGGGCATCGAGGGGGTCGCGGTCGGGTGGCAGCGGATGGTCGTGGTGGTCCGCATCCAGAGCCGCGCGCCAGAGGCCGACGTCCGCCGCCTGGTCGACACGGCGGATCGACTGAACCCGCTCTTGGCCAACCTGTCGCCGGCCATCCATCGCGTTCACCACCTGCGCCTGGCCCGGCCTGGCTAGCCGGACGGAACGCTCCGTTCCCTCGCTGGTCACGCCTCTGGTTCGAAAGCGCGGAGAACCCGCGGCAACGAAGAACAACTCACGAGAAGGAGACCGATCATGAACACGACGAAGCTGATGAAGATGGCGACCCTGGCTCTGGCGGCGCTGACCCTTGCCCGTGCGGCGCACGCGGACGACAAGCCCGCCGCCGCGGCCAAGGCCGACATCCAGAAGACGCTGGGGTTCGTCCCGCAGTTCTTCACGCGGTTCCCGGAGGCGGCGCTTCCGGGAGTCTGGGAAGAGATGAAGACGCTGCAGATGAACCCGCACACGGCCCTGCCGGGCCGCACGAAGGAGCTGATCGGGCTGGGCGTGGCGGCGCAAGTGCCGTGCCGTTACTGCATCGCCGCCCACACCGAGTTCGCGCGCCTCGACGGCGCCAGCGACGCGGAGATCGGCGAGGCCGTCGCCATGGCGGCCCTGACCAGGCACTGGAGCACGTTCATCAACGGCATCCAGACCGACGACGCCAAGTTCCGCGCCGAGATCGCTACCATCGTCGCGAACGTGAAGAAGGCGACGGCCGCCAAGTCGCCGCCGCCCCGGCCGATGAACGTCGTCGACGGTGCCAGCGCGCTGAAGGAGGCCACGCAGCTGATGGGCGGCTACGTGCCGGAATTCATCCGCGCGTTCCCGGACGAGGCGCGGGCCGGCGCCTGGCGAGCCTTCCGCGACGTGCAGCTCTCGCCGGCGACCGCGCTGTCCGGCAAGCAGAAGGAGCTGGTCGGGCTGGCGGTCGCCTCGCAGATTCCCTGCCGGTTCTGCGTCGTGGCCCACACCGAGTTCGCCCGCCTCAACGGCGCGACCGACGCGGAGATCAAGGAGGCGATCGCGATGGCGGCCCTGACCCGCGAGATGAGCACGCTGCTGAACGGCATGCAGGTCGACGAGGCCCAGTTCCGGCGCGACATCGACCACCTGGTGAAGGGCGCCAAGGCGGCCGCCAAGAAGAATCCGACGACCGCCGAGCGCTGAATCGAGCGCGGGCGATCGGCCGGGGCGGGCATCAGCCCGTCCCGGCCGTTCGCGTGGAAGTATGCCCGGCGGGTCAGGGGATCTGACGAGGGCGGGCGGGATTTGAGCGCGGATGGGCGAGTTGCGAGGGCGGGGGGACCGTGGCTCGTGCGGGTCGAGGCGAAAGGACGATTCAGTTCGTGCGTTCGATTGGTGCGTAGAATAATATAGCCCTAATCAAGATGGCTCGGTCTGTGCCTTCTCGTCAGCTCTCCCTGCCCGTTCGCAACGGGTGGGGTGGGGCGCGCCGAGGAGCCGGTCGCAAGCCCGGGCGGCGTCCGCTCGTCCTTCATCGCGCCCGCGGCGAGCACAAGCCGCGCCATCCCGTTCACGTCACGCTTCGGTCTCGCCATGAAGTCGGCTCGCTGCGCAGTCCTCAGCTGTACGCCGCGCTGGAGCCCGCCATCGCATCCGCGTCGCGGACGGACTTCCGTGTGGTTCACTTCTCCGTCCAGGGCGACCACGTTCACCTAATCGTCGAGGCGCACGACAAGGTGGCCCTCTCCTCGGGCCTCCGCGGCCTCTCGATCCGCGCCGCCCGCGCCCTGAACCGCGCCGCGGGCCGTTCCGGCCGGATCTGGGCCGACCGCTACCACGCCCGCGACCTGGCGACCCCACGCGAGGTCCGCCACGCCCTCTGCTACGTCCTCCACAATGGGCGCAAACACGGCCGGCAAATCCGCTCCGCGGATCCCTGCTCCTCCGCCCGCTGGTTCGACGGTTGGCGCGACCACGCGCCAATTTTCGACTTCGCCACCGACCCACCGCCGGTAGTGAGACCCCGAACCTGGCTCCTGACCACCGGCTGGCGCCGCCGCGGCCTCCTCCGCCTCGACGAAATGCCAATCTCCGCGCGCAAAGCGCCCACCTGATCGGCCCCAGTCGCTGTGGGTCCAGCTCTCGACACTGGGCTACAGGAAGCGGGACGCAGCCGAGCCTGATTTTCCGGCGGAGGAGCCCCACGCGCTGGAGCAGCTGATCGAGCTGCACGAGCCGCAGCTCGGGTGCTCGCGCCGGGACTTGCCCAGGCTCTGCGCGCTCCACGAGGAGGAGTTCGATCGGTACTACGGGGCGTCGGGCCCTTGGTTCGGAGCGGGGGCTCACGCTCGTTTGAGCGCGCCGCGGCCGCGACGCTATTTCGTCCGCAGGCTCGCCCTAGCTCAATTGCGCAGAGAAAGCGTCTGTCAGGACAGCAAAGAGCTGGTCGGGACTCAGGCTCTGGAACGGGACGGTCAGTAGGAAGGTCTGCATCACCTCTCCGAGGTGATGTACGTGGATGGCCAGTCGTCGACGGCCGGGAGCCGGAACAACCGGTAGAAGGCGCCGACCATCGGCCGATACTCACCTTCGATGAGGTCGCAGACCGTCCCACGGAACCTCTTGGCCCATGCCTCGAACGGCACCGTCCCACGCTGGCTAGCGATGGGGGCGACGATCAACCCGGGCCGGGTGCTTCATCGCCGCCCTGAGGGACGGAATGACGATTTCCCTCAGTGCTGCGCCGACAGAGTGGCCCAACGCTGCGGAGTCCAACGAGTGGAACATCGCACTCAGGTAGCGCGCCACCGCTGCCGCTGCTCGTAGGTCCTGATCGGCACGACGAAGTTGTCGGCCAGGCCAGTCCAGTCCATCCCGATGAAGCCTCTCCCCTCAACCCCGGTCCGGTCAAACTGTAGTACCCAAGCAGTAACCCGGCGTACCTTGGTTGGTTTTTGGGAGGTACCACGCCATCACGAAGCAGGCCGACCGAGGCGGTGTGTCGCCGTTTGTCGCCTCCGACGAAACCGAGTCGACAGCGCCATTTCACTTAAAATCCGCTGACGCGAAAGCGTCTCCTGGGTTCGAGCCCCACACCCGGCACGGCTCTGGTCAGTGCGGGCAGCCGGTGATCTTGTGGACGATGTCGGTGAGGGCGGTTTCCAGCGCGGACTCGTCGCCGGCGGCGTAGTAGGAGGTCGCGGCGCCGGTCTGGGCTTCGTCGCCGGCGATGGCCAGTTGATTCAGCGTGTTCTCGGCGGTGGGCAAGGCACCGATGCCGATGACGAAGGTCTTGATGCCTTGGGACGCTGCCATGGTGACAGCGGCTTCGGCGGCCATGTCTTCCGTCGGGTTGTCGGTCATCGTGCAGGAGTTGCTGGGGTTCGTCAGGTCGGCGCAGCCTGCGGGGCAGTTGGGGAGCCCGTCCGTCGCCAGCAAGAGGAACTTGGGGTTCGAGTCCGCGAGGCTCTGAAGATATGCCGTGGCGTACGTGATCGCGTCCCGGGTTGGCGTGTTGCCGTTCGGCAGCGTCCGCGCTATCGCATTCGCCACCATGGCTCCGGTCGACGCCCCGATCCCCACGGTGGGCGGCCCGCTGGCGCTGCAGACCTTCGTGTCCGAGAAGAACTTGATCCCCCAGTTCACAATCCCGTCCGTCGTCCCGACGACATTGGTTATGGCCGTCGACACGATGGCCCATTTGGAATTGCCCGCGCAACCGCCGGCGCAGGACCGGTCGCCGGGGTCATTGGTCATCGACCCCGAGCGGTCCTGAACGATGAGCACGTCGGGCCGGCAATTCATCCCGCCGCTCGTCCCCCCGGTGGGATGTCCGCTACCGGCGCTACCTGCGCTGCCGCTCAGCCCTGCAGCTCCATTTGTGCCTGCAACGTCGCTTCTGCCCGCCGCTCCGCTGGCGCCCGCAGAACCGTTGGCGCCCGCAGAACCGCTGCCGCCGTCGGACGAGCTGGTGCCGGCGATACCAGCGATCCCGGCGGTGCCGTCGCCACCCCCGATCGCGCCAGCCGTCCCGCCTCGCCCCGTGATTCCGCCGTCGGGCGGCGCGCCGCTGCTCGCGCCGCATCCGACCAGCGCGAGAACCACCACTGCCCGAGCCCGCCGCATGCGCCGCACGTCGATTGCCACGCGACATCGTAAACCGATGAGCCGCCGCTGACGAATTCCGGGCGCTCTTCCCGAGTCGATAAAAGCAACCGCTGGGTTGCACGTTCGCCGTGGCGGCGTTAATGTGCAATCAGGAGGTTGCGCATGGCTTCGACGGATCGAATCGAGAAGCGGGTGATTCTGCGGGCACCGGTCGCTCGCGTGTGGCGCGCGATCTCCGACGCGCGCGAATTCGGGAGTTGGTTCCAATTCACGCTCGAAGGCGACTTCGCGCCCGGGAAGCGCATGAAGGGGACCTTCGACGGTGGGCTCGATGAGGCCGCTCTCGTCGAGCACCAGAAACAGCTCGGCCTGCGACCGTCCAAGGTGCGTCAGCCGAGGCAGAACGAGTTCTTCTGCACGGTCGACCGCATCGAGCCCGAGCGGTACTTCAGCTTCCGCTGGACCCCGTATGGCATCGACGCGGAGGCCGACCCGGACCACGAGCCGACCACGCTCGTCGAATTCCGACTGGAAGCTGTCCCCGAAGGTACGCTGCTGACCATCGTCGAATCGGGTTTCGACCAGATCCCCGCGCACCGGCGCGAGCGCGCGTTCCGCATGAACGAGCAGGGCTGGAACGCTCAGGCGGAAAACCTCCGCAAATATGTCGGCGCTTGAACGAACGGCCGCCGGCGTGTTCTTCGCGCTCGGCGACCCGACGCGCCTGTCGGTCGTGCGGAAGCTCGGCTCCGGCGGAGCGCTTTCGGCCACGGCCCTCTCGGCGGGCGCCAAGGTCACGCGACAAGCCATCGTGAAACACCTGCAGGTGCTCGAAGGCGCCGGCCTCGTGACACACGAAAAGCGCGGCCGCGAAGTGCTCTACGCCCTCGATCCGGACCGACTGATGGACGCCCGCGCGTTCATCGACGCCATCGCGGCCAGCTGGGACCGCGCCATCGACCGTCTTCGCAAGCTGGTCGAGTGAGAGTGCCGCGGCCCGCAAGGAGACGTCCGACGGCGCCGATATTCCCCACTTTCGAACGCCCAGATCAGCGATGGTGACCGTCCTTGCCAGCGACCTCACGTCGTGTTGAATTCGGGACCGGATCATTCGTTACATCATCGGTGCGGAGTTCCGCATCAATGGTTCGGAGGCCGGGATGGAAGACGAGCTCGAGGCGAAGGCGCGAATGGACAGGGAGGTGGTGAGCCTTTCGGGCAGACATCAGATGGTGGTCATCCGCGACCCCGCCGGTGATGTGGTGCGCTTTCTCGCTCCGAATGGCGACGCCACCTTCTCGGTGCTGCTGACCAAGGAAGGGCCCGTGCTCCGGTTCGAGGGAGCGTCGCTGGTCCTACAAGCGGCCGGAACGCTGGCCGTCGAGGCGGAGCGGCTCGAGCTGACGGGCCGCTCCGGCCTGACGTTGAAGACGGGCGGCGATCTCGACATCCAGGCAGACGGGGCAATCGCAAGCGAGGCGCGCGTCCAGACGGTGACGGCCACGCACGGCGATGTCCGCGTTCAGGCGAACGACGACGTCAAGCTCGTCGGTGAGCGCGTTCGCGTGAACTGCTAGCGCGATGGAGCTGCGCAACCGCACGCCGTTCCCCGCGGCCATCTTTCGAACGGTGATCGACGACAACCGCCTAGCCGCCGCCGTGGTCGCGCGGATCACGTTCAACCTGGTCGACGGAAAGCTGGTCGCGTCGTCCGAACACCCGTGGATCGTCTCGGGGCCGCCCTGGGATGGGCCTCAGGGAAAAATGGACAGCGACGAGGTGTTCCGCCGCGGCGGTGTGGACCTCCTCGTGTTCGGGTCGGCGCGCGCGCCACGGAATCGAGCCGTCAGCCAGATGAAGGTGACGATGTCTGTCGGCGCCTGGAGCAGGACCGTGCAGGTGACGGGCGAGCGCGCCTGGGTCCGCGGCGGACGACAGTTGAGACCGACCGCCCCCGTGCCATTTACCGCCATCCCCCTGACGATGGCGAACGCGTTTGGCGGCAAAGGGGAGTGGGACGGGCTCAGCTGCCCGTTTCCCGAGAACGAGCACGGCAAAGGATATTTCTTGACCGAGGAAGCAGCCGTCGGCGGCCGATTACCGAACATCGAAGACCCGCGCTGGCCGGTGGTCGCCTGGACCGATCGACCGGCTCCGGTTGGCGTCGGGCCATGCCCGATCATTTCCGGTCAGCGCATGCGCAATGGGATCCTTCTGGACGACAAGGGCCGCGTGGTGGAGATCCTTCCCAAGTTCTTCAACGCCGCCTTCCCGGAGATGATCGTGGACGAGGTCACGCCAGGCGACCAGGTGCGCATCGACGGCGTCTGGCACGAAGGCCCCCTGACGTTTTCGATTCCCGACGTGGCCCCTCGAGCCGTCCTCGCCTTCGGAGGCGAGGTCATCCAACGCGATCTGAAGATCGATCAAGTGGGCATCGAGGCTGATCAGTCGCGCGTGTTCATCACTTACCGCTTCCCGTTCCGTTACGTCGTTCACAAGATGCAGCTCCGCAGCTGCGACCTGGTGGAGCGCCCGTCATGATGTGCGCCGTCCTCAAGCACTACCACGTCATGATCAGCATTCCGTTCATCGAGCTGCACCAGGCGATCCTGCCGCCGTCGTTCATCCCGGTGCCGAAGGTCCCGCACATGGCCGGCGCGGTGCTTTACCTCGGCCCCTGGGGGGCTCTCGCGAAAAAGGCCAACCTCAAGGAATACAGCTCCTCCGGCGGCATCATGATGAGCCAGGGGACGGACATCGGGAACCTCATCCCGCACTACAACGTCATCCCGCCCGCTCCCCTTAACGCGCTCCTGCCGATCATCATCCTGACCAGTGGCTCGAAGTCACACTTCGGTTCGCACGCACACATCGCGCCCAAAGGTCCGATCGCCGCCGCGTGCCTGAGCGTCGTGCAGTTCAACCTGAACTGCGCCGGGCCGGCGTCGCCGCCGCTCCCCGCCGGCATGGTGATCCCGTTCAACACCCACCTCGTGGGCATGTCGCCCGGCGACTGGATCGCGGGCTTTCTGCACATGGTCGTCGACGGCGGCCTCCAGTACGTGGTCAATCAGTTCTTCAGTCTCTCGAAGGTCAGCGGCTTCTTCGAGGACCTGGCCGAAGGAGCGCTCAAGCCGTTCATGCGGGCGCTCGGTTCGGGCAACATCACCTCGATCATCGCGGACGCGATGGAACGCTCGCTGCCGAAGCTCGGACGATGGCTGGGACAGGCCGCGGAGGAGCTCTTGTTCGCGGCGCCGGGCGCCGGGGCGGGGTTGCTCCTCGGGAGTCCCTTGGGCTACTCGCCAGGCTGGTCACCAATCGGGGGTGGCGACGCCGGGGCGGAGGATGCCGGCCACGAGGCGGCCCAGAAGGCGATCGATAAATACCTGGGGACGTCAGACGTCGAGGAGTTCCCCTCCGGCCCGGGTGATTTTCCGCCCCCCGACCAGAACGCGCAGCCTGCCTGATGTCTGAAAACAGCCCCACGTCGACGGCCCGGCAGATGTCGGGGCGGGATCCCGAAGGACGCAACATTCTGGCCGTGCTGGCCAAGGCGACCTTCCGCCTGATCCCGAACGGTCGCGTCGTCCTCGCGGACGAGCAGCTTCCGCTGAACGAAGCCATCGTGCGCGACCGCGAGCGGCGGTTGCTTCAGACGGACACGGACCTCTATCCCCACAAAGGCGCAACCGACGTGGTCCTGAAGGGACACGCCTACGCGGACAGGCCCGTGCCGTCGTTCAAGGTGTCGCTGCGCGTGTCTCAGGCGTACAAGAGCATCCAGGTGACGGGCGACCGGACTTGCCACCTGTCCACGACCGGGCGGCTGGTCTTTTCTCCGCCCGCACCGGTGGAGAAGGTTCCGCTCCGCTACGACCACGCCTACGGCGGCGAGGACAAGGCGGCCGCTGCGAAGTACGGTGATCCGTATGCCGAGCTGGCTCGGAGTCTCCCTCCCGAACTGGCGGGCGTGCAGCCCCGTCACTACTCATACCCGCGCAACCCCGCAGGGCGGGGCTATCTGCTGGAAGCGACGCCGGCCGCGCTCGAGAGCTTGAAGCTCCCCAACCTGGAAGATCCGCTCGAGCTCCTGAGCCCCGAACGACTGGCGGTGGGCAGCGTCGACCGATGGCCGGAGCAGCCGTTGCCTCAGGCCATGGATTGGGTGAGCCTGAGCTGGTTCCCCCGCGTCGCGTTCTGCGGATTCGTCCCGGCGCATGCCCCGCCCGCCAAGCCGATCGCCGAGGTGCAGCGCGGGCACGCCCCGGCCGACATCTTGACCGCGAAGGCCGTGGCCCAGAAATTCAGCCCGCGGGCGGCCAACGGTGCGTCGCTGGGGCTTCAGCTTCCGTACTTGAAGGGGGGTGAAGAGATCGAGCTCCTCAATCTGCATCCGATGGCGCCCCGGTTGACGCTCCGCCTGCCCACTCAGCGGCCGCGGATCTGGACCGATGGGCGCAACGGTAAGCTGAAAGAGACCGAGCCGGTCATTCACACGGTTTTGCTGGAGCCAGACGAGAGCCGGCTCTCCGTCCTCTGGCGGGGCTCGGCCCCCGCGCTGCGCCCCTACATGGACGACGAGCTGACGAAGATGCCCTTCCGGGTCAGCTGGACGTAGGCTTCCGGCGGCGACGCCAGCGCAACAACAAGACCAGCGCCGCCAGCAGAAGCGCCACGTTGAGGATGAATACGCCGACCACCGCGACTCCCCGAATGAGGACGTCCAGGACGGCAGCGCCGGGCGAGTCCCCGCCGAGGACGTGGTACGACTCCTCGAAGACGCGCCAGCGTCGGGGGTCTTCAGGTTGCCGGCAGATGCATCCGTCGCCGCTCTTGTCCGAATAGTAATCGTCGAACAGCAACCTGTGCTTCTCGCAGGTAGCGCGGCAGCCGGGAATGTCGACGCGGGTCCGGAACGCCTGGGCGACGGCGTAGGAGGGGCCGACCAAGACGAGCCCGATCAACATCGATCCCGCCACGCCGGCAATCGCCTGGCCGACGACCGCCGCCAGTGACTTTAGACGCATGTGACGAGGCGAGAATAGCCCAAGCCGGGAACGATGACGGCGGGGCGGCGTTGCGAAGTATGCTCGTCGGCGGTGGGAGGACGGATGCCCGAGCGACGCCACTTTTCGATGATTCGCGAGTTTCAGCTGGCCGATGTGGTCACGCTGCTCAACGGCTTCCTGGGGGCGGGGGCGTTGCTGGCGTTCATGCGGTTCACGGTCGATCGCCAGACCGGCTTCTTCTGGCTGGGCTCGGGGTTGCTGCCCGTCGCGCTGCTGATGGACACGATGGACGGCCGGATCGCGCGGCGGCGCGGGACGGGGTCGCCGCTGGGGCAGGAGCTCGACTCGCTGGCCGACGTGGTCTCGTTCGGCGTCGCGCCGGCCGGGATGGCCTTCGCCGCCGGGATGCGCGGCGGCTGGGACGCGCTCTGTCTCATCTTCTTCGTCGGCTGCGGCATCAGCCGCCTCGCGCGCTACAACGTCACCGCCTCCCAGCTCACGGACCCCACCGGCAAGGTGACCCACTTCGAAGGCCTCCCGATTCCGACCAGCCTCCTCCTCGTCACGGCCCTGGCGATCCTGGCGGCCACCGGTCACTGGCAAGAGCGCCTCCCGCTGGGCGCCGTGACGATCGCGGGCCTGCGCTGGCATCCCTGGAGCCTGCTCTACGTCCTGTGGGGCAGCGGGATGATCAGCAAGACGCTGCGGATTCCCAAGCTGTGACCTCCGAAGGCCCCGCGTGAATCTGGCGAGCGCGTTCCGGAAGCCCTGGGTGCAGGGAGCGACGCTGGCGCTCCTTTGCGTCGCATCCTTTGCGTCGGGCCTCGGCGGCGGCTTCGTCATGGACGACGGGTACGCGATCGTCCATCACCCGGTGGTGCAGGGGACGGCCCCGCTGCTCGACGCGTTCAAGCTGTCGTTCTGGGGCGAGCCTCTCACCTCGATCCCCCCCTCTTACCGCCCCGTCGCCACGCTGTCGTTTGCCCTCGACCATCGCCTGTTCGGCGGCTCGGCGCCCGCGTTCCACGTCACGTCGCTGCTCTGCTACGTGGCTCTCGTGCTCGCCGGCTGGCGGTTTGCCCGGCGCTGCATGTCCGCTGGCGCCGCGTGGCTGGCGCTGGCGCTGTTCGCCGTCATGCCGACGCACGCGGAGAACGTCGCCAGCCTGGTGGGGCGCGCCGACACGCTGGCGGTGCTCTTCGCGGCGCTGACCCTGCTGGCGCTCTCGCCGACGGTCGTGGACGGCGCCCCAACCTCCGTCGCGCGGTTGCTGGCGGCGGCGCTGGCCTTCGCGGTCGGCCTGCTCGCGAAGGAGACCATCGCGGTGTTGCCGCTGGTGGTCGCGCTCTTCGCCGAGCTCCGCCGCCGGCGCCCGGATCCACCGCTGCCCGCCCTCCGCGCTCACGCGCCCACTGCCACGCTGACGGCGGTGCTGATCGCCTACGTGGCGCTGCGCCTGAGCATCCAGCCGGGCGCGCTGTCGTACACGGCGCCCAGTGACGTCGTCGCGGGCGCCGACCTCTGGCAAAAGGCTGCCTACGGCGTCGAGCTGCTGGCGCGTTACGCGCGCCTGGTCGCCGTCCCCGTCAACCTGTGTACCGGCCGCACGTTCGCCGAGGTGTCGCGCCCGACCGGCCCGTCGGTGGCCCTCGTCGTCGGGTGTGGGTTGCTCGCGATCGCGGGCCTCGCGACCTGGCGGTCGTCCCGGCGCCGTGAGATCCCGTTCGCCGCGGCCGCCATCGCCGCGTGGCTGCTGGTGACCGGCGTCGTGTTCCCGATGCCCGAGAGCATGGCGGACCGCTTCCTGCTGCTGCCGTCCTTCTTTCTGTGTCTCGCGCTGGGCCCGTGGCTGTCCGCCGCCTGGCGCCGCGCCGCCTGGATGCGCGCGCTGCTGGTGCTCGCGCTGGGCGCGCAGATCGCGCTGTCCGACGCGCAGGCGGCGACCTGGTCCGACGAGGGACACCTGCTGGCGCACGCTGTGCGTGCCTGCCCCAGCTCCATCCACAATCACTTCCGCTACGCCGAGTACCTGTCGCAGCACGGGCGCGTCGACGAGGCGGTCTGGCACTACGCCGTGTTCACCAGCGGCCGGCACGCCTTTCCTTATGAGTGGACGCACCCCGCCGCCCAGGAGGAGCGGACCGTCCCCATCGACGACCGGCTGCGCGACATGCACCGGCTGCTGAGATTCAGTCTCGACGAGGCGACCTGGCGCGCGCGGTTCGTCGCGTATCTGCGCGGCATGGGCCGCCGCCGCGAAGCGCAGTTCGTCGCCGGTCTGCCGTCCAGCGATCGCTAGGCAGGCCGCGCCCGCGTCAGGGACCTGGCGCGTTGTTCGCCGGGCAACAGGTGAGACCGTTGTCTCCGGCACATCCGAAGTTGTTGTTCTTGCAACAACGCCGGGCGTTTCCAGACCCCACAACTGCCTGTTTCCCGGCTTAATAGTGTTGGCCCGGTTACTGCTTTATCTGTGCCCGAGTCAACGGCCTGTAGAAATCGGCAAACCCCGAGCGATCGGGGGACGCAAAGCCAACGGGACTCTTCGAGTCGGCCGGGTTGCCTCAGGGAGACAGACATCATGAAAGATCTCGGTAAACGCACACTTCAGATCAGCA
>CAZPUH010000673.1:0-2038 GCA_964589215.1 uncultured Myxococcales bacterium | reverse complement strand
ATTCGTCATGATTCGGGGAGCTTGGGGGCGCGATCCGCTCCTGCCCCGCGCCTTCTCGCTGATGTCGGCTGGGCCGGGCGACACGGCCGAGATTCTGGCCAAAACCGTCGGTCGAGGCACCGCTCTGCTCGAGCGGGCGCTGCCCGGGGCCGAGCTCGACGTTTTGGGCCCCCTCGGCAACAACTTCCCGGAGCCGGTGGCCGGCACGACCGATCTGCTGGTGGCCGGCGGGGTCGGCCTTCCCCCCCTTTATATGCAGGCGGCGCACGCCGCGGCGCGCGGCGACATCGCCCGCTTCGAGATGATCTACGGTGGCCGCCGCGCCGCCGACCTGGTCCTGCTGCGCGAGATGGAAGCGATGCGGCTTCCGCTGCACCTCGCGACGGAGAGCGGCGAGGTCGGCGACCAGGGGCTGGTGACGAAGACGCTGCTCACTCGCCTCGACGCGCATGCGGGCAAGCCCGTACGGATCCTGAGCTGCGGTCCCAACGCGATGCTCTGGGCGGTGGCGCGGCTGGCGCGCGATCGCGGGGTGCCCTGTTTCCTGTCGCTGGAAGAGCAGATGGCTTGCGGAATCGGGGTTTGCCTCGGGTGCGCCGTCCCGGCGCGCTCGCGCCCGTTTCGCTATGTCTGCAGCAACGGTCCCATTTTCGACGCCGCCGACGTGCTGGACGTGAGCGAGCCGCCGTCCCCGCCGCCCGCTTGTCCGTCATGAACGTGCGCCTTCAGATCGAAGCCGGCGGCCTCGCGTTTCGCAACCCCGTCCTCACCGCCTCGGGCACCTTCGGCTACGCCAAGGAGTTCGAGTCGTTGACGGAGCTGGGCGCGCTGGGCGGGGTCGTCACCAAGGGGATCTCGCCGAAGCCGCGCTTCGGCAATCACACGCCGCGCATCTGCGAGACCGCTTCGGGGATGCTCAACTCGATCGGCCTCGAGAACGTCGGGGTCGAGGGGTTCGAGCGCGACAAGCTGCCGTTCCTGCGCGCCTGCGGCACGCGCGTGCTGGTCAACTTCTTCGGGACCACCTTCGACGAGTACGTCGACTGCGGGGCGCGCCTGGATCGGCTGGACGGCGTCGACGGGCTGGAGATGAACGTCTCCTGCCCGAACATCAAGGCCGGCGGCATCGAGTTCGGCACCGACCCGCGCGTTCTGCGCGACCTGGTGCGAGCCTGCCGCGAGGTGGTCAAGAAGCCTCTCTGGATCAAGCTGACGCCCAACACGTCCGACATCGTGGCCCTGGCCAAGGCCTGCGCCGATGCGGGCGCGGACGGCTTGTCGATCATCAACACGATCACCGGGATGGCGATCGACGCGCGCACCCGCAAACCGAAGATCGCCACGATCTTCGGCGGGCTGTCGGGCCCGGCCATCAAACCGATCGCCTTGCGGATGGTGTACCAGGTGCGCCGCGCCGGCGTCCCGCTGCCGATCTCCGGAATCGGCGGGATTCAGGACGCGACGGACGCGATCGAGTTCTTCCTGGCGGGTGCCAGCACCGTGCAGGTCGGCACCCAGAGCTTCGTCGACCCCGATGCGTCCGGGGGAATCGTGCGCCAGCTCGCCGAGCGTTTGGCGGCTGATGGGATCAGCGACGTTCGCGAGCTCGTCGGGGCTCTGCGCGCGCCCTGAAAATCGCTTGACGTGCCCGGGTTACGACGATTTAACTGCTGCGAAACTGTCGCGAAACAATGGCGCGATAGCGTGAGGCCCGCATGAAGAAGATCGAAGCCATCATCAAGCCATTCAAGCTGGACGATGTGAAGGATCGTCTTCGCGAGGTGGGTGTGCAGGGGATGACCGTCTATGAGGTCAAAGGGTTCGGCCGCACCGGCGGCAAGAAGGAGGTCTACCGAGGTTCGGCCTACGTGGTCGACTTCGTCCCCAAGGTCCGCATCGAGATCGTCGTGAAGGACGACATCGTGCGCGACGTCGTCGAAGCGATCATGTCGGTCGCCCGTACGGGCCGCATCGGCGACGGGAAGATCTTCGTGACGCCGGTCGAGGAGGCGATCCGCATCCGCACCGGCGAGCGTGG